>JACOEM010000003.1 GCA_024998565.1 Nitrospira sp.
GGTCCGAGTGGAACAGCTCTACCTGAATCTCTCGACCGGACGGAGTGAAGATCTGATTGATCCGCCGGATGTGCTCGCGCGTATCGCAAAAGAAGTGATCCAGCAGGCGGTGCAGCGACAGTCTGACGTCACTGCGGCGATGGCGGCTCGCTTGGATGAGGCCCTGGTGAGGCAGTTCTGGCAGGAACAGGATGCGTGGCGACGCGCCAGGCCGACGGACTGGTGGTCGGGTGCGCCAGCTGAGTGGCACTGGGACAGGCCGTGATTTGACTCTCTGCAAAACCGTGTTATAGGATGACGGACGGTGTGTGGAACCGCTTCAGCACATCGAAAAACGATGACAGGGTAGGTCGAGCGAAGGAGGACACTGTGGCAGGCGATGCGTTGAAGGCGACTGATGCGACGTGGGATGAGGATGTCATGAAGGCATCCGAATTAGTAATGGTGGATTTTTGGGCGGTCTGGTGCGGGCCTTGTCAGATGGTCGCGCCGATCGTCGATGAATTAGCAACAGAATATGCCGGCAAGGTCAAGGTCCGTAAGCTCAATACCGATGAAAACCCGGAAATTGCCGGGCGCTATCAGGTGATGAGCATTCCGACCATTCTCTTCTTCAAGAACGGTCAAGCGGTCGAGCGGCTGGTGGGGGCGCGTCCGAAGCGCCAGTTCAAAGAAATCATCGATTCGCTTCTCGCGCAACATTCCGGCGCTGCCTAGCGCCTGATCCTCAGCGGCATGCTGACCGAGCTGCGCATCTCGAATTTCGGCGTGATCGAGCAGCTGGCCGTCCGTTTCGGCTCCGGCTTCATCGTGTTTACCGGTGAAACCGGAGCCGGCAAATCTCTCCTCATCGATGCGGTGACGCTCCTGGTCGGGGGCCGTGCCTCGACGGATCAGATCCGTGCCCAGTCCGATGAAGCCGATCTCGAAGCGGCGTTTGTGTTGCCGTCAGATCATCCCCTTCTCCATCTGCTCCAGACCAAGGAATTTGCCCGTCCGGGTGAGACGGACATTGTGATCCGTCGCGTGATTTCCAGGACGGGCCGCAACCGGACCTATCTCAACGGCAATCTCTGCCCGGTTCATCTTCTGGAGGAACTGGGCGGCGCGTTGGTGGATGTGCATGGCCAGCACGAGCAGCAATCGCTGTTGTCCTCCGCGGCTCAGTTGGAGGCGTTGGATGCCTTCGGCCGACTTCATGCTCTGCGTCAGGACTACCAGGCAGCGTATCGGTCGTGGCAGGAGCGGGTAGCTGAACGTGAGACGCTGATGGCGCACATCGCCCAACGCCGGGAGCGAGAGGATCTGCTGCGTTTTCAATTTCAGGAAATCTCCGATGCCGCAGTGGAGGCGGGAGAGGATGCGCGGCTTGAACAGGAACGTCCGCGCCTGATGCATAGTCAACAACTGGGCGACCTTTCCGACCAAGTCCACGAATTACTGTACGCGGGTGAGCAGGGCGTGCTGAGCCTGTTGGCTTCCGCGCGAAAACTGCTCGCGAAGATGGTGTCGATCGATCAGACGGCCGTCGAATGGACGCGGGTGGTAGAAGACGCCATCGTTCCGTTGAGGGACCTGGCCGACCAGATCCGGCACTATCGTGATCACGTTGAAGCCAACCCGGCACGATTGATGGAAATCGAGCAGCGCCTGGATCGGCTGCATCGACTCAGTAAAAAATATGGCGGATCGCTGGAATCCATGCTGGTGTTGCAGGAGTCACTGCGTGTCCAGCTCGACCAATTGGACACAGCGGAAACCAGGCTGCAGGATCTGGCCTCTGCCGTGGAGGATGCCGCACGTCGCGTGGCTGAACTCGCCGGGCGCCTTTCCCGCAAGCGAATCGATGCGGCCAAGAAACTCACGACGCAGGTGACGAAAGAGTTGAACGCGCTTCGGATGGAGCGAACCCGCTTTTCGGTGGAGGTGGTTCCGCTGCCCGGCGAGGCGGCCTACGGCCAGATGGGGCACGAGGCCGTGGAGTTCGTGTTTTCGGCCAATCCTGGTGAGCCACTCAAGCCGCTTGCCAAAGTGGCTTCCGGGGGCGAGCTCTCACGGGTCATGTTGGCGTTGAAGACCATTTTGGCCGAGAGCGATCGAGTTCCTGTGCTGATTTTTGACGAAGTCGATGCCGGCGTCGGCGGGGCCGTAGCGGAGGTGATGGGGACACGTCTTCGGGATCTCAGTCGGCACCACCAGGTGCTCTGTGTGACGCATCTCCCGCAGGTCGCGTCCCAAGCTCATGCGCATTACCTGGTTGAGAAGCAGGTGCGTCAGCAGCGCACTATGACGCAAGTCCGGTTGCTCACCGAGTCCGAACAGGAGGAGGAAGTGGCGCGGATGTTAGCCGGGGTCACGGTGACCGACCGTGCGCGCGCGGCGGCCGCTGAAATGATCGGCAGCGCGAAGGAACGACGGGCGCGACCGGACTAGGTCGTCGGCGAGGTTTTCGCGATCGCGAGGGCGGGCAGGGAAGATTTGCACTCCCGCACGACTTGGGCAAACAGCTTCGTCAGTTTCGGATCGAAGTGAGTATCTGCTTGGAGCACGATCTTCTGGATGGCGTCGTCGATGGACATCGGGAGGTGTCCCGGCATATCAACCGTGAGGTTATCGAAGGCTTGGGCGATGGCAACGATGCGTGCCAGGAGCGGAATGCCTTCTCCCTCCAGCCCGTGCGGATTGCCCAGTCCGTCGAATCGTTCATGATGATAGGCCACGATCTGTCCCACCTCGGCCTGAAATTCAAGTGGCAATAGCATCCGCGCGCCGGCCTCGGAGTATGCTTTGGCGAGCGCCCCGTTCTTGATACTGTCGTCATCGTCGGCTGCATACTTATAGTTGGGAATACTGATCTTCCCGATATCGTGGAGAAACGCGCCCAGCGCGAGCGCCTTCTGATCGGGAAGGGACAGGTTGAGCTGGTTGGCAAGGAGGGAGGCATAAAAGCTGACGCGGCTGCAGTGATTGAGGAGTTGGCGGTCCTTCGCTTCGAGGAGATCGGATAACAAGGGGATCAGCGCAGTGACATCGCCTGGATTGGCGGAGAGTTCTGGGGCGGATTTGCCGATGGCGAAATAGTTGGTTTGCAGATCTTTCCACGCCTGGCCTGCTTCCTGTTCCGTGCCCCACAAGGCGGTCGATGTTTTGAGAAACGAGCGCAGGTAGTCCAGCCGCTGCTTTTTCTCGAGTGTTTGGTTGATGAGGGTAATCAGTTCAGTGACGTTGAATGGCTTGAGCAGATATCCCGCTGCGCCGTGCCGGATGCCTTCCATCGCAGACTTCAAACTGCCATAGCCGGTAATGATGATGACTTCGATGTCGGCGTAGTCCTGCTTGATGTCTTGCAGCAGATCGATTCCCTGGCGGTCGGGCAGTTTTTGATCGAGGGTGATGAGGTCGATATGCTGATCTTTGAGGACCCGGAGGGCGGATTTGGCGTTGTCGGCGGAGTGGATGGTGAAGAACGGGCGAAGAATGACTTTGAGGGCGTCCCGTGGGCCGGTCTCATCATCGACGACCAGTACCGACGGTTTCGTGCCTACGTATTCAGGTGATGTATGGGTCCCCATCCAGAGCGCTCCCGGGTGCATTGCAGGCGTTACTGAAGGATAAACGCAAAACCTATACCGCTCCTGATTGTGCTGATCGGCCAATATATAGCAGGTCCCGCATATTCAGGCCACTAGATATTTGATGTAAGTGATTTCACCTTTGAGGAAATGAGACAGGCTGCGGGACACGTTGCGCCACCTGTGTCATTCCTGAGTCAGTGGAGGCTCGGGAGTCACTCCGTTATCGGGCCGGCTGATGCCCAGGGTATCCATGCGGTACTTCAGCATGCGGCGGCTGATTCCCAGCATGGCGGCCGCATGGGTCTGTACGTACGTTGTTCGCTTGAGTGCATCCAGGATGATTTCACGCTCGAATTCCATGACGGCTTTTTCGAGCGACAATCGCCCCGCCAGGGTGTCGTCCCGGAGTGAGGTGGAGCGTGTATCGGTTCGCAGGATATTCGGTAAGTGCTCCGGCGTGATGACATCGGAGCCTTTCGACCAGATGAACGCCTGCTCGATGATGTTCTCCATCTCGCGGACGTTTCCGGGCCAGGGATAGTGCGAGATCAACTCCAGCGAGTCTTTCGTGAATTCCTGAGGAGGACGTTTCTCTTCTTCGATACGTTTTGCCAGAAAGTGTTTGGCCAGGAGGGCGATGTCTTCGCCCCGCTCGCGCAGGGGCGGTAGATACAGCGCGATGACGTTGATGCGGTAATACAGGTCCTCGCGAAACTGGTTCTTCCGGACCATCTCATCGAGGTTTTTGTTGGTGGCCGCCACAATTCGGACATCCACCTTGATGGACTGCACTCCGCCCACGCGAGTGAACTCACGTTCCTGTAGCACGCGGAGGAGTTTGGCCTGGGTCGCCGCGCTGAGGTCCCCGATTTCATCGAGAAAAAGCGTGCCGGTATG
The DNA here is from genome assembly GCA_024998565.1 of Nitrospira sp. Taxonomy (NCBI): domain Bacteria; kingdom Pseudomonadati; phylum Nitrospirota; class Nitrospiria; order Nitrospirales; family Nitrospiraceae; genus Nitrospira; species Nitrospira sp. The sequence goes on from JACOEM010000003.1 coordinate 4,473, forward strand.
CGCCAATTCGAACTGGCCTACGCGCCTGGCCGTGGCATCGGTAAAGGAGCCTTTTTCGTGGCCGAACAGTTCGCTTTCGATCAGAGTTTCGGGTAGGGCCGCGCAATTGAGCGCCACGAACGGGCGTTCGCGCCGCGCGCTGTTGTAATGAATGGCCTTGGCGACGAGTTCTTTTCCGGTTCCGCTCTCGCCGGTGACCAGAACGGTGGTGCGACTGTCGGCCACTTGCTCGATTTTCGCATAGATTTCCTGCATCGCCGGGCTTTTGCCGATCAGATTGTGAAAGGCATACCGTTGGACCACCTGTGCGCGTAGTTGACGAACCTCTTGTTCCAATTCCTGTTTGCCCAGCGTGCGTTCGATGACGATTTGCAGTTCTTCGACATCGAACGGCTTAGAGAGATAGTCGGCTGCGCCCAGTTTCATGGCATCGACGGCCGTCTTGACCGATTTGGTTCCGGTCAGCATGATCACCGGGACGGCACGATTTTCGGTGCGCATGGTCTGGAGCGCCGCCAGGCCGTCTGTTCCCGGCAGGATCACGTCCAGCAGGACCAGATCCGGCGTATCGTGCTTGAAACTCTTGAGGCCTTCCGCGGCATCCGCCGCTTCAAGAATCTCGTAGGTCGGTTCCAGCACTGTTCTCAGCGAGGCGCGAACACGCGGCTCGTCATCAACAAGTAGTACCCGTTTTTTCATGTTACTCCCGTGCGGCTGAAACTGTGGTGCGTGCATCCGGTGCTGGAAGATTCACGGAAAACGTCGAACCTGCGCCGACTCGACTTTCCACCAATAGCGTGCCGCCATGTTCGCGGACGATTTGATGCGCGGTGGTCAGACCAAGGCCGGACCCATCGCTCGCACTATTGGTATGTTTGGTCGTAAAAAACGGATCGAAAATATGCTCGAGGTGGTCCGGGGCGATGCCGCATCCCTCGTCCTCGACCTCCAGTTGCACCCAGGCCGTACGGCCGGCTTGCGGCAGCACGCGCGTGCGGATCTGAATCACGCCGTTGCCGTTGGGCATGGCATCGAGCGCATTCAAGAGCAGGTTCAAAAGCACCTGTTTGATCTGCTGGCGGTCGAGCGAGAGCGTGGGCAGCTGAGGGGCCAGTGTCGTGTGTAGACGAATTCCTCGGTGCGACGCGGTGGAGGAGACAAACCCGAGGCAAGAGGTGACTAGTTCGTTCAGATCCACGTCGCTCGGTTGGGGGGTCATGTAACTCGCATAGTCGAGGATTTCGTGCAGTAGCCGCTCGATGCGGTGGACGTCTTCAATGGCGACTTGGCTGAATTCACGAATGAACACCGGGTCCTGTTGGCGTTGCGGGGCTAACTGAATAAAGGTCTTGATCGAGGTGAGGGGGTTACGAATTTCATGCGCAAATCCGCCCGCCATGATTTCCAATGAGCGCAACCGATCGGTGCGTCTCATTAAGGTGGAGGAGCGCCGAAGGTCGTCCTGCGCCAGGTGATGCTCCAAGGTATTGCAGGCGATACGCGCGACGGTCTCTGCAATGATCACGGTTTCTTCGTCCAGGTGACAGTCTGTGTCGATCGGCCCAAGGGCACAGAGTCCGAGGAACTGCGTCTTGTTCCGGAGAGGCAGGCACACCGCTGCCTGTATCGACATCATGGCTGACCCGGCGGGCGAAGCTGAGGTCTGGTCGTATTGGAGCAGGCGTAGCCGATCGGAAAGACTCGTGACAAGGGCGTGGTTATCCGGCAGGCTTGCCGGCCATGCCGCAAACGTGCGGTGTCCCAGAGAAGCAAGAAGATGGTATTGACCGTCTGCTTCTCGTATCCAGATGGCGGCTTCCGGCAAGCGCAACTGCTCGCTGAGGATTCTCAAGATGCACTCGCCGACCTGCGGGAGGTCGGTGGCCTGTCCCACCGATTCGGCAAACGCGCCGATCATTCTGATAGGAGCTTCGGAAGGAGAAAGAATAGGAGTGTGCCGAATGTGCTCGTGAAGTGCCATAGTTCTGCGCAGAAAATATCAACCCGGACACCACCGCGCACGTGGTGTCATCCAACGCGCCGCATGTCGTGTGTGAGTAACTGAAGTATATATGCGAGGTATTTTTTCAGCCAGCGGAATCAGGTTTTTCGGCGAGAGCGACCAGAATTTGTCCGGAGAACGTACGCACGAGTCTTGCCGGAGTCGAGGTGACTTGGGCGAGGGCGGCGCTCAGGCCATCTTCCTGGAATGCATGTAGTTGACCGACGCGCAGGGCGACGCAACACTGAGCCATACGATTGAGCGCAAGGCGGGCGTCTCCCGAGAAGGCATCGACGCCGAGTTCCTGCAAGGATGAGCGATAGGGGAGGGCCATATCTGCCAAGGGGGTGACGGCGCTCACGATGAGTTTTCCGCCCGGGCGAAGCACACGGAACAGTTCACGAAGCGTGTGGAGAGGAGATCGTGAAAAGCTGAGGGAGAGATTCGCCACGATGCGATCGAATGAATGGTCCGCGAAGGGAAGCGTTTCTACGGATCGACCCAGTACCCACTGCTGACTGACGGGTGTCGGCCCGGAGATGCGTCCGGAGAACAGCCGATCCACGTGCTTCAAGGCGTCATTCGTCGCGTCCTGCGCGGCATGCAGCGCAGCCACTGAGAAGTCTACCCCGATGTATCGAAGCGGTTGATTCTGGTTCCAGGTTTGAGCGCGGAGACGGTAGGAAAGGTTCAAGAGCAGGAGTCTGGCGAATGAATGAATGCCGCATCCGACATCGAGCAGGGTCAGGCCTCCATCGAGCGGTTGGAGGAGTTGATACAGTTGATCGATATATTGCCAATGCGCGGGGAGTTCATCCAAACTTCGTGTGAGATCGGTCTGTGCGGCCCAGAGGCGTTCGCGGCCTGCCGTTCCGGCGGCATATTTGATGCGGAGTCGATCGTGTTCGAATCGTGCACGGGTGGAGGTGATGCGTGAGATCTCCATGAGCGCCGGGACGGTGGGAGAGGGGAAGCGATCCGAAGTAAGGCAGAGCTGCGCGATCCGCTGCCAGCTTGCGAGCAGTGCCGTTGGTGCGACAGCATCGACAGGGAGAAGGGGAGTTTGTAGCATGACGCGACTGCCTCTTGATCCGAGCCGATGCAGCGCGTCCTCCACGAGTGCCGGTGCTGGAGAGGGAGTCGGGTATTCAGCGGCGCCTGGGCCGGTCATCAAAAAAACCACGTCGGTCCCGCAATGCGAAAGGTCCTCCTGAAGCGAGGTGTTCTCTGTATATCGACCGGCCACGGCGTCGGCCACGAAATGATCGATGTCGAGTGGAATCCCCATGAGGTTGCCGAGCCCGAGCCGGGTTCCGGCCAGATGTTCACCTACCAGATCCCGCTGGTGAAGGCTCGTCAGGCAATTTCGGATGTCGAGTGCCGGGTTGAGCAGTAAGAGCCGGTTGACTCGCCTGTGCCAGTCTTGGCGCCGCAATGCGATGCGGCCGAGCAGGTCCGGTGCCAGCAACGTGAGGGGGATTCCGGGGAACTCTTTCTGCACAAAGCTCAGCACGGTATCGAGGTCGTCTTCCAGGGATGTGAGCGTGGTTTGTGTGGGGTCGCCCTCGCTCAGCCCGATGTGACGGCTGTGATCATAACGCAGGACTTGCAGCCCGCATGCAGCCAGTGTGTAGGCGAGGGCGACATAGGCCTGCTGAGTCGTCCCATACCCCGGACAGAGCAGCACCAGCGGGTACTGTGGGCCGTCTGTGCGTGTCGGAACATCCTGACACAGCGCAATCGTGATGCCCTCACGATTGCGTAGATTGTGTGCAACGGTGAGGAGCGGCGAGTCTGCCAGCGGTTCGGCGAGTTCTTGCGAAGTACCGATCCGCGATGAGATGAGAGCCCGCAGTTTCTGTTCCTGTGCGGGCGATAAACCCTCAAAGCGCACTCCATAGCGGCGGATGCCTTCTGTCTGTGCGGGATTCAAGGTTGTCCTGGTCCGAGCGCGATCTGTCCAGACAATCCGAACTGGCCAAGGGTTTTCAGAACCCTCAGGCAAGGCGGCGCCGATTGACGAAGAGTTTGGCTCGAGGGGTGCCAGGTAAAGGATCTGCCGGCCAACAGGGAAGTCGTAGCCTCCCGGCACTTCGATGCAGGCCCCCTCCAGGCTCAGATTGACCGTCACTCCAAGCGGACGGGTTGGCGTGCCTGGTGAGCCGACCAGTCGAATCGGGCATGGGGCGTGTAGCCGTGAGGCCTCACGCCGTTCTGTCGTCGCTGTGATGGAGGGGAGAAGGGCGTCAGGGTTCTGTTCGGCGGGTGTGAAAAAAGGAAGGATCAATCCTTCGAACGTGACGATTGTTGAGCCGTCTTGCAGCCCATCCAGAAGTGAGCGGAGGACATTGCGGTCGCGCTCGCCGCTCGATGAAAAGGAAATCACAAAATTCTTGATGGCAGTGAGCGGCAGGTCCGTAAGTGCGGCCGGTCGTTCATGTACGACGCCCTGAAGTTCCAGGAAGCTCACGGGTGTTTTGATCACCACGTAGGCTGGCTGTAGATGAATGGAGGCCGAAAGATCAGGGATGGTGAGGAGGGCGCCGCCCGTACTCATGTTTCGTAAGACGCCTCGAAGAGTTGTGCCTCCGACGGATAGTTGCACGGGGAGCGCGAACAACTTGCGTTCTGAACGCCGTCGGTCGGGTCGTTGTCCTGCGACGGGCTGCGATTGGCCTCGAACGAGGTCGGGTGTGGCGGGCGGGGCTGCGGGCGATTCAGCGCCTTCGTCCGCGAACAGATGAGCGGAAACAGGAATTCGTACTGTGATGGTCAGGCCGCTGTCTGCCGCATGTCCAATTTCGATGGCGCCACCATGTGCCTGGACAATGTGGTGAGCGCGAAAGAATTGCTCGGGAGAAATACGTAAATCTGGCTGTTCGCCGACGGGAGCAGCGGTGCGTCCGGCGCTTTCCTTGATGGTGAAGCTTACATACTCGCGCGAGGTGGTCGAATGCAGCGGAAGCGTTCTTGAAACGAGTGAAGGAGCGTCTCCGGCCGGCGGCGCCGTCTGTAGCAGAAGATGAGAGGGCGCGTCGGGCCGGGACGTGTATTGGTGTGCATAATTGAGGAGGATTCTCACGAGATCCTCCAGCGCACCCGGTGAGCCCAGAATGAGTGGACGGTGTTGAGCCAAGTGCGTGGTCACGAGGAGTCCCGAGCCTTCTGTCTCATGCCGGATCGATTGCACCACGGTCTCAAGAAGATGGTGGAGATCGACGGGGGAAAATTCTAAAGGCGGAGCATAGATGGCTTGAGCCAGTTGATGACCAAGTCGGCTGGCCTGCGACGCCTGTTCGACCATCGTTTCGACATGTTGCTCGATCTTGCTGTGCTGAATAGAGCTGAGTAAGCGCTGTGAATCTTGCAGGAGGGTGGTGAGCGGCTGTTGGAGCTGACGGGATACCCGGGCTGCCTCCCGGGAAAGCACGAGTTGACGGGTGGTTTCCTGGAGGCGTGACTGCAACTCGGTGAGGCGGTCCTGTTGCGCTTTCTGTTGTGAAAGATCGCGCAGGACCCCGATCGTGCCGAGGTAACGATTGGCCGAATCGAAGAGCCCCTTGGCTGTGACCTCGACGGTGATTGATGCCGGAGGTGCATCAGGAGGGGCTTTCCGATGAAGCGTGAGCTCAAGCCTGCGTACAGAGCGGCTGCCGGCCCGTCGTTCGTTCAAGCGAAAGCGTCCTGTCGCTGATTGTAAGGGAGGGAGTAGAAGCGAATAGTGTTGTCCGGCAAGCTCCTCGGGAGTATAGCCGAGCATGGCGGTGACAGCGGTGCCCACGTAGACAAAGCGACCGTCCCGATCGAGTTCGTACACCAAGTCGCTCAGTGTTTCGATGAACCGCTGGTGCCGTTGAAAGGTGTGGTCCAGTTTCATTTGGAGGTCGCGCTTTTCAACCGCTTCCTGGACGGAAAACAACAACTCGGTGATAAAGGCGGGTGATCGTTTGAACAGGAGGAAGTCAGCGCCGTTCTGCAGCGCCTGGACGGCGGTTTGGGAATCGCTCTCATTCGTTTGGAGGATGATGGCTGCATAGGGAGCATTGCGACGAAGGCGGGAAAGAATATCGAGACCGCGTTCAGGGCGTAAGTCGTGATCGATGAGGATGATGTGCCATTCGCCTTGATGACTGAATGTCAGGGCATCTTCGGATGAATAGCCCGCTTCGATCCGGCAGCCGGAAAAAAACCCTCTCAGACTGGAGGTCACCAGTTTGATTTCATCCGGTTGTTCGTTGATGAGGAGGATGTTGAGGGACGGTTCAGCGGACGACATGGAGGATTCCATCTTCCTATGCAGGGGTGCGATCATTCTGGTTCGATGCCGCCGGGCGGACGCTTGGAACTGCACCACCGCACAGAAGTGGACATGCGCTCACTATCAAAGGGACGATTGTGTCCTCAGGTAGTCGGTTGGAGTGCATGACTGGTTCAATATCATACACCTTATTGAGAATCCCAGCCCGCTGCCTGAGGGGGCGCGTGTACTTCAGTAGGGGAGTGTGCTGTGCGGAGCAACCAAAAGTGATCACACCCCAAGAATAAGGTGCAATTCTCGTTGGGGAGGGGGGTGGGGGCGAGGGTTTCGCCGGTCGGATGATGTGCGGCAGCTTCGGGAACGAACGGGATGCCCACCGCAATCGTTGGACTGCGGTGGGCGGGGAACTCTCCTATGCCTAGCGAGCTGAAGCTGTGTTGGCAGATTGCGGGCAAACGCCAGGGGTCATATACAGCAGGTAATTTCCCATTCCATGCTGAATATTCGGGTTTTGAAGCGGGTGGTGGTGAACCATCACCATTTCATAGTCGTCGCGTTTGGTTACCGTGAACCCTTTGTCATCCCGGTACACCTGATGAGGGCGAAAGTCACGAAACGTGCCGTCGGCACCCACTTCAGGGACCGTTCGCAGGAGGGTTTCTCGGGAGGATTTATTCTCCAGGGCAACCATCAGCAACTCATCGTGGCCATGGGGGTAGGCGAATTTGACGCAGCCGTCCATGTTGAATTTCAAAGGGGCTGACAGAACTGAAACCCCTGGCTTGATTTCGATGCCTTCGTCAGTTTGGTCCGCGCCACGCTGGCCGAACTTGCTGTAGCAGACAATATTGACCCCGACCTGGTAGACATCCATTTCCTGCACCTTCGTGCCTTTCGGCGCGACATACATCGTGAAACGGGCCATCACGTCTTTTGTCGGGGGAGCCTTGTGGTAGAACGCCACAACGGACATGAGGTTTTGCCCTTTTCCCAGCTTGACCCCGTATCCGTCCGGAAAACGTGCTTCCGTCATTTCCAAACCGGCGCCGGCGAAGAACAACGGCTCGCCGTCGCATGACACGCTCGGCTTGTCGTTGTTCAGCATGAGGATGTGATGGAGGTAATTCTTGGGCAGCGGCTTGCCGTCTTTCGTGAAGACCTCGGACTTATAGCCGATCATGTAGGTGTCGTCCGGCAACTGGAAGACCTTCTTGGGCATACTGGATGCCAGATCGCCGTCATGACCGGTCGGCAAATCGACCGGACCGAAGGTGAGAGTGACCGTGTGATCATCGATGGTAATCTTCGTGTCGCCTAAACTCGGCATGGTTGGAATGGCATGGTGATCGTGGCCACCGTCGGCGTAGACCGTACTTGTGACCATCAGCAGCATGACCATCGATAGCAGCGCACGATTCATAGCCCCTCCTCGTTATAACAGACCGGCCGTCCGTGAGTGTGTGTGAGACAATGTCGGGAAATAGGCCCACCCGTTAGGGAGCCGTCGGGGGCGGGGTCAGTCGCTTCCACAGGTAAGTACCGCCATGTTGCCGGGGTGGAATATTGTCTCTGGTGCCGACACGCACGTACCACCAGATTCCCTTGGCTTCGGTGCCATCCTCCGAGATCACCACTTCAAACGCGCCTTCGCGGTCATTGCCGGTCTGTTTCCAGGTCCCCTGCCAGCGCCGGTCGTTGAAGCTGGTGGTGGCGAACTGTCCCCCTTGCCAGGTGTAAGGGCCGTTGCCGTGCGCGTCCAGCGTGGCGACGTATTTCTTATTGTCTTCGATTTCAGTGACTTCCCATTCGCCGCTCAAGTCCGCGCCATTCGGCCCGGGCGCCTGATTGTCTGACACGCGACGCACTAAGGTGCCGGGGTCGGCCAGGGCGATCCCCATTCCGGTGTCGGGCTGTCTAGTGGATTCGTGCCAGGTCACGAGGATCCAGGTGCCGTCCCTTCGCTCCATCACCCCTGTCTCACGCAGTGGAAGCACCATGCGTTGGGTCAGGTCCGTTGCGTTGAGATAACGAATATAGTCGAGTTCCATCGCGAACCAGGCGATGTCCCCCTTACGCCAGAATTGCAGGTAGGTGATGGGAAGTTCCAGTTTGGCGACCGAGGTGAACTCGGTGTGCATGTCGGTAGCCAAAGCCGTCCATCCTACGTATTTGTGTCCGTCGATCGTGTAGCCGACGGCGTCGGCGTCGTGAGACATATACTTCGACATAGTGGGCAGATCACGATCGGCGTTTGCTTGCACGATGAGGCGCAGAGTGGCTTCTGCATCGAGTGGCTCCTTGGCCGCTGCAAGGGAGCCCGCCAGGATGCTCATGAGGGAACAGATGAAGAGGCAGTGCCGCAACGAGGCACGGCGGGATCGACGTTCAATGGGCTGAAAGTGCATAGGGGTATAGGGAAATATGTGGACGAAAGCCTCGTGATTTTACGAGGCGGCAATTCTGCGAGGCTACCTGGTGCTTCGAGTTGGTGTCAATGGATATTTGCCTGATCGGGTATCTCAGTAATGGTGCAAGCCACCACGGTGACGTTGTCGATCCCTCCTGCATCGAGCGCTGTGTGAATCAGTGCCTGGGTGGCAAGGGAAGGGATATGCTGATGAGGCCTCACGGTCTGAAGAATGCGTTCGTCGGTCAGCATTTTCGTGAGGCCGTCTGAGCAGAGCAGCAGGAGGTCTCCATCGAGAAGATCGAAGAAGAACAGGTCGCTTTCCAGGTGAGGGGCAAGGCCCATGGCGCGGGTGAGCACATGGCGGTTCGGGTGACATGCGGCCTGCGCAGGTGTGAGGCGCCCGTCACGGACGTACTCTTCAATCAGGGTATGGTCCCGAGTCAGTTGCGTGAGGGTGCCGGCTCTGACCAGGTAGGCCCGGCTGTCGCCGACGTTCAAAACAAGTAAGCGTGGCTTGGGCAGCGGGAGGAGATGGGCCATCACGAGTGTCGTTCCCATGCCGTATAACGACGGGTGCTGAGCCGCATGGGTGAGGATGGAGGCATGGGCCTGCTCCGCCATGGTTGTGAGACGGTCGGTTGCGCGCTCTTCCTCGTGAAGGTCGGGGGCAGATGCAATTCCGCCGAGAGTCGGCGCAAGTTCGGCAAGGGAGTCCGTCACGAGACCGCTCGCCACATCTCCTCCCGGGTGGCCTCCCATCCCGTCCGCCACCGCCCAGAGTCGATGGCGGTTGTCGACGAGGAAGGTGTCTTGATTCGTGGGACGGACCAACCCGCGGTCGGTCTGCCCGAACGCAGTCCATGCCCATCTGGTCTGTTGCGTGCTCATGCTATCCGGCCGGCGTCATTGACGGTGGACCGTAGCGCAGGGCGAGCTGGTCATACAGCCACTCCGCCAGTGGTTCAAGGTTTCTGGTATCGGCGGCATTATAACGGACGAGTTGATCCAGCGCTGCCTCGTCGCCTGCGCGGTACTGGTGCCAGAGACGAACGGCTTCCATGCCGTCGAGTGTCAGCAGATCGGAGTCCCGCGCGATGTCCAACTCGCGCTCGATGTGCTTGAGGCCTCCCTGCAGGCCCACGCGTCTCGCGGCGAAACAGAGATCGAAGTGAGGAATCGACACCCGCAGGCCCTTGAAACAGGTTTGGAGGTAGGGGATATCGAACACGCTGCCGAAAAACGTGATCAGCAAGTCGGCTTGGTCGAGTTCTTCCTGAATCACGCCAAGCGTCAGGTCGTCACCGCTGATCAGGGTCCGCATACGCCCCTGGCGGTAAAGACCGACGATGGTCACCTGTCCCTCGTGCGCGGACAGTCCGGTCGTTTCGATGTCGAGATAAAGCGCCCGTGGGCCGAAGGTGCGGAACAGTCGCCAATGATCGCGGGTATGCAGGCAGTCGGCAAAGTATCGGGCATTGCGGCGCTCAAGCTGTTCCTGCGCTGATGCGAGGTCGACATCGTACAGGACTTTGCGCGAGGGTGAGATGCCGGGGAGGTTCGGCTCGCGGAGAAAGGTCGTCCAATCGGCGATGCCTCCTTCCCAGAGTCGCCGCTCCGTCGATGGGCCGATGCCTTTCAGATGGACGAATGTCGAGGTCAGCATAACGCGGGTCGCGATCTCCCTTCGCCGGGATTGTAGCCTTGATTTCAAGGGATAAACAAGTTAGAGTCCGCGACTGGTGCGGAGTTTCGTGTGCTTGAGTTGCGCAGTGTAGTACGGTGGAGATGAGGGAACATGACCACGAATGGATCGACGAAACGTATTCGAATCAAGGTCGGCGGGATACAGTTGGAGGCGGAGTTAAAGGGCACGAGAACGGCTGAAGAACTCTACCGGGCGCTGCCCGCTGAAGGACCATTGAATGTCTGGGGCGAAGAGTTCTATTTTAAGATTCCCGGTGTGAAGGACCACCGCGAAACGGCGACCACGCAGGTCAAAGTCGGTGACGTAGCCTTCTGGGGTGCCGGCCAGGTGTTGGCCATTTTCTTCGGGCGTACGCCGATGAGCATGGGGGCCGATCCCGTTCCGGCCGACCGGGTCAATGTGGTGGGTCGTGTCGTGGGGGACGCGGCGGCTCTGCGGCAGGCGATGAATGCCAGCACAATCCGGGTCGAACGGATTGAACAGGGACCGTCGATCGGATAGGTTCATGAGGATGGGTCTTGTGAACGGCAATGGTATGAATGCTATGTCGGCGGAGAGTCTTTTGCGATGAGGCTGGCAAAAGAGCGGGTCCATCATATGGCGGAATCAGTGATTGCGCGGCTCCACGAGCTGGGCTACCTGGAGGTCACCGGGGATCGAAAGGCGCTTCGGGATTCGTTGGAACAGACGATGACGGACGAGCTCGCAGTCGAAGATCGCCTCAACGCCGAAGTGCGCCGGATGATGCAACCCTATGAGCGGCAGATCGAGCAGGGACAGGTCGATTACCAGAAGATGTTCACGATGATCAAGCAGAAGCTGGTGCGCGAACGGGGCATCATTCTCTAGCTGCCGCCGGGTGCGTGAATCTTCGTCATGTGAACGCGCAGAGTCCCTTCACCCAGAACCGGAGTCCAATTCGTGATCAGCGACGATAAAGCCAGCCATCTTGCCCACCTCGCTCTCGGCGCTTTGAAAAAGAGCCCCCATTGCCGGTTTGCTGAGGATGATGGGAAGGTGCTGCGCGAGATCAAACGGGTGGTGGCCGCAGAGTTGTTGTTGGAAGCGGAGATCGATAAGAAAGTACGGACCAAGCTGGCGTCCTACTCACGACAAATCGTGGAGGGGAGTCCGGAATGGGACGTGATGTATCGGAAAACAGCTGAAGAAGAACAAAAAAAGCGTGCCAAGCCCTGATCCGGCATGGCGAGCGATTTCGACGAGGTTGTGCGATGAGAGTTGCTCTATGGATAGTGTTTTGTGTCTTGGCGGTGTCGTTGCCCGCCTGTACCCATTCCAAACCGCAGCCGCTGGTTCCGTTGGAATTGGTCTATGGGGCTAAGGCTGACGCCATCGCTCTGAACAATCAGGGGATGCAAGCCTATCTGGCCGGCCAGGTTGCGGAAGCCAAGAATTTTTTCGGGCAGGCCATCAAGGCGTCGCCGGATTCAGGCCAGGCCCACTACAATTACGCGCTCGCTCTGAATGCGTTGGGGCAAACGGACCAGGCTCGTCAGGAGTTTATCGAGGCGGCGAATTTAGCTCCCGGAGATAAGGTGATCTGGGATTCTCCTGCGTTACGCCCCTTCGGCAGTCCCCAGGCGCAAAAGGGGCCACCCAGGGAACACCCCTATGGGACACAGCGTCCGGTGATCGGCAGCGGACCGCGCTGACCGGGTGACACGAAGACTTGTACTGGAGAGGATTGAGACATGGCAGATGAATTAGAAGTGGGGGCGAAGGCGCCGGATTTCTCCTTGCCGGACCAGGACGGCAGCACCGTGACGCTGAAGAGCCTCAAGGGCAAGCAGGTGGTGCTTTATTTTTATCCGAAGGACGATACCTCGGGCTGTACGAAGGAGGCCTGCGACTTCCGGGATTCCCTCGCGCCGATTAAAAAGGCCGGAGCGGTGGTGCTTGGAGTCAGTAAGGACGGGAAAGCCTCACACCAGAAGTTTATCGCCAAGTACGGCTTGCCCTTTGCGTTGTTGAGTGACGAAGAAACGGTGGTCTGCAACGCCTACGGAGTCTACAAAGAGAAGAGCATGTACGGCCGGAAGTATATGGGTATTGAACGGAGCACGTTTGTGATCGATGCCACGGGGCGAATCAAGGCCCTATTCCGGAAAGTGAAGGTGCCCGGCCATGTGGATGAAGTGCTGGCGGCGCTGAAGGCCTAGTCGTGATCCAGCATACTGGTCGCCTTTTCGGTTGAATGACATGGATCCGCTGGAAAAAACCTCCCACGCCTGCCGCGCCGCCGCGCTCTCCCTCGTGCCGGGACTCGGACATCTCTACATCGGGGAAAAGCGCGGCGGTCCTTTGCTCCTGGCCGGAGTGCTGCTAATTGTTCTCTGGATGGTGGTGTTCTCGGCTGCCCTCGTGCCGTTGATCGGGCTGGTGCTGTTTTGTATGGGAGATACCTATCTCACCGTCAGCCGTGGTCGCGGTCTCCTCTCCTGACCAAGCCGATCGTCCGCAGAAAAGGACCGTGGACCGTATCATGGCAAAATGGCTTCGTTTCGAGTCACGCATGTTTCTCCTGCTGCTGCTCTTCGGCTGGACCATGGCGGGCACCAGCGAGGCCGCCGGGAAGGTGCAGGGTATCCTGACCGTGCATGATGCCTTGACGTTGCCGAATCACTCGGTCCGCATCGAGGCTCAACTCGGCGGGAAAGTTCCAGGGGGAAGTTTCCCGTGGGGCGGCGTTGGCTTGCACCTGTCTATCGACGGCAAGCCGGTGGCGACGGCCAAAACTAATGACAGCGGGCACGCCTCGTTCGATTACCTCGCGAAGATGCGGGGCACGTACACTATTGCGGTCTCGGTCGATGACGCGGCGTCCGTTGCGGCGGACACCGGTGACGCGACGCTCTGTGTGTGGGAGCGCCGGCGTCCGATCATCCTCGTCGAACTGGCCGCCCTCATCCAGCCGGTCGCGTCCGCCTCGACGGGAACGGCGGCTGAATCATCCCTGCAGCCCCTGTCCGATGCCGCCGACGAATTGTCCCGGCTGACCCAGTATTACTACAACGTGGTCTATGTGACGGGCGGCGAACAGCCGTCGGAGGAGATTGCCGCGAGCGGGAATGTGCGCCGATGGTTGGCGTCTCACAAATTTCCGTCCGGCTTTGTGGCGCCGCCGGCGGAAGGTCTGGGCGCCACGCTGGAGACCTTCAAGCAGGGCGGCTGGGCGACGCTGAAAACCGGCATCGTCCGCACGCGGTCGTCTGCAGAAATGCTGCTGCAACATCGATTCGAGGTGGTGGTGGTGGTCCCGGAGTTGCCCAAAGGCGAGATGCCGCGAAAGGCCAAAGCGGCAAACGAGTGGAAGGACGTCAGAAAGAAGTTGTGAGGGATGTCGGAGAACGTGCCCGCGCGCGAACGTCGCAGGGGCGTTTGTTTTGCTGTCGGCCTGTGGCATGAGCAAGAGGGTATGGCCGGTCTTTATGGCGAGAGGGCGATTCACTCCCGGGGCGAATCATGGTATGTTCAGCGCCCGACACAGTGTCATTTCATTGAAGGAGCAGGAGCCGGTATGTTGTTAGAAGGGAAAAAGGGTCTGATCATCGGTGTGGCCAACAAGCACAGCATCGCCTGGGCGATCGCGCAGGCTGCGGCGCGAGAAGGCGCGCAGATGCTGTTCAGTTATCAGAACGAACGGTTGCGTGAAAACGTCGAAGAGTTGGTGCAGACCCTGCCCGGCGCGTCGGCTTGCGTGTGCGATGTCGGAGACGACAGTCAGATCGATGCGATGATGAAACAGGCCGCTGAGAAGCTGGGGCGGTTGGACTTTCTGGTGCATTCCCTGGCCTTTGCTCCGCGGGAAGAGCTCACCGGAGAATTCGTGAATACCACCCGTCAAGGATTTGCGACGGCCCTGGATGTCAGCGCCTACTCCCTCGTGGCCGTCACGCGGGCGGCGATGCCGCTGATGACGGAAGGCGGATCGGTCGTGACGCTGACCTATCTCGGCAGCGAGCGGGTGGTGCCGCATTACAATGTCATGGGTGTGGCCAAGGCGGCGCTTGAAGCGACGGTCCGGTATCTGGCGCACGATCTGGGGCCGAAGAACATCCGGGTCAATGCCGTCTCCGCCGGGCCGATCAAGACATTGGCGGCGCGTGGCGTGTCCGGTATCAGTAAGATGGTCGATCACCATCGCGCATTCGCTCCGCTACGGCGGGCGACGGAGCAGGGCGAGGTCGGCGATACGGCCTTGTTCCTCGTGAGTCCGTTGGGGCGCGGTATCACCGGAGAGGTGATCTACGTCGATGGGGGGTATCATATTCTGGGGTCATTGGCCTCTGTCGACTAGGGGGCCAGGGGGTCTGTTCACACGATCAGCGTCCTGCGTTTTGCCTGATCAGGCCGACATCGTGACGTGGCACAGCCGGGCCATTCCGGGCTTGTTCTTCTTCCTATTCTTCATCTTCTTCATTACTCGTCTCACTATTGGTTCTGTCATCCCGTCCTTCTCTGCGGAGCTCTCCGATCGGGAGGAGGACGGGCTGCTGGGCCCTGTCCAGTCCGTCGAAACCAGAGAGAGCCTGCTGGTGCAAACCGATCGCTATGATCCACGCGGTCGTCTCATCGAGCGCATTCAGGGAGGCAGGGAGACGTCTCAGGGTTTGTGGCCGTTGCGATTCGTCTATAGTTATGACCAGACAGACAGGCGGATTGCCGAGGCGGTGCACGATGCGCGAGGCGAGCTCGTGAAGGAAACCCGCTCGGTCTATGATGATCGCGGGAATCGCTCCGCCGAACTCTCGGCCTGGGGCGACGGC
The DNA here is from genome assembly GCA_024998565.1 of Nitrospira sp. NCBI lineage: Bacteria > Pseudomonadati > Nitrospirota > Nitrospiria > Nitrospirales > Nitrospiraceae > Nitrospira > Nitrospira sp. The sequence continues at coordinate 19,635 of JACOEM010000003.1, forward strand.
ACGTTTGAGAACGTCTCCCTGTATGAATACGACGAAGCACATCGGCCGATCAGAGGGCTTCACTTCAATGGCGTGCAAGTGATCAATCGAAATCTCTATGCCTTCGACAGTGCCGGACGGCTGGTGCGTGAGCGGTTCGAACGAAACTATCACTACAATGCAGCCGGGACTCAGGTTGGCATGACCGATCAGTTCGATACCGGGTATGAAGTCGCCATCGTCTATGACGAGCAGGGGTATGTTCGCGAGAAAGTGGTGTCCGATCTCCTGAGCCGACCACAGGGTCGCTCGGAGTTTCGGTACGACGAACAGGGCAATCAGAACGAAGAACGCATCTTCAATGCCAAGGGACAGGCCACGGATCGAAAAGTCTACCGCTACGAATACGACGCCGTGGGGAATTGGATCAAGGAAACGTTGCAGTGGTGGGAGGTGGCTGATGGCCGCGAGACGCTCAAACAATCTTCCGTCAGAGAGCGCAGCATTGCGTACTACTAATTCCCTTTACCATTCTTCGCGTATGCGATGACCTAGAACGATTCCGGTGATGCGCCGATGGGCGAAAGGGCGGAGGAACATTGTGAACCGATTGTGCCTGCTGACTGCTCTCGTGACCATCATGTCGGCCTGGACAGTCGGCGAAACCGAGGTCCGGGCCGGGGGTGACCTTGCGCCGCTTCCGACGCGCGGGCCACTCCGGGTGTCCAGCGACAATCCCCGATACTTTGCGGACTCCGAGAATCGGATCGTCTACCTGACGGGATCCCATTCCTGGGAAAACTTTCAGGATGTCACGGCCGCGTTCAACTATCAGGCGTATCTCGATCGGTTGACGGCCCGGCACCATAACTTCATTCGCATGTGGGTGGGTGAATCGACCCGTTCCGATGCAGGGTGGCTCCTGCAGCCTCCCGCTCAGGACAATCCGGTGACCCCGCTTCCGTATCTCCGAACCGGTCCGGGTGTGGCGTCGGACGGTGGGCCGCGCCTGGATCTTACCCGATTCAATCCAGTCTATTTTGAGCGACTCAGGGCGAGAGTGCAGCAAGCCGGGCAACGTGGGTACTATGTCTCCGTCATGCTGTTTCAAGGCTTCAGTGTGGTGGAACCGCATGCGTGGAAGGCGCATCCGTTGAATGGCAACAACAATGTGAACGGCATCGGCGGGGACGAGGATCGGGATGGGGTCGGGAAAGAAGTGCATCGGTCGCCATCGGCGTGGGTGTTGAGCGCGCAAGAGGCCTATGTGGGGCGGGTGCTGGATACGCTGCGCGATATGGATAATGTGTTGTATGAGGTGGTGAACGAGGCCATTCCGGAGTCCGCGTCGTGGCAATACCATCTCATTCGTTTCATTCAACAGTATGAGCGTGAACATCAGTATGTGGCGCACCCTGTCGGGATGACGTTTTTTCAACTCGGCGAGTTCGGCGGCGGCGACAATACGGCCCTGTTCGATAGCCCGGCTGACTGGATCTCCCCCGGCGGTTATACGAAATATGCCCGCAATCCTCCCACAGCCGACGGCCGCAAGGTCATCCTTCTCGACACCGATCACATTCACGGGATCGGAGGTGATCAGGACTTTGTGTGGGAAAGCTTCTTTCGCGGGTACAATCCCATCTACATGGATCCGTTGGATGCTCCGCACGAGTTGACCATCGGGGAGCCGGTGCGGAACGAACCCCAGCATGAGCGTGCACGGGTCGCCATGGGTGAGGCTCGTCGTTGGGCAACAACACTGGATCTGCGGCGTGCCATTCCACGCGGAGATGTGGCTTCGACCGGTTATTGTCTTGCAGGGCCGGGGCGGGAGTACCTTGTCTCTATCCCTGCCGGTAGCGCTTCAGCTCCATCAACCGACGACAACGGTGCCCGCCCCGTGACGCTCAACCTCAACGGCGTGGTGGGCTCGTTCACGGTGGAATGGATCGATGTGGAGGCACGAAGGGCAATCTTGGTTGAACCCATTCAAGGAGAGGGGGAAAGACTGTTCACCGTGCCGTTTCCAGGTGCGACACTGCTCCATCTCAAAACACGGTCGTAGCCGATTCCATCCAGGCCTCGCGCGGAGACATATTTGTAGTTGGGACGTATGTTGGTAGGCGTCACTCGCGAGCTGAGAGCGGTCGGTTGATGTTTCTCCTGCTAGGTGGATGCCTAGGCCCCTGCTCCAACCCGCTATCGGTTGTTTCGCGCCGATAGTGGTCGTCCCCTCCAACCTCATGCCCATTCGACTCCCCCGTACTTCGGCGAATTCCTGCACGTTTACTTTTTCGCCCCTATTGCGTCTAACCAACAGACGATCAATGAAGGGGGGATGCCGATGCCACAATCAAAAACCATGTCTCTGTTGTTGGCCCTGGTCCTGGGGCTGTCAGGCTGTACGACGACGTTGATTCATGACGAGATGAAGCGGCCTGTGGCGACTGAACGACACTGCGCGGGCAGTGAATGGGCGGACAATTCGTCGGTGGCTGTGCTGCCTCTTCCTGTGGTGGCCTTTTTTGTCCCGCATTTTGATCTCAATAAAGTCAGCAGTGAGCCCTATCTCGGCCGTTGCGGTGACAGTACCAGGGTGGTCAATCGAGAGGTTTCGGTCAGTCGAGCAGCCTGCATTCCGGCCGGGCTCACCCGGATTGTGACCTTGGGTGTCTGGCAATGGTGTCCCTCGCACGTGTCCTGGACGGCGGATATCCTGCCCGAGGGGCCGAAATCCACCGGAGCACTGCGCGATGTGTCTGCAGGGGGCCACAGTTTGTAAATTACATGGTGCGAAGGGGCGGGAGTGCGTCGTAACACAATCATAAGGAGTCGGCGTATGAGTATGGCGAAACACATGGTGAGAGTCGCGGTGCTGGTGGGGATGGTTGCGGGGGGAGTTGGCCAGGCATATGTGCTCGAAGACGGGGAGATGCTGAGGGGTAGTCAAGATCGAAGCGGTGGCGACAATCGCGGCCCAGGCTCGTTGAACAGCGGACCCGGCTCGATCAACAGTGGATCGGGAAGAGAAGACAACCATCGCCGTCGGGGCTGGGATGACGTCCGGGTGGCACAGGTAGGAGATGTGCGACAGGAAGACCGACGGGCCGACCGCCGGGAAGACCGGCTACTGGACCGCCGAGAAGATCGAAGAGAAGATCGCCAATTGGATCGAAGAGAAGATCGACGTGAGGATCGGCAGGTAGATCGACGGGAAGATCGTCGGGCCAATAGCGGTGGAGAACTTCGAGGGCTTGATCGGGCTGATCACGTTGCCGATGACCATGGCCGGCAGGGACGCGACAATGCCCGTGCGGTTCAGATGGAGCGGGGAAATCGTGCCGAGCGAGTCGAACGGCCTCAGCGCCCCGAGCGCCCGCAACGACCGGAACGTCCCGAGAGACCGGAACGGTCGGGGCGAAATTAGCTGCCTGTCTCGGGGGACTCCGCTCGCATGGTGATCCGACCGAGTGTGGAGCGGTGCGGGCAAGTGGCCGCATCGCTCTACGCATCTTCCCTGCCTACCAACGGCTTGAAGGATGGTGAGAGATCGGGTAGGTTCTGGCCATCAGGCCCCACGCGAGAATACGTAATTTGAAACAAGTCGGCGCATGACGCAGGCAGAAGTAGGAGGCATCGGGATGGGTGTGTGGAGCAGTCGAGTGATAGGGGTCGTGTTGTGCCTCCTCGGAATTGCGACCATCGGAGGTGCAGCAGAGAAGACAGATCAAGGCCCCCAGTCGCCCGATCGGAATTGGCAGATAGGATTCACGCCCAGTTATTCCACTGGAAATTTCGGGACCAGTTCGACCAGCAGCTTTTTGTATGCACCGTTATCCTTGCGCCGTCTGTTCAAGGATGGTGATATTACAGTCGTGGTTCCGTTTGTCACCTCGACCACTGATGGTCGGACGACCATCGTCGGCGGGACTGCCACGCGGGTTGATGACAATCCGAAGAGCGGGTCCAGTGGAAGTGGAAGCGGCACGAATGACGATGGCGGGTGCAGCGGAAAGGGACAGTCCGGGTCCGGGAAGGACCGGGTCTGCGGTCTCACGACTCGCGCGCCGGGGCAGAAGGTGACGACATCCGGTCTCGGCGATGTGATCATCAAAGGCCGGTATTATGTTGTTGAGGAAGGGGACGCGCTGCCGCTGATTGCCCTGACGGCACGGGTCAAGCTGCCTACGGCCAATGAGCAACAGGGTTTGGGGACCGGCGCATTGGACTACGGCTTCGGCGTCGAGATGTCCAAGATGTTCGGGGAGTACTGGATTGCATTCTTGGATGCCGGGTACAACATCATCGGCGATCCGGACGGACTCCAATTCCAGAATCAGCATTGGTACGATGTGGGGACGGGATACTTTGTGACCAGGGATCTCCTGGCCAGTGTCTATTTCGAGGAGTACCGCGCCATCGTGCCGGGATTTGTGAATGCGCGCGACTTTTTCTTCGCGATGAACTATACGGTTTCATCCGCATGGCGACTGAACAGCGGCGTGACCGTCGGTGTCTCCAATGGAGCTCCGGACTATGCGTTTTCCGTCGGCGCCAGTTACCGCTTCTGAGCGGGGTTGGTGCCTGTTTACGAATTGCCTGGCGGCTCGTCATAGTGGGTAGCAGGACTCAGGGGGTGGCGGCCGGGCTGACACGAAATGGTGGACATGCCGGTTGAGCCACATGCGGGGGGCGATGAAGCGAGGCTCATTGCCCGAAGTCAGACGCAGGATCACGAAGCCTTCGGGCAACTCGTCGATCGGTATGCCGGGGTGATTGTGAACCTGGCCTACCGGATGGTGGGGAATCGTGCCGATGCAGAGGACCTGGCCCAAGATGCGTTTCTGGCGGCGTTCAAGGCGCTGCCGACGTTTCGAGCCGATTCGAAGTTTTCGACCTGGCTCTATCGGATCGCCGCGAACAAGTGCAAGGACTGGCTACGCGCGAAGCATCCCATTCCGGTCGAGCTTGATGGAGATGAGACGGTGGCGGCTCAAGTGGTCGAGAATCATACGCCGGAGCGGCTCCTGTCTCAGCAGCAGGTGGCGCGGCACTTGGATGGAGCCATCCAGCGTCTTCCTCCGCTGTATCGAGAGGCCTTTGTGTTGAAACATGTCGAAGGGCTGAGTTACGAAGAGATGCAGGAGTTGCTCGGCGTCAATGCCGATACCTTGAAAATGCGGGTCTATAAAGGGCGCGTTCAGTTGAGTCGTGAGTTGTCGGAGTGGAATAACAGGCAGTCCCCGGTGTCGAGGTGAAGCATGGATGATCAAGACCTGTTGATTCAACGGTTTCTCGATCAGGATCTGACGCCGGACGAGCGCGTCCAGTTTCTTGAACAGGTGGATGCCGATCCGAGATTGCGTCGTGAGTGGTTGAATCTTGAGATGGTGGTTGCGGAGGCCGGGCGCCTCCCGCGGATCGCCCCGTCGAAGCAATTCACGGCCCGCGTGTTAGCGACACTCGATGCCGAGCCGAAGGGGAGCCTCGATCGGCTTGTGGCGCTCGTGACCGCGCCTCGCACGTTGCAATGGAATCTGGGCGGCGCCATGGTGGCGGCCTCTGTGGCGATTCTGGCGGTGGCGGGATTGTTGCGGTTGGTGCCTGAGCGGATCGTTGAGGTGCCGATCACCGGCCAATCGGCGCAAATGGTGTCGTTCGAGCAGGGCCAGGCGCCGACTACCTACGTACGACTGGTGCTTGTGCAGCCGGGGGCGCAGTCCGTCTCGGTCGCCGGTGATTTCAACGGCTGGAACCCGAGCCGCACGAGCATGGAACGGTCGGACGGCGGAGTGTGGACGACGACGATTCGATTGAAGCCGGGGCGGTATCAGTACATGTTCGTCATCGACGGCAAACAATGGCTGGCGGATCCGCTCGCGACCGAAGATGCGGGTGACGGGTTCGGGTCCCAGAATGCGGTGCTGGATGTCGGCACGACCCTCTAGCCCGGATTATTCATGAATGCCGTCGCGAGGCGTTCGAGACCGAAGCCCGCCGGGGCTTCTCGCAAGTGAGGCTGACGCAGGCGTACTTGCAGTCCGTCGAGGAGGCCGAACGAGAAAAGCCACGCCGGGTGAGAGAATCGGACGACGGAGCAGGTATTCATGAATAGTCCGGGCTAGCGACCTGTTCCATACGCTTGCATCACTCTCAGCGCTTCGGTACTCTACGTACGATGCGGATTGTGATGCGGACCATTCTGAGTCTGACCGTTCTGATCTGGCTCTCAGCTTGTGCGGCGACACACATACCGGAATTGCCCAAGTCTGTCTCAGGCGGAGTGCGGTTTTCGGTGTCGGTGCCGACGGCAGAGTCGGTGGCGATCGTCGGATCATTCAATGGATGGTCGCCTACGGCGCATGTGATGACCCGGGTGGGATCGAACGGATTCTGGTCGGCGGTGGTCCCATTGTCGGAGGGGGAACATGCGTTCATGTATCTGGTCGATGGAACAACGTGGGTGGTGCCTCCGGCAGCGGAAGATTTTGTGACGGACGGTTTCGGGAACACCAACGGTGTGGTGATAGTCCCATAGGGATGGTCTGATGCGAATCCCGGTCAAGGGCATGATTCTAGCGGCGGTGTGTCTCAGCGCAGTCGATCCGGCCTGGGCGGATTCGATCTCGATCCAGGACCGTGATGAAATCGCGAGGCTGCGATCGGCGCGTGGGTTCGCAGCAGAAGAGATGAGCCCGTTGCTCGAACAGGTGAACAAGGCCGGAGAACGAGGCCTTCCCGTTGAGCCGCTGGCGAATAAGGTGAAAGAAGGATTGGCCAAAGGGGTCGACCCCAAGCGCATCGATCCGGTCCTGCGGCAAATGGTCACGCATTTTGAGTCGGCGCAGGAGGTGCTGCGAGAGGCCGGCACGCGCGGGGTGGCCGAAGGGAATCGACGGGTTGCCCTCGAAACCCTGGCGGAAGCCTTTTCACGTGGCGCCACGCCCGAAGAAGTGCGGGAGCTCACGCGCCTGTCGCAGGATGGAAAGCAGAAGGTAACGCAAGAATCGTTGGCGGCGGGAGCCAAGAGTCTGGCGATGATGAAGGAAGGAAAGATTGCCTCGAAAGAAGGCGCGGCCTTGGTCGGCGAAGGGATGCGCCAAGGGTACAAGCCGTCGGAGTTGCTCGACCTAAGCCGCGAAATCAAACGGCGCGGGGGTGAGTTTCAGAGCGGTCGTGCCAGCATCCAGACGTTGCGTGAACAAGTGCGTCGTGGCGAACGGGGAGATCGACTGTTTCGAAATGAGCATGGCGATTCCGGCGGCGGCGATCATGGTGACCGCGGAGGAAATGCCGATCATGGGGAGCGCATAAGAGACGATCGCGGGAGCGGCGGCGGAGACCGTGGCGGTGGTTCTGATCGTGGAGGGCGTCCCGAGCGAGGCGGGGGCGGACACGGCGGTCGGGATCACTGACAACGCATCGAATGAAAGTGGATAGGTAAAGGGCTGCTCCTGATGGAGTGGCCCTTCTTATTAGTGGCCGTTTGAGGTCTTGTTCCGAGGTCGAGCGTCGCAGCTCTCGGGAGGAACCTCGGGACGAGTTGCCTCGCGGTGTGTCTGAGACGCATAAGAAAACGGCGCCAGGGAGAGGCCCTGACGCCGTTTGTGAGTGGGGGGTGAGTTTTAACGGAAGCGGGCTCCACGATCGGCGCGGCGGTCTTCTTGACGCACATGCTGCCGGTCCAGCTGGTGATCCACCCGGCGATCCTGCTGTCGATCCAGTTGCCGATCCTGCTGTCGATCAGCTCGTCGATCCTGTTGTCTGTCTTCCCGGCGATCATTTTGCCGGTCTTGCTGCCGGTCGGCGCGGCGATTTTCCTGCCGAATGTCGAGTTGCGCGAGTGCGATCGACGGGATCACTGCCGGTGCCGTGACGGCTACAACCAGGCCGGCGATCAATCCTGCTTTCAGCATCGTGTGATTCATCATGACTCCTCCTTTTGTGAGAGAGTGTGGTGCTGGTGCGATCGGTGGTTGTTTTTGGAGGATGCCGCTCCGGCTCTCTCATCCGACGGCACGCTCCAATCAACCTGTCATAGAGTAAGACGGCGGCCCGGAGAAAAGGTAAACGGATGCTACGTAGTGACTCCGGAGAGATGAATTCTGTGTCAGGGGTACGACAGCGATGGTCGGGCAGGTGCCGCAGGCTGACACAGGCGAGAGAGGGTGCGGGGTGAAACCGACAGAGAACGAGTGAACGAGGCAGCGGGGCGGTGCTGCCGGCAGAACAGCGAACGAAGTACAGCGATATTGATCGGGTCGGAGTGAGGCCGACGATTTACGGCGTCAGGGGCCCGGTGATGGGAATGCCCGCTTCGGTGCCCGGCGAAGGGCTCGTGCCTTCCTGGGGAAGAATGCGGAAATGCGTGACGGCGAAGGAGACGGCTTGCCCCACGGTGAAACGGCAGCGCCGGAATTCTTCCTTGTTCATGCGGGAGCGGAGGATGAGTCCGTCCGGGGTTTCGATTTCGAGCCGGTAGGCCACGCCGAGGAAGTAGATGTGCCGGAGTTTTGCCTGCTGACGATACCGCGCTGGATCTTCCGCCACCTTCACGTAGTAGGGCCGAAATCCCACTTGCAGCGTCTGACCGTCGGAAAAGCCGGGGGCAGGGAATTCGAGCGAGCCGACCTGGACCTGCCCGCGCCGCACAACGCCGGCCACGATATTCATCGAACCGATGAAGCGGGCGACAAACTCAGTGGCGGGTTCTTCATACACATCAGCGGGAGATCCGGCCTGCTCCAGCTTGCCTTTGGAGAACACGATGATACGCCCGGACACTTCCATCGCCTCTTCCTGATCGTGTGTCACGAACAGGCTGGTGACGTTCAGGTCGGTGTGCAGGCGGATGAGCCACTCGCGCAACTCCTGACGCACCTTCGCATCGACGGCCCCGAACGGTTCGTCCATCAACAGCACCGACGGTCGCGGGGCCAGCGCGCGGGCGATGGCGACACGCTGCCGTTGGCCGCCGGATAGTTGATGCGGATACCGACCGTCCAGTCCATCGAGACTCATGAGCGCGAGCAGTTCCGTGACGCGCTGTTCGATGTCACGCCGGTTCCACTTTTTGATTTTGAGCCCGAAGGCGATGTTGTCGAAGACGGTCAGATGTTTGAACAGAGCGTAGTGCTGGAAGACGAAGCCGATGTTGCGTTCCTGCACGGTGAGGTCGTTCACCCGTTTGCCGTCGATGAAGATGTCGCCGGCGGTCGGAACTTCCAGGCCGGCGATCAATCGCAGCACGGTCGTTTTTCCGCTGCCGCTGGGTCCGAGCAGACCGAGCAATTCCCCTTCGTTGACAACGAATGAGACGCCTCTCACTGCCGTAGCTGAACCAAACGTCTTCGTGAGCCCGCGTACTTCAATCTTCACTGGGTTACTGCGCTCCCGCTTCCGCGATGGTCGTTTCCGCCCGCGCCTTGGCGATTTCCAGCACGGTCAGGATCGCAAAGGAGACGGCCAACAGGGTCAATGCGACGGCGTTTGCCGCCACATAATTGAAATCGACGTAACTTTGATAAATGTGCAACGTGGCGGTCTGCGTGAGCAACAAAATATTCCCCGACACCACGAGGACGGCTCCGAATTCGCCGATTGCCCGCGCCACGGTGAGAGTCGCTCCATAGACCAGGCCCCATCGGAGAGCCGGTAGGGTGACCTTGAGAAACACCTGCCATTCACCGGCCCCCAACGTTCTTGCCGCTTCCTCTTCTTCGGTGCCGAGTGTTTGCAGCAAGGGCGTCAGCTCACGCACCATAAATGGAAAGGTGACGAACAGGGTCGCGAGAATCATGGCCGGCAGGGCAAACAACACCTTGATCTGTGCTTGTCCGAAAATCGTGCCCAGTACGGTGTCCGGGCCGAACAGCAATATGAGCATGAAGCCCGCGATGACGGGGGACACCGCAAACGGCAGGTCGATGACGCCGCTCACCAGGCTGCGGCCCCAAAACCTCTGCCTCGCTAGCACCATCGCCGTCATGGTGCCGAAGATCACGTTCAGCACCAACACGATCAGGGTGATTTCTGCCGTGAGGGTGAAGCCGTGCACCGCTTCCGGCCTCGAGATCTCGGTCCAGAATGCCGTCAGCCCCTCGCTGAAGCTCTGGCTCGCCATATAGAGGATCGGTCCGACCAGCAGAACCAGAAAATAGAGCCAGACGATCCCGATCAACAACCAACGCATGCACATGCTCCCATCACAACCAATTCACATTCTGCCGGATTCATAGGCTCAGATGGCCACGGTCGGCACCGCTGACTCGGAGTCGCGACGATCTTTCTGCCGGGTCCCTTGAAACAATCTTGGCAACCGTTCTCCGGGACGACGGGTCAACCGTTCCAACAGCAAGAGAACCAGAAAGGAGATCAGTAGAATCAAGACCGAGACGGAGGTGGCCGCCTGGGGGTTGTAGCTCTCGATCTCCCCATAGACATAGACGGATGCGACTTGCGTCTTCATCGGAATATTGCCCGCCACGATCACGATGGATCCGAATTCGCCGAGCGCCCGCACGAAGGTGAGGAAGACGCCGGTGAGTAGACCGGGCAGGATCGACGGGACCGTGACCTTCCAGAAGGTGATCCAGGGGCTGGCTCCCAACGTGAAGGCTGCTTCCTCCTGATCGCGTTCCAGTCCCATCAACACCGGCTGCAGGGAGCGGATGGTAAACGGCATGGTCACAAACACCATGGCCAGGATGATGCCGGGCTGGTTGTAGAGCACCGCCATCCCGCCCTGTTGAAGCCAGGTACCCAGCAGACTGGTCGGTCCATAGATCGCGGCGATCATCAATCCAGCCACCAAGGTTGGGATGGCAAAGGGCAAATCAACGAGCGCGTTGAGGAGCCACCGGCCGGGGAATTCGTAGCGCACCAGCACCAGTGCCGACAAGGTGCCGAACAGGGCATTGATGGCGGTCGCAATGGCGGCGGTTTCCACGGTGAGCCACAGCGCCGCCGCAGCTTGGGGAGCCGACAGATCCTGGATGAATCGGTCCCATCCGGCCGCGAACGATTGATGTGCCAGCGCCGCGAGGGGCAAGAAAATCAGCACGAGCACATAGCCGACTGCGGCAGATCGTAAGGCCAGGCTGAGCAAGAGATGAGCGGTCATACGAGCGTTCTACCTTACTGGTTACGGTCGCGCATGTTCGACAGGCACCATTCCTATCGGTGGTCGTGATGATTCTTCACGAATCATGTTCTCAGGAGGCTGCTATTTCTTTGTCACGTCTTCGACGATCTTCGTCCAGAGGCCTTGCGCGCCGAACAGCTTGTTGCTCACCTGATCCCAGCCGCCCAGATCTGCAATCGTGAAGAGGCGCGCCGGTTGCGGGAGCGCGGCGGCAGGGGTGCCGGCATTCTTGTCCAACGGGCGAAATCCCAATTCAACGAAGGCAGCCTGCGCTTCCGGTCCGTGGAGAAATGCGACGAACGCTTCTGCGAGATCCCTGGCCTTGTGGCGGTCGACATAGGTGTCGACGACCGCCGCCGGGTTTTCGATCCAGACGGTTTCGGCCGGCACGATGATTTCATAAGGCCGTCCGCTCTTCACACGCGGCAGCAATTCGTTTTCGTAAGTCACGATGACATCGCCGACGCCGCGCTCGAACGTGGTCACCGATTCCCGGCCGCTCTTGTCCATCACCTTGACGTTCCGTTGGACGCGAGTCAGGAGGTCCACGGCCTGCGAGGCCGCCGCATCCGGGGCGACCGGCTTCCCGCCTGCGCGCTGCTCCGCCAGTTTCAGGCCGGCGCCATAAATCGCGATCACATCCCACATCGCGCCGCCGGATGTCTTGGGATTCGGGTAGAGCACTTCCACGCCGGGGCGCGCGGCATCGTCCCATCCCTTGATGCCTTTGGGATTGCCCTTGCGGACACCGAGGACCACGACCGACGCGGAGATCATGCCCCCGTCGGGCGCCTTTCGCCAATCATGGGTGATCAATCCGGCCTTGACGATCTGATCGACATCACCTTCCAACGATAAGACGGCGACATCCGCATCGAATCCCCCGATGATGGCGCGAGCCTGGGCGCCGGAGGCTCCGTAGGAACTGCGTACGAGCACGTCCTGCCCGGTTTTTTGTTTCCAATGTCGTTGAAAGGCGGGGATGATGTGCCGTTCGTAGGCTTCTTTCGGCACGCTGTAGGCGGCCAGGATGAGATCGCGGGTTTCGGCGGCCTGCACGGGCGCAGTTGTCAGTATGAACGCGGTCAATAAGGCGCCTAGTGCAAGGCCAAAAATGGTACGTGTCTGACGAGTCATAGCGGGTCGCGGCTCCTTCTGCCTATTTCGAATGGGCGAATCGACTGAGCGTGTAATGGTCGAGAATGTTGGCAATGGCATCCCGGACTTCACCCATGGCCTGTTGGAGCGGGCACGAGGGTTTGGCTGCGTAGGGACAGTCCGCGCACTTTTGGTAGGCGGTCTTGCTGACGCAGCTGATCGGGGCGAGGGGTCCATCCAGGATACGGATGACCTGGCCCAGCGTGATTTCTTCCGGCGATTTGATAAGGGAATAGCCGCCCCGGACTCCTCGCCGACTGGCCAGCAGGCCGGCGCGTTTCAACGCGAGGAGAATCTGTTCCAGGAATTCCACCGGGATATTCTGCCGTTCTGCAATTTCATGGCGTTGGAGGACACGCCCGCCATAGGTCTCGCACAATTCGAGCAGTGCCCGGAGGCCATATTCACTTTTTTTGGAGAACTTCATGCCGGGAGATTTTGTCTAGTGAGTTGCTCAAGATTTCGAAGAATAAACCAGCGCGTGTTGTGATTCAAGCACGTTGACCACGGGATGGGTAGAGGAATCCTGTGACTGCCGACGCAGAAACGTCCCTGCAACCCATTGAAATCCGAGCTTCAGTTTCTTGACACCCTGTAACCGTTCTTGCTAGCTTCAGCCTGATTTTCATCCGTCATCACCAGCAGACTGCTGCTAGATCTGGATACCCGGTGAATTTCCAAGACCTCATTTTGACCTTGCATCGTTTTTGGGCGGACCGTGGCTGTGTCGTGCATCAACCCTATGACTTGGAAATGGGCGCGGGGACCTTCCATCCGGCCACATTTCTGCGTTCCCTCGGTCCGGAGCCCTGGCGCGCCGCCTATCCGCAAGCCTGCCGCCGACCGACCGACGGCCGGTACGGCGAAAATCCCAACCGCATGCAGCACTACTACCAGTATCAGGTGGTGCTGAAACCGGCGCCCGACAATATCCAGGGCCTCTACCTGGAGAGCCTCAAGCAGCTGGGCATCGACCCGAAGAAACACGACATCCGGTTTGTGCAGGACGATTGGGAGTCGCCCACGCTCGGCGCCTGGGGGTTGGGGTGGGAAGTCCGGCTCGACGGCATGGAGATTACCCAGTTCACCTACTTCCAGGAAATCGGCGGGATTCCGCTGAATCCCATCACGGGCGAAATCACCTATGGCACCGAACGTATTGCGATGTATTTGCAGCAGGTCGATAACGTGTATGACCTGGCCTGGACCGACGGTGTGAGCTACGGCGATGTGCATCACCGTAGCGAGGTCGAGTTTTCCCGCTACAACTTCGAGGAGGGAGAGGTGCCCATGCTGATGGCCACCTTCCAGGCGTTCGAGGGCGAGTGCCAGCGGCTGCTGGACAAGAAGCTGACGTTGCCGGCCTACGACTACTGCATCAAGACCTCGCACATGTTCAATTTGCTCGATGCCCGCGGGGCGATCAGCGTCACCGAACGGACCTCCTATATCGCCCGTGTGCGGGCGCTGGCCCGTCGTTGCGCCGAGTCCTACCTGGCCGATCGCGAAGCGATGGGACATCCCTTGATCAAGCAATCGGCTGGGACCGGCAAGCGCGCCGGCGCTCATTCACCCGTTCCAACCAAATAATCCGCAGGCAGTACCTGACGATGCCGACAAAAAAGACCATGACCAAAACTGCCTCACGCTCCAAGGTGGCCAAAGCCCCCAAGGCTCCGGCGACCACGGAACTCCTGTTGGAAATCGGAACGGAAGAGTTGCCCTATCAGTTCGTCGCCCCGGCCATGCGCGCTCTGCAGCAATCGGCCGAGACCCTGCTGAAAGATCTGCGCCTCACCTATGGCACCGTCCGTACGATGGGCACTCCGCGGCGGCTGGTGCTGTTGATCGAAGGACTGGCCCGGCAACAAGCGTCTGCCGTGAAAGAGGCCATGGGGCCTTCTAAGGCGGTGGCCTTCGACCAAAATGGACAGCCTACGAGAGCGGCCGTGGGTTTTGCCGCGGGCCAGGGTATTCCCGTTGAAGACTTACAAGTGCGGCAGACGCCCAAGGGCGAGTATCTCTTTGCGGTGAAGCAGGAGAAGGGGCAGGCCGTGGCGGCGGTCCTGACCCAGGCCTTGCCGCAGCTCCTTGGCAAACTGTCGTTTCCCAAAGCCATGCATTGGAACCAGACCGGCGTACGCTTCGCCAGGCCGGTGCGCTGGCTGGTGGCTTTGTGCGGCGGGAAGGTACTCCCGATCCAGTTCGCCACGATCAAGGCCGGCAATCTGAGTCACGGCCATCGTGTGCTGGGCGCCAAGGTGTCCAGCCCGAAGGGCTTTGCGGTGAAGTCGATTGCGCATTATTTGAAGGAGACCGAACGGCATGGGGTGATTGTGGATCAGGAGCGGCGGCGCGCGATGATCCTCGACCAGCTGGCCTCGCTCGCCAAATCAGCCCGCGGCCATCTGCACCAGGACGACGATTTGCTCGAACAGGCTGTCTACATGGTGGAGTCTCCGCTGACGATTCTGGGTTCCTTCAAGCCGCACTATCTCTCGCTCCCGAAAGAAATCCTCATGACCTCTATGAAGGAGCATCAAGGGTATTTCTCCCTGGTCGATCAGAAGGGCGCGCTGCTGCCGAATTTCCTCGCCGTCACGAACATGAAGTTGTCTAACATGCAGCTGATTCGCGAAGGGAACGAGAGGGTCCTGGCGGCGCGGCTGGCCGATGCCAAGTTCTTCTTCGATGAAGATCGCAAGACCTCGTTGGTCGATCGCGTCGCGAAACAGCTGGCGGTGACGTTCCACCAGAAACTCGGCAGCCTGCATCAGAAAACGCAACGTGTCGTCGCGATGGCGGCCCATGTGGCCGGGCAACTCGGTGACGACCGACTGGTTCAGGATTGCCGGCGCGCGGCGGAACTCAGTAAGGCCGATCTCTTGACCGGTATCGTCGGGGAGTTTCCGACCCTGCAGGGCCTGATGGGCGGGGAATATGCCAAACATGACGGCGAATCTCCGGTGGTGAGCGCGGCAATCCGTGAACAGTACATGCCTCGCGCCATGGAAGGGGAGTTGCCTGAGTCGCTCGCGGGAAAAGTGCTGTCGTTGGCGGACCGGCTGGACAGCATCGCAGGATTTTTTCTCGTGGGCCTGGTCCCGAGCGGCTCCGAAGATCCCTTTGCCCTCAGACGTCATGCCACGGCCATCGTGCGCATCGTGATCGAGAGCAAGCTGCGGCTGAATCTCGCCCAAGCTGTGCAGGAGGCGCAGGACGTACTGAGCGGCCAGAATGTGGCGGCGGCACCCCAGTCAGGCAAAGGCGGGACTCCCGATGTCATCGGTTTTCTGTTCGAGCGGGTGCGTTTCTACGGAAAGAGCGCGCATCAATTGCGGGACGATGTGATGGAGGCCGTGTTGAAGTCGGCCGATCGCCGGGCCATCGACCTGACGGATCTCTTCGACAAGATGAAGGCGTTGCAGCAGATCACCGTGCGGGCGGAGTTCGATCCGCTGATCGTCGGATTCAAACGTGCCCACCGGCTGACCGAGAAGGAACAGTGGGACCGCAAGCCGGTGGAGTCCGGTCTCTTCCGGGAGGGGGCGGAGTCTGCTTTGCATCAGACCGTGCAGAGCAGTCAGCAGGACTATGCGGCGGCCATGCGTGGCGGGCAGTATGGGCAGGCGCTCGATGTGCTGGTTCGAATGAAGGGTCCGATCGACGACTTTTTCAACGCGGTGATGGTGAATGCCGACGATCCGGCGGTACGCGGAAACCGGTTGTCTCTCCTGAAGAGCGTCGACGATTTGTTCATGTCATTCGCTGATTTCTCCCAGATTATGGTACAAGGGACGTAGCGGATGGTGAACGTTTGGACTCTACGTCAGAGAGCCAGCCTGAGTCGCCCGAGGCGAGTGCCGCGGCCCAATTGAGGGCGACCAAGGTCCGGCGGTTTGCGTCCGGCATCAGCGTCGTCATGATGGTGGTGTGCAACGCGGTGTTCCTCTTCGGCATCTGGGTGACCGGCGTCAACTTCGAACGGCTGGTGCGGACACCGGATATCTATGACTCCAGACAAGACATTTGCTTGCGACTGGCCTACCAACATGTCCCCGGTTCGGAGAACCCGGTGCAGTTCTGCTCGGAGTGGCTCAATCTCGCCGATCCGACCGGGAAGACCCATACGTTTCAAAAAGACGCACAACTCAAACAGGGCGCAGACGGAAAGTTCTATTTCGATTATGGACCGTTCGTGGACTACCGCCTTTTTGCGGTCGGCGCGTTCGTGGTGGGGATTATCGTGTGCGGCATTCGGGTGACCAGGCACGTCGTGAACCGCTACCGCCTGCGATTGGAAGCCGCCGCCCGCCATTCGGTTCCGACTCATTGACCTCATAGCACAAGGAGAGCGTCGCGTGGCCAAGAAATACGTCTATTATTTCGGGGATGGGAAGGCCGAAGGCACCGGCAACATGAAAGAACTGCTCGGCGGCAAAGGCGCCGGACTGGCCGAGATGACGAACCTGAAAGTGTCCGTGCCCCCCGGCTTTACGATCTCCACCGAGGCCTGCGTCGAGTACTACAAACGCGGCAAGGCCTATCCTCCCGGCATGATGGACGAAGCGCTGCACGCCCTGAAGCGGATCGAACGCTCGATGAAGGCCGGGTTCGGCGATCCGGACAATCCCTTGCTGGTCTCCGTGCGCTCCGGCGCCCGTGCGTCCATGCCCGGCATGATGGATACCGTGTTGAACGTCGGCTTGACGACCAAGACCGTGCACGGCCTGGCCCTCAAGACGAAGAACGAGCGGTTTGCGCAGGACAGTTACCGCCGCTTCATCGGTATGTTCGGCAGCATCGTGATGGGCGTCAATCGCGAACATTTCGAAGACATTCTCAAGCATAAGAAGCGGGATCTTGGGGTGACGCAGGACACGCACCTCGATGCCAAGGCGCTCAAGGAACTCGTTGTCAGTTTCAAGGAGTTGGTGAAGGAAGAGACCAAGCGGGATTTCCCCGACGATCCCCTGGAGCAACTGCGCATGGCGATCAACGCCGTGTTTTCATCCTGGTACGGAGCCCGGGCGGTGACCTATCGACGGCTCTACAATATTCCAGAAACCTGGGGCACGGCGGTCAACGTGGTCGCCATGGTGTTCGGCAACATGGGCGAAACCAGCGGCACCGGCGTGGCCTTCACGCGCGATCCCGCCACCGGTCAGCGTCAGTTCTTCGGCGAATGTCTGACGAACGCGCAGGGCGAAGACGTCGTCGCCGGTATCCGGACCCCGCTGCCCGTCAAGGAACTCGAAAAGTTCATGCCGGAGGCATATCGGGATCTCGAAACGACTTACAAAAAACTCGAACGCCATTACCGCGATATGCTCGACCTGGAGTTTACGATCCAGGAGGGCAAACTCTATATGCTGCAAACCCGCGTCGGGAAACGCACGGGTGTGGCGGCCGTCCGGATCGCGGTGGACATGGTGAAGGAAGGTTTGATCTCGCGGAAGGAAGCGCTCCAGCGCATCGGCCCCGATCAATTGGCGCAGTACCTCTATCCTATTTTCGATGCGAAGGAAGAATCTCGCTGCACGCCGCTCGGCAAGGGATTGCCTGCCGGTCCCGGCGCCGCTGCCGGAAAACTTGCGTTAACGGCGGATCGCGCGGTTGAGATGAAAGCCGCGGGCAATCGCGTGGTCCTCGTCCGGCAGGAAACCAGCCCGGACGACATTCACGGCATGAACGCGGCGTTGGGTTTTTTGACTGCGCGTGGCGGCATGACGTCCCACGCGGCCGTCGTGGCCCGGCAAATGGGCAAAGTCTGCGTGGCCGGCTGTGAAGCGATCGAGGTGTTGGATAGTCAGTCGGTGCGGATCGGGACCCAGGTGTTTCGCGAAGGCGAGTACCTGTCGGTCAACGGTTCGACCGGCAACGTGTACGGCGGCGACATTCCCGTCGTGGAGTCCGAAGTCATCCAGGTGCTGCAGGGCAAGATGGAGGCTTCGGCTTCCGAGAAGTACCAATTGTTCGAGTCGGTGCTGAAGTGGGCCGACGGCGTGCGCAAGCTGAAGGTCCGGGCGAACGCGGATGTGCCGGATCAGGCCCGCATCGCGCGCAGCTTCGGCGCTGAAGGTATCGGCCTCTGCCGCACGGAACATATGTTCTTCGCCGAAGACCGTATCCAGATCATGCAGAAGATGATTCTGGCCAGGAAGCGTGAAGAACGGGAAATGTATCTGGATCAGCTCCTGCCGCTGCAGAAGCAGGATTTCATCGGCCTATACCGCGAGATGAAGGGCTATCCCGTTACGATTCGTCTGCTCGATCCACCCCTGCACGAGTTCCTGCCCAAGCGTGAAGACCTGATGGTCGAAATCGCCCAGCTTGAACTGACCAGCGGCGCGCCGACGGTGTTGGAGGAAAAGAAGCGGCTGCTGGCTCGCGTGGAAGAGCTGCATGAGTTTAACCCGATGCTGGGTCTGCGCGGCTGCCGTCTCGGCATCACGATGCCGGAAATTACCAAGATGCAGGCCCGTGCGATCATCGAAGCGGCCTGCGAACTGGCGAAGGAAGGCACCAAGATCGTGCCGGAGATCATGATTCCGCTGGTCGGCATGGTCTCGGAGATGAAAGCGCAGAAGGATCTGGTCCGCGAAGTGGCCACGGACACGATGAAGCGGTACGGCGTGAAACTGTCGTACCTGGTCGGGACCATGATCGAATTGCCGCGCGCCGCCGTGACCGCCGATCGGATCGCGGAGGAGGCCGAGTTCTTCTCTTTCGGCACGAACGATTTGACGCAGACGACCTTCGGGTTCTCCCGCGACGACGCCGCGAAGTTCATCGATTTCTATAAGACGGCCAATATCCTCGACAGCGATCCGTTTGCGGTGCTGGACCGGGAAGGCGTCGGATCGCTGATGCGCACGGCCATCACGGGCGGACGCAAGACCCGTCCCACGATCAAGTTGGGCATCTGCGGCGAACACGGCGGCGATCCCAGCTCCGTGGAATTCTGTCATCAACTGGGCCTGGACTATGTGAGTTGTTCACCCTATCGGGTCGGCATCGCGCGGTTGGCTGCGGCGCAGGCGGCGCTGGCGCAGGAAGAAGCGGAAAAGGCCAAGCCGAAGAAAGTCCAACCGAGCAGCAAGCGGATGGCGAAATCCAAACCGGTCAAGAAGGCCGCGACGCCTGCGCCGGCGAAGAAACGCCCAGCGGCCAAGCGCGCGGTCCGTCGCTCCAAGCGTACGAAACGGTGAGGTTGACTCGACACGATCTTGAGTACATGACCCTGGCCCTCCGCCTCGCGGCGAAGGGCCGGGGATCCACCAGCCCGAATCCCATGGTCGGCGCATTGGTGGTGAACCGCGGCCGGATCGTCGGCCAGGGCTCCCACCGCAAAGCCGGCGGTCCCCATGCCGAAGTCATCGCCTTGAGTCAGGCCGGCTCACGGGCCAAAGGCGGCACCCTCTACGTCACTCTCGAACCCTGTAGTCATCTCAACAAACGCACCCCTCCCTGTGTTCCCCTGGTCGTTGCTTCCGGAGTCCGCCGCGTCGTCGTGGCCATGGTCGATCCCAACCCGCAGGTGAAGGGCAATGGGGTTACGCAGCTGACGCGGGCTGGAATTCGTGTCGATGTGGGATGTTGCGAGGCCGAGGCGAGGCAGCTCAATGAACGCTACATCCATTGGATCCGGACCGGCCGCCCGTTTACCATCCTGAAAGCCGGGATGACACTGGACGGGCAGATCGCGACTGCGAGCGGCGAGTCTCAATGGATTACGGATGTGGCCGCCCGACAGCAGGCCCATCGATTGCGTGCCGATGCGGATGCCGTGTTGGTAGGGATCGGCACGGTGTTACGCGACAATCCACAGTTGACCGCGCGGGTGGGCGACGGCCCGCCGAGGCCGGCACCGCGGCAGCCGTTGCGCATTGTAGTCGACAGTCGATTGCGCATTCCCCTCAAGGCCAAGGTGCTGCAGGATCAGCAAACGGCTCACACGTTGATTGCGACGACAGCGGCAGCTTCGGCGCGTAAAATCAAATTGTTGAAGGATCGGGGGATCGATGTCCTGGTCTTGCCGAAAGCCGGTGGCCATGTGAACCTGCCGGTGTTGTGGGCGCGTCTGGGGCAGCTCGGCCTTACAACGGTTTTGGTCGAAGGCGGCAGCGACCTGAACGCGGCCGTGCTGCGGGCGGGATTGCCCCAGCGATTGATGTGTTATGTCGCTCCGTTGCTGCTCGGGGGGCAGGATGCAAAAGGACTCTTCGGTGGACAGTGCCCGCGCCGACTCCGGAGTGCCGTGCCATTGAAGAATGTGCGCATCGAGCCGGTCGGGCGTGATATGTTGATAGAGGCGGATTTCGAGACTCAGTAGGAGCGTCGTGGGACATTCTTTCCGGCCCGTCGGCCGAGTTCACCAACGCAGATTCTCCCTGTTTCTTTTCTCGTGCCTGCTGTGGGCAGGCCTTTCGATTCCGTCCACCCAGGCCGCTGACGAGAGTTCCTCGTCCGATCTGGCCTCGCAGGTCTGGCAGTATCTCACGACTCAGGATGCCGAGCAGCAGCGTACCCTGCTCGCGTCGATCGTACAGCGGCCGGACGCCACGGTGCAGACCGTGCAGGACCTGTTGCGGAACGGTCCGCCTCACGGGTTGCAGCCTGTGGGACTCCTGCCGGATGAGCAGATCGTCGTTCGCGAACGTCCGTATCGGTTGAGCCTGTCTATCCCCCAGAGTTATGAACCGACCAAAGACTATGCCCTGATCGTCTGTCTCCATGGGGCGGGATTCACCGGCGAGGCCTACTTGGATCGATGGAAGTCCCGCTTAGGCGAGGCGTACATCCTTGCCTGTCCGACCTATCCGGCCGGCGCCTGGTTCACCCGGCGCGCGGAAGATCTCGTGTTGGCCACCGTGCAGGCCGTGCAACAGCGGTATCGCATCGATCCGAACCGCATCTTCCTCAGCGGCATGTCGAACGGCGGGATCGGCGCCTGGTTGATCGGCATGCATCATGCGCCCCTGTTTGCCGGACTGGCGCCGATGGCCAGCGGGATCGATGACGTGCTGTTTCCGTTTCTGGAAAACCTCCGCACGACGCCGACCTACATCATTCATGGATCGCAGGATCAGGTGATGCCGGTGGAGCTGAGCCGGAGGCTGGCGGGAGAACTCAAGAACCTGGGGTACCCCTATATCTATCGCGAACATGATCGCACCCATGCGATGGCGGGGGGCCACTTTTTCCCCCGTGAAGAACTTCCGGATCTCGTGAAGTGGTTCGACAATCAGCGGCGGACAGCCGTCCCAAAAGCGTTGACGGTGGTGCGTGACGCCAGCCATTTGCTGCCGTTCGGCTGGGTGCGGATCGATGCCACGGACCAGATCGCATCCTTTTCAGAGGACTTAGTCGATAAGCGGGACGACAGTATCCGGCAGCGCACCTACGCCAGGCTGATCGCACAGGTGTCCGGGCCGAATCGGATTGAGGTCAAGACCGATCGTGTCCGGCAATACACGTTGTTCCTGAACGAAGACCTCGTCGATCTCTCGAAGCCGGTCGTCGTCACCACCGATGGGCAGGTCTCCTTCGAGGGCATCATCACGCCACAGGTTGACACGCTGCTGCGGCAGGCGCGGCTCAGACAGGACCCCGGGCAGCTCTATCCCGCTCATCTCACGCTCTCAGTGCCGCAACGGCCTTCATGAGCAGGTTCAGGCCGGTCGCCCGACGAGCCGGCCTGCTCGGGGTCGTGCTCACAGTCGGGCTGGCGGCCCTTGTGTCCGTCGGGCGAACTGAATCGGACCGCTGCTCCCTTCCTGTACACCATGCCGGTGTGGTCTTTCCGCTGGACCAAGTTGAGGTCGCCTGGGCTTGCCGAATTGAGCCGATCGTCACGCATTACACCACCGCCAATAAAGTCGGGCCGCAGCGTACGCCTTTGCCGCAACCGGTCTTTCTCTATCTCCTGGATCATCCGGTGATGGCCGCCATGCTGGTCAACCGCCTCGATCTCGGGTTGTATAAGGCCGAGCAGCGGGAGCCGGGGGAATTCTGGGCTACCGACGGGGAAGGCACGGAAGGGATCGTCCATCCCCTGTTTCGGGACACTGCGACGCGGATCTATTACGTGGAAGGAAGCCATGACGGACGGTTTCTGCCGCGGGTGAGCGGCAAGGCGGTGGTTCTGTTGAGGCTGCACCCTGTGACCGACAACCGCGGGATCGAATCGATCGACAGTACGATGGTCACTTACCTGCGACTCGACAATCGCTTCTTGTCGGGGATGCTGTCGTTGCTCCGTCCGCTGATCGGGAATGTGGTGAATCGTCAGCTCCTGAAAGCCTTCGATGCCGCCCGTCGGCTGGGGGGCGCGATGCGGGAGCATTCGGAGAAAGTGTTATTCGAAGCGACGGATCCGCCTGGATTACCGGACGAGGAAGTGGTCTTCTTGAAAGCCGCCCTTGCGAGTCTGCACAATCCTGTCGAATCGCCTCGCCCGATACCCTGATGAGACATCCATGACGACCTCGCGCAGTTTTTTCTACCTCTGTACCCTCGGTGTGTTCTGCTTCATCAGTTACAACCTCGTCCGCATGCCGGTCTTGTCCCTCTTCGCGGAATCGTTGGGGGCCGGCCCTGAGCGGATCGGCTTGATCGTGTCGGTGTCGACCATCACCGGGGTGTTGCTGAAACTACCCTCGGGCGCCCTCTCCGATATCTATGGAAGGAAGATGCTGCTGCGTATCGGCGTGGTGGCGTTCGGACTGCCGCCGTTCATCTACCCCTTCATCTCGGATCTCAACGCGCTGACGGCGCTGCGGTTTGTGCATGGCCTAGCCACCGCCATTTTCGCGCCGAGTGCCCTGGCCACCGTGGCCGATCTGTATAAGGAACGGCGCGGCGCGGCGCTGGGAACCTATACGGCTTGCACCCAATCCGGTTCCCTCCTCGGCCCGTTCCTGGGTGGCTGGCTGGCCCATACCGCAGGATTTTCCACGGCCTTCGTGACGGCCGGGGTATTCGGCTGTATTGCGATCCTGATCTTTTTCAGTCTCCATCTGGATGAACCGCCGCCGCGCGTGCGCGAGCGGGGTTTGGCACCGGTCATGGCGGAGATGGGGAAGGGCTTTCTCGCCGTGGCGCGCAACCGGAAGGTGTTGATCACCAGCTCCACGGATGCCGCCAAGATGGTGGCCAACGGCGCTCTCATGGCGTTCCTGCCCCTGTATGGTCTTTCGGTGGGACTTAATGCCGGGCAAGTGGGGCTGTTGTTTAGTGTGCAGGCGGTGACGTCATTTCTGTCCAAGCCGGTCATGGGGCGCATATCAGACCGTGTCGGGCGGCAGCCGCTGATTCTGGCCGGCCTCTTGATATGCGCCGCGACGTTCATCAGCATGCCCCATGTCGGCTCATTCGCCCTGTTGCTGGTGCTGTCGTCAGGATTCGGGTTCGGGGAGGCGGTGGTCTCTTCCTCGTCCGCTGCGTTGGTGGCCGACAGTTCCGAGTTCAAACGGCTGGGGGCGGGGATGGGTATGCAGGGAACGGTGATGGATATCGGCCATGCCAGCGGGCCCCTGCTGGCCGGTCTGCTGATCGCCCATGTGAGCTATCAGGGAGCCTTTGCCGTGATTGCCGGTCTTCAGATCCTGGCGGCCATCGCCTTCTGGGCCACGATGAGAACTCTCTCGCGGTAGTGCTATAATGCTGCCGCTTTTCGCCCGGGGACGGCCACATTTTTCAAAAGGAAGCGGAGAAGGATGGACACGGATTTTATCGAAACGCTGCAGCGCGGGATTGCCGTCGTGGGCGGCATCGGACTACTGGGTTTTTGTCTTTATCTCTTGAAGACTCGCAAGGGAGCGTAAGCCATGTTCAGCGGCATCGTGGAAGAGATGGGCGCGGTCTCCGTACTGAATAAGGGGCTGGCCGGCACGCGTCTGACCATCATCGCCTCGACGATCATGAGCGACCTCACCATCGGCGCCAGCGTGAGCGTCAATGGGACCTGCCTGACGGCGGTCGCCAGAACCGACCATGACTTCTCGGTCGATGTCTCGCCTGAAACCCTCGGGGTGACGACGCTCGGTGGTCTCACTTCCGGTTCGCCCGTGAATCTAGAGCGTGCCATGAAGTTGAACGAGCGCATCGGCGGGCACATGGTGTCAGGACATGTGGATGGCATCGGTGCCATCCGGAGCCGGCATCAGGACGGGAACGCGCTGATTCTGGAGATTGAGGCGCCGAAGGAGATTCTGCGCCTCTGTGTTCAGAAGGGATCGATCACGGTCGATGGCATCAGTCTCACCATCAACGACGTGACCGAACGGTCGTTCGTCGTTTCGATCATTCCTCACACCGCAAAAGTCACCACACTCGGACTGAAACAGGTGGGTGACAAGCTCAACCTGGAATCAGACCTGATCGGGAAATACGTCGAGCGCCTGCTCCAGGAGCGCGGCATCCTCCCTCCCAAACCAACGCCGGTGATCGATACGGATTATCTAAAACGGCGGGGATTGATCTAGAGCAATCGAGGTCAATCAGGCCGTAGCCGGCCCCCTTACCTCACCAGAAACGCTTTTGAATCTTCACCGGACGCGGTCGTGACGGTCATCATGGCCATGCCCCTGCGTCTGCCGGTCGGTACGGTCGCGGTGATCTGGGTATCGTTGACGAATGTGAATGCAGCGGGATACCCGGGACCGAAAGAGAGTGAGCGCAGGCACTCGGCGGGACCGAATCCTCTGCCCGAGATCGTGACTTTCTCGCCTGCTTTCGCTTCATCCGGCGTGACCGATTGGATCTTCGGTGCTTCTCCGAAGCAGGCTTGCGCCTTGGCTGCCGTTTCGGCTGAAGCATACTTGGGTGCCGGGCCTTTGGCTGTGCCGGCCGGCTTCGCCTTCTGACTTCCGCTCTTCGCGGTCGCCTTTTTTTCGGGAGTCTTCTTTGCTGCTGGTGCGGCCTGTTCAGCCGGCTTCTTGGTGTCCTCGGCGGCCGCGGCGGGAATGACTCCTCCCAGCAGCACAAATCCCATCACCGTTGACCACACCACACCCTGCTTCTCGCTCTGTCTTTGCATGACCGGCCTCCATGCACACAATACAAGATGATGCATTGGCTGAAGACGAATCGTCTCAGTCTTCGATCGTCGAAATGTCGCCCACGTCCTGTCCCAGTTCCTTGGCCTTGAGGACCCGCCGCATGATCTTGCCGGACCTGGTCTTCGGCAACGACGGCACGATGTCGATTTCCTGCGGCACCGCGATTTTCCCTAACTCTTTCAGCACATGGTCCTTGAGCGACTGCACCAACTCTTTCGAGTCCTGATAGCCCTGTTTCAGGATGACGAAGGCCTTGATCGCTTCGCCGGCGGTGCGATGCGGTTTGCCGATGACCGCCGCTTCGGCCACGGCCTCGTGGCTGACCAGGGCGCTTTCGACTTCCGCTGTGCCGATGCGGTTGCCGGCGACTTTGATTACATCGTCTGCGCGACCCATGAACCACATATACCCGTCGTTGTCTTTCCGGCAGACGTCGCCCGCCGTATAACAGTTGGGGATGGTGTTCCAGTAGACCTTGTAGCGATCAGGATCTTTGTAGATCGTCCGCATCATGGACGGCCAGGGCTTCTTGATGACGGCAAAGCCGCCGGCATTGTTCGGCAGGCTGTTCCCTTCCTTGTCCACCACGTCGGCCTCGATGCCGAGAAACGGCCTGGTAGCCGAGCCCGGCTTAAGCGGCACGGACGGCAGGGGCGTGACCAGGATGGAACCGGTTTCGGTCTGCCACCAGGTATCCATGATGGGCTTGTCGCTGCCGGTGACGCGGTAAAACCATTCCCAGGCTTCCGGGTTGATGGGTTCGCCGACGCTGCCGAGGATGCGCAAGGTGGAGAGGTCGTACTTCTTCGGCCAGTCCTCGCCGTACTTCATCAGGAGCCGGACCGCCGTCGGCGTGGTGTAGAAAACCGAGACGCCGTAGCGGGCGATGAGATCCCACCAGCGGCCGGGGGTCGGATAGTCGGGTTTGCCTTCGGCCATGAGGATCGTCGCGCCGTTCAGCAGCGGGCCATAGACGATGTAACTGTGGCCGGTGACCCAGCCCGGGTCGGCCACGCAGAAGTAGACGTCTTCTTCCTTGAGATCGAACACATATTTGGTCGTGATGTAGGTGCCGACCATATAGCCGCCATGCACATGCACGACGCCTTTGGGTTTACCGGTCGTGCCGGAGGTGTAGAGAATGTAGAGCGGAGCTTCCGCATCGAGCGGTTCTGCCTGGCAGGCGGCGCTCTGTGCTTGCAGCCACTCGACCCAATCGATTTCTTTGGGAGCCGCGAGGGCGACGCCTGGAGATTCGCGTCGGACGACCACCACCTTTTCGACGGACGGGCAGGTGCGCACGGCATCGTCGACGACGCCCTTGAGGTTGATGGTTTTCCCGCGATCGTACCCGACATCCGCCGTGATGACGACGCGCGCTTCGGCGTCCTGAATGCGGCTGGCGAGGGCCGGGGCGCTGAAGCCGGAATAGACCACGCTGTGGATCACACCGATACGCGCGCAGGCCAGCATGGCGACGACCTGCTCCGGGATTTTCGGGAGATAGATGGTGACGCGATCGCCCTTTTGCAGGCCAAGCGCCTTGAGGGCATTGGCGCAGCGATTGACCTGGCGCAACAGTTCTCCATAGGTGAAGATGCGTTCCTCGCCGTTTTCACCGACCCAGATGATGGCGACTTTGTTACGCCGCCACGTGTTTGCGTGTCGATCCAGGCAGTTATAAGCGATATTGCAGGTTGCGCCGACGAACCATTTGGCCCAGGGGTAGTTCCAATCGAGCACCTTGCTCCACGGCGAAAACCAATCCAGTTCCTTGGCCACACCGCCCCAGAACGCTTCCGGATCGGCGATAGAGGCTTTGTAGGCCTGGTCATAGTCCTGAATATGAGCGGCCGCCTTGGTCTTGGCGGTCGGCTGAATGACACGTCCTTCTTTCAGTAGGGTATCGATCTTCTCGTCCATCGGTGCCATGCCTCCACAAAGCGCGGGCCTGTCCGGCGCGCGGGTCAATCATCACCGGCATTATGCGGACGGGGGAAAAGAACTGCAACCCTCAGCGCCGCTGTGAGACGGTTGCAGATGCAGGCGAAGACCGCATGGCGCAAGGCCGGAGCACTCCGCCTTTCTTGACAGTCAGGAGGAGACGAAGGTACGCTGAACGTGTTGCACCTCACTGGATTAACCCCTTCATGAGCTTGTCAATATCCCCCTGTCTTCGCCGGATGTTCGTATGCCTGGTGGCCATGTGCGCCGCTGGAACGGTCGGAATGCTCTCCATTGCCCACGCGCAGGTCGGAAAGCCGGAAGGCCTCTATTACAAGTCCTGGGCGGTCGTGGTCGGGGTCGAAAACTACCTCGTGGCGCCGAAGGTGCCCGGCGCGTTGGAGGGTGCGCATGCGGTGGCGACGGTGCTGCGGGGGCTCGGGTTCGATGAAGTGATCGAGCTGCAGGATAAAGAGGCCAGTTCCAAGCATCTGCTCCAGATCCTCAACGATTATTTACCTCGCAAGGTCGGGCGGCAGGATCGCGTGCTGTTCTTTTTTGCCGGGCATGCCGGGATCACGCAGGATTCTCAATCCAAAGAAGTGGGCTATCTGGTTCCCTGGGATGCGCAGTTGAACAATCCCGCCAAAGCCATCACGTTTGATCAGCTCAAGGAATTCAGCCGGCGGTCCGCTTCCAAACACATGTTGATGTTGTTCGACGCGAACATCCGGGGATGGGAAGTGACCGCGCCGCAGCCGCTTTCACTCGAAGGCCGCTTGTCGCCGGAAGATGAGACGGAGAAGCGAGCCGTTCAGGTCCTGACGGCGGCCGAGAAAGAGGAGGCGATCGGACGGGCTGCGGGTCAGAGTGCGTTCGTCGCAGCGCTGGTTGCCGGTTTGAAGGGGGCTGCCGATCTCAACAAGAACGGCTGGCTCATGGCCAGTGAACTGGCAGCGCAGGTGAAGCAGGACGTGGAGACTGCGACCAAAGGGGCCCAGCACCCGCAGTTCGTGCAGTTGGAGGGCGACGGGGACGTGGTCCTGATTGAAGGGCGAAAAGGCGCCTTCCAGGCCGGGAAGGAACCGACGAGTGAGGCGGACCGGATGAGGGAGGCCCGCATTCAGTATGAACAGGCCTTTGCATTATTGCAGCAGCAAAAGTCGGCCGAAGAAGCGTTGGAACGGCTCAACCGCGCGATCGGCTACGATCCGTCCTTCGGCGATGCCTACGTGTTGAAGAGTTACATCCGTTTGGAAGTGCTGCCGAATCTTGAGGAGTCCCTGCTTGCCGCCCGCGCGGCGGTGCAACATGCGCCGCAGAATCCCGATTCCCACTACTCCCTGGCGCTGGCCCTCGAAAAGAAGGGACAGTACCAGGAAGCCGAGCAGGCCATGCAGCAGGCATTAGTAGTGAACCCGGCCTACGGGGATGTCTATTTCTCGCTCGGCGAGCTCTACGCCGACCATTTGAACGAACCGCAAAAGTCCGTCGACGCGTTCCGTCGATATCTGGAGTTGGGGGGACAAAGTGAACGCGCGATCCGCGCCGTCCAAGGCAGTGCTCCTCCAGCTGAGAAACATGGGCCTTAGCAGGCTGTTGAGAAAGCCCGCCAGCGGCGTTCTCGCTTCGTTCAGGCCCTCAACGTACCACAAGGGTACGCCTCGGGCTTTCACTCGCTGCGGCCTTGCTGGACGTGCTTTCTGACCAGCCTGCAGGCATCCAGGTCCGATTTGGTGTCCTGCGAAACGATTAGTTTTGCTGGGGGGCGTACGGTTTTTCGATGCACCGCTAGTCTTTTCCTCCGCCTTTCAGATACCCCAACCCAATCTTCAACGCCCGGCGAGTGATTTCCGGCCAGCGGACCTGGGGATATTCCGCCAACACGGCGGCGGCCTTGGGATCCTGGATATCGAGTTGAACCACTTTAATGATGCCGTCTTCAATCTGCACGTCAGCCATGTGTCTGTCTCCTCCGTAAAACCTGTGTCTAGGAGTCTGTCCGAGTAATGCCGTTCTGCTGCGACGAATGATCTGCCGGCATCTGCCTCGTTCTCGGCCCGTAAAAATCCTCAACGTATTCAGCGAATACGCTTCCGGTTTTTTCGAGCCTGCGGCCTCGCATCCGCCGGCAACTCCTTCGTCTCGCTACGAAGGATTACTCGCACAGGCTCCTAGGGTAGATGAATCGGCCCTGTGGTCAACCGAAACAGTCGTTGCGCGTTGACAGTGTTAGGGGTGCATGTTAGCATAAAATCTGCTTTTTTCGCCCAACTGTGTCGGGTGACAGTGAGCCACACACATCTCTCTCCCATCAGTTTGCCACACACCACGAAGCCGTCAGCGTTCATCTGTGTTACACCAAGGAGGAATCGTATGCGCAGAGTAGAGGGGGCTTTTTCCAAGTTCACCGGCAGTGCGTTGGCGCTCGTACTCCTCATCGGGCTGACTGCCTGCGGGGGTCCTCCGAACTGGGTCAAGAAGGGCTCCGGCGCGTTCAACGAAAAGAGCGATAAGTCTTTTTATGGTGTCGGGTCGGTGGTGGGCGTGCGGAACGAGCCCTTAGCCTGGGACACGGCTGAGAACCGCAGCCGCGCTGAAATCGCGAAAACCTTCGAAACCTACACGGCCTATCTCATGCGTGACTATGCGGCCTCAACGACCGCCGGCGACTTTTCCCGCAACAGTGAAGAACAGAACATCGAACGGGCAGTGAAGACCTTCTCAGCAGTCACTCTGAACGGTGTGAAGCCGATGGATCGGTACAAAGATGAGAAGTCCGGCACTTACTACGTCCTCACCAAGCTGAGCCTCGAAGACATGAAGAACAATCTGGAGCAGGCGAAGGAGTTGAACGGCCAGGTCCGCGACTTTGTGCGAAAGAATGCCGACCGGTTGTTCGATCGTCTGGAGAAGGAAGAAGACAAGCGGGCGACGAAGTAAGCGGACGTGCCGGTGCGCGCTGACCAGGAGGAGAGAGCATGATCGAGTGGCGGGATCGTTCAGTGGGCCGGACCTTTGTGACCGCAGCGCTGGTGGCTGTGGCCGCGGTGGCGAGCGGATGTGGGCATGAAACGAAAGTGACGCGCGTCGATACCGGCATCGTCACGGACCTCAGCGGGCGCTGGAACGACACCGATTCACAAATGGTGGCTGAAGCCATGGTGCGAGAAGCCCTGGGCAATCCCTGGCTCGGCAATTTCACCAAGGGCAAGAATCGCCAGCCGGTCGTCATCGTCGGAACCGTCCTCAACAAGAGCCATGAACACATCAACGTGCAGACCTTCATCAGCGACCTGGAGCGGGAACTGACGAACTCGCAAAAAGTGACCTTCGTCGCCGGCAAGGGCGAGCGGGAAGAGGTGCGTGAGGAGCGGCGCGAGCAGGCCGTGCACGCCCGTGAAGACACGCAGAAAGCACCCGGCAAAGAAATCGGCGCGGACTACATGATGCGCGGGAGCATCTCCACGATTCTGGATGAGCAGGACGGGGCCAAAGCGGTCTTCTATCAGATCGACCTGGAAATGGTGGATATGGAGAACAACGTGAAGGCCTGGTTCGGGCAGAAAAAAATCAAGAAAGTCGTCGAGAAGAAACGAACGATTTTTTAGCCTGACGTATTCTGTTGAGACGCCACTCCCCATCGACCACGGCCTCCCTTCCGGGAGGCCGTTTCATTTCTCTCCCGTGGATGCGCGTGGTCTTCCTGGGTCTGTTATTCACCCTGTCCGGGTGCGGGTTCTCCGCCAATCACTATCTCCTCATCGATCAGAGTTTGCTGGCGAACGATCCCCGGCGGGCGGACGCCATCATGGCGCAGGCCGAATCCGAATATGGCTCGCGGAATCGGTTGCTGTACGACATGGATCGCGGGATGACGCTGCATCTGGCCGGGGACTATGTGCAGAGTAACAACCTGCTGGAACAGGCCTCGCTCGAAGTGGAGCGACTGTATACCAGGACCATCCGCACGGAAACCGCCGCCTTCCTGACCAACGACACCATGCTGCCTTATGAAGGCGACCCATATGAGCACGTGATGATCAACGTCATCAAGGCGCTCAATTATGCGGCGATGGGGCAGTTGATGGAGGCCGTCGTTGAGGCGCGGCAGATCGACCATCGCTTGAACGTGTTGTCGGACAGCGCCAAAGAAAAAGACGGGTATAGAGAGGATGCGTTTGCCCGGTACCTGACCGGTGTGTTGTACGAGGCGACGGGCGATCTCAACAATGCGTTCATCGCCTATCGAAAAGCCTACGAAATTTATGAATCCACGCGGGGGTGGGCCAGGACGCCCATGCCGCCGATGCTTCGCGCAGATCTGCTTCGCACCACCGATGCCCTGCACATGACGGCGGAGTTCGAGGAGTATCGTCGGCAGTTTCCCGACACAGGATGGGCATCGCTGCAGGGGCAACCCGATCTCGCTCAGGTGGTGGTGATCGGCTATAATGGCCGCGCGCCGCGCAAGGAAGAGGCCCATCTCGATATTCCGATCAGCCTGAGCGCGCTGCAACTGGTCCTGCTGAATCGGGGCGTGATTCACGCGTCCAATCGTCAGGAGCGTCGCGTGGCGGACAGTGTCTTGTATGGCCTGAACGGGCGTGTCGTGCGGGTGGCCCTGCCCCGGTTGGTGCCACAAAAAACGCAGGTCTCCCACGAATCGATCACGCTGGTGCCGCGAAGCGGAGAGCCGATCACCGGACAATCGCAGCTGATGTATAACGGCACGGCGCTAGCAGAAAAATCCCTGTCGGATCGCATGCCCGGAATCACCACGAAAGCCCTTGCGCGCGCGGCTGTGAAATTTACCGCAGCCGAAGCGGCGACCCGTGGATCCCAACATGCCGTGAACAAGGGAGATGCGGCGTGGGTCGGGCTTTTGGTGGGGCTGCTCACGCATGGTCTGGCGGTGGCGTCCGAAGTCGCCGATACGCGGAGTTGGCGGACTCTGCCGGATGAAATTCAGATTTCCCGCCTGTGGGTCCCGGCCGGCGAATACGAGAGTCGCATTCAACCGGTGCTTCGACAGGGCGGGGCTCCCCAGGCCGGAGTGTCTCGCCCGCTGGTCCTTCGCGCCGGGCAGACCGTCTTTCTGATCGAACGGGTGGTGTTATGACACCGGGCACGGGTCGAGGGCGAGGAATCGTTCTTTCCGCACTCCTGCTGGTGCTGGTCGGCTGCGGATGGTTCGGCGGGACGGCCCGTCCGTCGTGGATCGAGGGAGGAAGCCCTCAGTTTCCATCGGCTCAGTATCTCGTCGGGGTGGGTCAGGCCGATTCGCGCCCGCAAGCCACGGAGCAGGCCTACGCTGCCGTCTCCAGAATTTTTAAAGCCGAGATCACGGCGCAGGCGAAAGACTGGGAATCGTACCTGGTGGTGGAGTCCCGCGGGCAGACGAGCACGGAGCGTCGCCTCACCTTGGACAACGTGACCCGTGTGACGACCGACAAGGTGCTGGAAAATGTGCAGGTCCTGGATACCTGGTTTGACCAAAAGACGCGACAGTACTATGCTCTGGCAGGCATGAACCGGGCGCAAGCCGAATCGGCGATGGTGGAGCGCCTCAATGAACTCGATCGCACGATTCAGACCGAAGTGACCGAAGCGCATCAGACCCAGGACAAGCTCTCACGCGTGCGTAATCTCAAACGGGCCGCCAAGAATCTGGTGCTTCGCGAGGCCTATAACACCGATCTTCGCGTGGTGCGCTCCAACGGTCAGGGCAATGCATCGCCCTATCGCGTGGCGGAATTGACCGCCGAATTGGAACAGTTTCTTGCCGGGAATCTCCTCATGGCCGTCGATCTGTCTGGCGATCAAGCCGAGCCGCTTGAGCGAGCGCTTGTAGACGGACTCGCACAGGAAGGCTTCACGGTGGTCGGGCGCGGCGCCGGTGCCGCGCCTGCGGAATTGCTCATTACCGGGTCGGTGCGTCTCTGGCCGATCGAGGTGAACGATCCTCATTTTCGGTACGTGCGCTGGTGCGCGGAGTCCGTGATCGAAGAAGCCGTGACCCATCGCGTGGTCGGGGCCCTGTCGAAAGGCGGGAAGGAAGGGCATGTCACGGAGCGCGAGGCGGCCGCCAAAGCGGTCCGTGTGATGCAGCAGGAGTTTGCGTCCGATCTGGCCCGGTCCGTGGCCGCGCATGTGTATGGAGAGAGAGATCTGCCGGCGTCGGCCGCGACGCCGTCCGGTTGTCCGAAAGAGGCGGTGCAGCCGCCGGTCAGTCGTTAACGCGGTGAGTCAACCACAGGAGAGAGGAGCAGGGATGCGTAAAATAGGGACCCGGAAAGCGGGCGAGCAGGGCAACGGCGGGCGCCGGTTGTCCAGTCAGGCGATGAAGAAACGGTTGCGCGAACGGCTGACGGCAGACACGCAACAGGTGCTGAAGAGCGACATCGTGAGTATTTTCCGCAAACAGGGCTACTACGAGGAATTGCCGTTGGATGAGTTGCAGGATCGCCTCTCCAAGCTCCAGTCGCCGTTGGCCGACAGTCTCTTGAAGGGGAGGGTCTAGGATGCCGTATTACTATTTCGATTCCACGGCGTTGGTGAAGCGGTACAGCATGGAGCGCGGAACGCGGGTGGTGAACAAGCTCATGGTGAAACGGGGTAAGGTCGCCATTCTGCCCATGTGGAGCGTCACGGATTTTTACTCGGCCCTCTCCGTTCGCGCGCAGCAGGGTGAAATCACCAGGGACGACTGCTATTCGGTGCTGTACAAGTTCGAGATGGAAGCCTCGCAAGGGCTCTTCCAGTTCATTTCCCCGACGATGGACACCTATCTGGCTGCGAAAGAGTTGATTCTGGACTATCCGGCCCTGCGCTCGGCGCAGCTGCAACACCTGGCCCTGGCGTTGGAACTCAAGCCGCTCCGGCTGACAGTCGTGAGCGCGGATAAACAGCTTCTGGCGGCCTGCCGTCCGGCGGGGTTGCATATCATCAATCCCGAAGACGACTAGCAGGAGCAGGATGCGGAAACAGTCCGCCAGCCGCGTTCTCGCTTCGTTCAGGCCCTCAACGTACCGCAAGGGTACGCCTCGGGGCCCTCACTCGCTGCGGCCTTGCTGGACGGCCTGTTTGCGCATCCTGCAGACGATCCGCCCGTCAACGTGGCTAGTGAGTTAATCCCGACCGCTTGCGGGTAAAACAAGTTCTTCCGCAGCCTTTCAGGGCGTGATGGCTAGGCAGGTTGCTAATGAGTAGCCTTTTTCAACGGATGGCTGGCCCGGATTATTCATGAATGCCGCCGCGAGGCGTTTGAGACCGAAGCCCGCCGGGGCTTCTCGCACGTGAGGCCGCCGCAGGCGTACTTGCAGTCCGTCGAGGAGGCCGAACGAGAATAGCCCCGCCGGGCTAGAGGATCGGACGCCGGAGCAGGTATTCATGAATAGTCCGGGCTAGGTGGGGCAGCGAAATTCCCCCTGCATCGAATCCAACACAATCGACCAGTCTTCCATACTCTGCTGCGCCGCCTTCCGTCTGGGGGAGGCTGTCTGCTTTTCTTCCACCCCACCCGGCTGGCTGAGAGTTTCCTGCGCGTGGCGCAGTTCGAGTTGTGCCAGTTGAAGACTGCCGCAGACGCCGGCTGAGGCGGGCAGTTCCCCGCCGGCTCGCCGAAACAGGGCAATCGCCCGATACCCATGTTCCTGCGACCGGTAGAGCTGCTCCGTGGCTTTGAAGGTTTGTCGCAGGGCCAGTTCGGTCTGCCGCTTGGAGAGTTGCGCCGCCATCAATGCCGCGCGGCCCATGCTCATCGCCGCGGTCTCCGCATCGTCATTGCCCATGGCATCTTCCGCCTTCGCCCTGAGGCGGTCGAGTTCCGCCTCTTCTCCCATGACCTGAGCCTGGCCGTTGACCGCGATGCAGACGACGAGCGCCGCCGTCAGGATTCGGCACGCCACGAGAGTCCGCCGCATGGCCGACCGGCCGAAGCAGAGGAGGAAGGCGGAGCCTGTTATTGCACGTGTTCCCAGGTGTCGATCTGTTTGATGCTCCAATTGACGGCTTCCTTCAACTTGACGAGGTTAGGATCGGCATCGTTTTCGTGCACGCGATAGAGCGATTTCTGGAGCGTGAACAGCGGCTCATAGGCCCGCATGTCCGGTAGCTTCCCGAGCGCCCAGGCGACCTCGGTTTTCACGGCGACATCCTCGGTGTTCAACGTTTCGAGCAGCGGATCCACGATCGTGAAATCTCCGTGCAACGCGCCGACGATACCCAGGGCCTTCGCCGCCGGCGCGCGTAAATCCGTGGGACCGGATTTCATCGTCTTGATGAGCACCGGGATCGTGTCTTTCTGGCCGATATTGCCCAGCGCCAGGGCCGAGGCTTTGGCGATATTGCGGTCGGCTCCATTGAGTCCGTCAAGGAGGCGAGGGATCGCCTTCACGGAGAACAGGTCGCCGAACAGGGCCACCAACTTCACCTTGCGCGCGACCGGAGTCTTGGGATCGTCGTAGAGGCGGAACAGGCGCGCTTCCTGTCCCCATTCAGCGGTGATGAGCGCGGGGAAATCGTATTCTTCCAGGCGCGCTTGTAACTTGGCCATCGCGTAGGCCGTGGGATCGCCCGCTTTGGCGACTGTGGCCGCGGCTTGAGCATCGTCGAAATCCGTCCGGACCTCTTTGCGCCAGGCCATTTTTTTTCCGTTAAGGAGATAGCCGAGCTGGCAGGCCGGCCCCTTCCAGATTCGTGACGGGGCATCGGGAAGGTCGGCGTCGCTGCCCATCGTCGTGCTGCCCTCCCAAGTTTTTCGCTGCTCGCATTTGATCTTCAGTTCCACATCGTGCGGTTGGGCCGGGTCGGTCACGGTCGTGTAGTCGAATTCTTTCATGCGGGTGACGACCACGTCGACCAGGGGTTTGGCGTCGAGGCTGCCCTTGTCCGAGAGGGCAATCACATCGACCAGCACGCGATCGATTCGTTCCAGTTGGCTTTTTTGTTCGGCGGTTAAGGCGTCGCGGCGGGCCCAACTCTGGTCCCCCAGGAGCACTAGAGCCCCCAGGATGATGAGCGAAAGGATGCATCTCATGTCTGCTCCATTTTGATGAAAAGACGATGATCACGAACCCTGCCGTCACTCTATACAACCACTTCCGGCTGTTGCAAGTTGCGCCTGTCGGGGAGCCGTCCGTATAATCGCGCCATGTTGACGGGGACACGAATCGTGTTCATCGGCGGCGGCAATATGGCCGAGGCGCTGCTGGCTGGACTCCTGCGCAAGGGCGTGGCTGCCGTTGAGCACCTCACCGTCAGCGATCCCGATGGACATCGCCGGGAACTGCTGGCGGAGCGATTCGGGGTCGCCGTCCATGCCGACAACCGGACGGCGGCGCAAGGCGCGGATCTGGTTGTGTTCTGTGTCGAACCGCAGGTGCTCGACGCCGTCCTGGATGAAGTGGCTTCAAGTCTCCAGTCCCGGCCCCTCGCGATGTCCGTTGCAGCCGGGTATCCCATCTCCCGCCTGCAGGCTCATCTCAAGACGGCCACCAGGGTGGTCCGTGCCATGCCGAACACGCCCTCGACCATCGGAGAAGGGGTGACGGCGGTGAGCCTCGCGCCGGGGTTGTCGTCAGAAGATCAGGACCGGACGCGATGCCTCTTCGAATCGGTCGGCAAGGTGGTTGTAGTGGACGAGCGGTTGATGGATGCCGTGACCGGATTGAGCGGAAGCGGACCGGCCTACGTCTTCACCATGATCGAAGCGCTGGCCGACGGCGGCGTGTTGATGGGATTGCCAAGGGCCACCGCGCAAGTGCTGGCGGCGCAGACAGTAGCCGGCGCGGCGCGTATGGTGCTGGAGCAGGGGACACATCCGGCCGTGTTGAAAGATCGCGTGGCTTCGCCGGGCGGCACCACGATAGCGGGGCTGTCTCGACTTGAGCAGGGGCGGCTGCGCGCGACCTTGATGTCGGCCGTGACAGCCGCGGCGCAGAGATCGCAGGAACTGGGACAAGAAGAGAACCATCACCTCTAACAAGGAGTGCGTCTCGTGCAATATTGGGTGAAAGTCGTGTTTGCCGACAATCAGGAATTACTGGTGAAGGATGCGATTCGTCACACGATCAGCGAAGACATGGAGGTGCTGGAAGTCGATTCGGCCAAGGAAGTGATCATCGTGCCCATGAAACAGATTAAGTACATCGCCTGCGATGCGACGGTGTTCGCGCAGAAAGCGAAAGCGTAAATTTCTACGGGTCAGTTGCTCACGGCTGGAAATGCGAGAAGCGGGGGCGAGGTTGCAGGCTTCGCCTCTTTTTTGTGGGTTCATCGGCGATACGATGGAATGCAGGGGGAATTCCCACGCGGCTCGGCTGAGTCACCTCGGTGGGAAATGATAGTGACACACTCTGCTTCGAAGCACCCTGTTAGGTCCCCCGCACCGACCTCATCGGTCGCGCATGTGATTCTTCGTCGGTTCCCAGGGCCTCATGGCAAATACGGGAGTCCGTCGATGCCTTGACCTGTTCCAGAATGCCCTGCGAGACCAGGAGTTGTTTCAGCTGGTCCGGGGTGGGGAGGCTGTCCAACACGACGGCGGCGCAAACGGCGAGAGTGCGTTCCACCTGGTTGTTCACAATAATCTTGAACTTCGTGTCAGCCAACGGATCTCTTCGGGGGACCACCGCCTCCACGATATAGGGGGCAGGATATCCGGCAGCCAGAAATTCCCTGATGACTTGCACCTTCCTCTGAGCGTAATCGTCTGTCATCGTTGCTCGTCCTTCTGTTTCCTCGCCAATGCTTCTTTTGTCGGCGCTTTGTGATGCAACCTGTGCCGGAATCCTACGCCAATCGACTGGAAGGCGGCAAGATGCTCATCGGCCATGATTGGCGAGGTAGAAGTATCGCTGCCACCTCCCGAGACGCAGAGGGACGTTCTTTGTGCAGGCTCGCCGGGTCATCTCTTGCTCGCTACGCCCGGTCTCCGACGGGATCCCACTCATGATCGCGTTCGACCGCGCCGATCAAGCGTTCGAAAATATCGGGAATGGCGCCGGTCACCCGGCTCCAATTTGAGATCATCGGCACGCCGAGCGGATCGTCCAGGAACGCTTCCGTGGCGATCTTCATGCCCTTGAGAAAGACTTCGACGGCCATCCGTTCTGCGTGGCGGTCAAACTGCAGACTGTTGATGGCGGCATCATTCTGATAGCGAGTGATGGCTTCCTGAGCTGCTTGCAGGTAGGTCGCCCGCAAGGTCTTGAGCACGGCTTCCGATAACACGACTCCTTCGCTCGCGAGGTTCCGGAACAACGACTTCGTGATGTCCACGCACATCTTCTGAAGGCCCTGTTCGGCGTTATCCGCCGACAATCCTTGATGCTTGTGTTCATAGGCGTCGGCGATATCGGCCTGGCAAATCCGCCTGAGCGCGCAGTTGCGATAGATCTCGGAGAGGACACCGACTTCCAACCCCCAGTCTCCGGGCACGCGGTTAATCCATGCCAGGTCCCGCACCATGGCAAATTCTCCCGCCAGCGGATACCGAAAGCTGTCGAGAAAGGTCAGCAAGGGATGTGCGCCGGCGATTTGTTGGAGGCTTCGAATCAGCGGGGTGAAATAGAGTCGTGTAACCCGGCCATGGAGGCGATCCGTGACCCGGCTGTAATAGCCTTTGCAGAACTCGTAGCCGAGGTTGGTGTTGACGATCGGATAACAGAGTCTCGCCAGATATTCCCGGTTGTAACTGAGAATGTCGCAGTCGTGGAGTGCGATGACGTTGCTTTGTCCACGGGCCAACACATAGCCGAAGGCCATCCAACAGCCCCGGCCCTTGCCTTGCAGCCCGGTGTCGATTTCCGCGTGGGCCAGCAGCTTGAGGATGTCCTGAATGCCCGTGCCATCGTTCCAGACGATCCGGACCCGCTGCGGCAGCACCGAGAAGAATTGTTTGGCCAGCCGGAACTCCAGAGCCGAGGCGCGATCCAGGGAGATGACGATTTCGTTGACGTACCGGATGTCTTTCAGCACCTGCACAATGTGCTTCAGCGCGGGCTTCTCAAGTTCCGAATACAGCGAAGGCAGGACGAGGGCGATCGGGTTGCTCGCCGCGTGTCGTTCCAGTTCCTTTTCGAGTTGTTCCAGATTGGAGGCGCCCAGACGGTGCAAGACCGTCACGAGCCCGTTCTGATGAAAATCCGACATGTGCCCTCCTGTGTCGGGTGTGGCGCGGATGATAGAAAGCAAATGACCAGTGCGGCAGGGAGGCGCCCTCCACGCGGGAGACGGACACCCACCGTGCCGGGTGGTCGAATGTGCTGAGGGGAGATCGCGACTACTGAGCCGGAGGCATCGCCTTGCTGGTCACAACCGACTTCACGATCTTGGCTCGCTTCACAGACTCAAGGAAGCGGTCCGGAGGTTCCGGATGCGGCAAGTTGACTTCAACGGAATACCAGCCCGACTTCATCGGTCCCTTTTTGATGCCGTTCAGTTCCTGGACCAGATCCTCGATGCTCTTCTCGGTCGTGCCGTCTTGAAACGCGACCCAGAACATGAAGGCCTGACGGTCTGCCTCCCGGATGCCATCCGCGACCGGGGTCGCCAGGGGCGCTTCCTTCGGCAGGTCTCCCTTGGCTACGACGGTGGGTTTAGGCGCCGCGTTGGCTTTGGCGACTTCGAGCGAGGTGAGCGCCAGCCGGGCATGTAACTCCCGATTGCGGCTTTCCAAGAGCGCGACCTGTTTGATCAGAGTTTCATTGACCGTCTTGATCGACTTCAGATCCTGCCGCACGAGGTCGCGGTCGGCTTCCACGGCATTCACCGCGACGCGCAGGCCGGTTTCGACTTCCTGGGCGACATCGGTTTTGACCGTTTTGAGGTCTTCCTGTACCGAGACGACTTGTGTGTTGAGCTTCTGCTGCGCATGGGCGACGGTATCGAGGAGGGCATTCAGCTGGGCGATCCGGTCCTGTTCCGACCGGGACACGGCGACGGCTGCGGCCTGTGCTTCAACCAGTTGTGCCAGTTGCTGGTGCACGCGATCGATCTGCTCTTGCGTGGATTGTCTGGCGGCCAGCTCTTCTTCAAGTTGATGCGCCCGGTCTTCGGCGTTGATCCAGTTCGGGACCCGTTCAGCCAATAGCGCCACGACTCCCACGGCCAGCACGATTTGCGCGAAGGCTGTCGTCATGGTCCAGACGGGAGTTCTGGTTGCGGCGGGCGAGGATGTTGCTGAGGCGAGTCCGATCGACGACGCCAGGTTCGACCACCAGCCGGGGGCGGCTGCGTACTGGAGCTTGAGCGATCCGCCGTCGAAATGGTTCTGGACCTGAATGGCGACGCTGCCCTTGCCGATTGGGACGCACACACTTTTCTGGCCGGCTTCGGGAGCGACGCACCCTCCGACCAGCACACCGGACTCGTTCCGGATCTCGATGTGTTGAATACTCCGCTCGCGGGCCGTGTAGGCGAAGGACGGATCGGTGTGGGCACAATTCAGCGTCCCGACGCGTTCGTGGTTGACCAGTACCTGCAGGAATTCAGGACGTTCTTCACCCGCGCGCCGCGGCTGATCGTCCAGGGCGTCAAGCAGATGTGCGCGATAGTCGTTGAGCTCTGGTGTTTCCATGGTGCCGTCCCCCCCGATCCCCTCCAAAGAGAGCCAAGACGCCTCCCTTTTTCAGCGGATGTATATGGAGATTGACCTGCGGCTTCAACCCGCTGCTGACTTCGGCTTGCCGGCGATCTGCGACTTCCAGGAAGCAATCGCGGCAAAAGGCCAAATGCCAGACGCGGTAGTCGTGGCCGTAGTCATCGTGAAATAGTTGACCCCACTTCTGTTCAGACAAGCAGGGGTAGTGCTCCGGTTCGCTCTTTCGATAGTGTGACTGCAAGACCGGCATCAGCCGGTCCACTTCATGGTTCAGGTGGTCTGGTCTGGTGCGTAATTCCTGCTCCAGCACCTCGATTTCCGATCCACTCAACCCGGTTTCGTTCATCGTGCGTTGCCACCCCGTTTGGCGCCACCGCTCGAAGTTCTTATAGACACGCTGGCTTTCGGCCTGTCCGAACCCTAACAATTTCACCACATGGGCCTGACTGAACCCATAGAAGTGATAGAACAGGGCGATCAGGGCGTCGCGGCTGACCACAGCGCGAGAGGCCAGCCCATCGAGAAACCGTCCCACCGGCGTCAGGAGCTCCTTGTGATAGCAGAGCGGGTCCGGCTGACTGAACGATTTGGCGATCAGGCTGTCCAGGAGGAAGAAGGGGCGGCAGGGCACTTCGGTGCGACCGAAGACCACAAACCGTTCCACCAGCTCATACCCCCAGCGAAGCGCCAGCTTCTCATGCGTGATGTCATCGCCCCATTGATTGGTTTCACGGAGAAAGCGCTTGGTTTGACCCGTGGCGCGATCCAACAATTCCGGCAGCGACTTGGCGACCAACTCGTCGAACTCTCGTTCCGTGGTGACGACATTGTTCAGTCGTGCAGAGAAGATCTGACCGTCTCGCATGGTCTTTCCATCCGGCAACTTCGTCGACATAGTGGCGAATTCCCCGTCAAATGACAATTCGACAAGTACGCCTCTAGAAGACCATATTTGTCTACGGAGGGTCAATGGGTAGGACGGCCGCAACTCCGCACTGTATCAGCGTGAAACAGGTGTCTGGATGTGGGGTGCGAGGCCCTCCCGTCAGAGGGCCTGCGGAGCAACAGGATCGTGATACGCGCTGGGGTTAGGGGCGGTCCGTCGAGAGCCGCTTTGCCAGTCGCCGCGCCAGCCGCATCATGGCCGGCGAGCGGTCGGCCGGATCGAGCAATACATTGATGACATAGGGCTGGCTGGGATCCGCGAGTGCCTTGGCCAGGGTCTGCACGAATTCTCCGTGGGTGGCCACCAGGGAGCCCTGACCGCCGCCGATCAGTTCGCAGATCCGTTCATAGCGCCATTCGTGAATGTCATTGAAGGGGCCTTCCAGAATTTCGCGCTCGGTCGAATAGCCGTGGTTGTTCAGGACGATCACGACCGGTGCTTGTTTGTAGCGCACGGCAGTCGAGAGCTCCGATCCGGTCATTTGAAACGCGCCGTCTCCCACCAGCACGATCGGCCGCAACGACGGGTCGGCGAAACCTGCGCCGATGGCGGCCGGAACCGCGAATCCCATCGACGTGTAGTAGGCGGGGGAGAGAAATTCGAAGCGTCGGTGCACGTGGAGATCGACGGAAGCGAAGAGGGATTCACCCACGTCGGCAATGACGAGGGTTTTCTCATGGAGCACGGTATCGAGGTGACGAAACACTCCCTGCAGACTGACGGACGCCTGCGCCGGCGGCATGGGATCTTCGGGCTTGTATGGCGCCGGTAATTGCGGGGTTGGAAACGAAGGCAGTGAGGCCGCGGCCAGTCCCTTCACGAAATCCTCGAACAGAATCGAGTCATACCGGTGATGCTTAATGGCGACACGATCGGCCGTGGCGTGGATGGTATGGCCGTCGGAAAAGAGGGCGCTGTGCGCATCCAGGTCTTCCACGTCGGATAGGATGGAGCCCAGGATGAGCAGGCAATCGGTCTGATTGACGAATTCCTTCACTTCATCGCGTGCGACGAGTCCGCTGTAGACGCCGACATACAGCGGATGGTCTTCGCGGATGATGGACTTGCCGAGGAGCGTCGAGGCGATCGGCACATTCAGGCGCTCGACCAGGCTCGTCAATTCGTCATGGAGTCCGAAGCGGCCCACCTCGGCGCCCGCTAGAATCACCGGACGCTTGGCCGACTCCAACATGCTGCGGACCTCATTCAGCGCTTCGCTCAGCGCTGCCCGATCGGTCGGTTCGCCCTGGGTCTGAGGCTTATGAGACGTCTGGGCCAACGGCACGTGCACCATGTCGCGCGGAATTTCGAGATAGATCGGGCGG
Source organism: Nitrospira sp. (assembly GCA_024998565.1). Lineage (NCBI taxonomy): Bacteria > Pseudomonadati > Nitrospirota > Nitrospiria > Nitrospirales > Nitrospiraceae > Nitrospira > Nitrospira sp. The sequence goes on from JACOEM010000003.1 coordinate 62,803, forward strand.
CGATACCGCAACAGGGCCGCGAAGGCGCGATCCATCTCACGTTCGGCGGTGACGGGGTCTTCCAGGCTCACGGCCGCCACGGTCATTTTTTCGAACACTTCCCGCTGCGTCGAAAACTCGCGCACCATGTGGTGCAGGTAGGGGTTACGGGCGCGCTCCGACAATCCGGGTGAACCGGTCAACAGCACGACGGGAGACCGCTCCGCGTAGGCGCAGGCGATGGCGTTGACGGTATTGAGTCCGCCGACACAGTAGGTGACGCAGAGAGCGCCGATGCCGTTGATGCGCGCATAGGCGTCGGCCGCAAACCCCGCGCAGTCTTCCCGCGTGGTGGCCACGTGCTGGATAGGCGAAGATTCCATCAATTTATAAAGGCCGAGGACATAGTCGCCGGGGATGCCGAACATGTGCCGGACTCCGAGCCGGTGGAGCCGGTCCAGGACTGCTGTTCCGATCGTCTGTGTGGTCATGGTGCCTCGGCTGTCGAGTGAGAGGTCGTGAATCTGCGTATGGTCCGCCCGTCTTCCTGCAGCAAACCATAGGTGGTAGCGAAGGTCAAGCACAGGAGCGATCGTCACATCGGCATGCTGCCCGCCCACTGTCCGGTTGCTTCGCGGGATGATTTCAGGCACCCTCGTGAGCCATTTCATCACCGTCGAATCAAACCGCTTATACGGGACGTAACCATTACCATGACACAGCTTGTGACCGGTTCTACTGCGAAAGTCCGACTGACCGCCGAACGTGAAGGGCCGCGTTACTACGGGCACCTGTGGGTGTTCGACAGCAATGTGGCCGACGTGCTGGGTACACCGGCTGCCGGGGATCTCGTCGATGTGTACACCCATCAAAACCGGTTTTTCGGCCGCGGCCTCTTCAACCCCCATTCCAAGATCCGCATCCGCATGATCACGTTTCAGGAGGAGCCGATCGACGACGAGTTTTTTGCCGCGCGCCTCCGTGCTGCAGCGGCCCTTCGCCGGACGGTCGCGCCCCATGCCACGGCCTGCCGCCTCGTGCACGGCGAGAGCGATCTGTTGCCGGGCCTGGTCGTGGACCGGTTTGCGGATGTGGCAGTGATGCAGACACTGGGGTATGGCATGGATCTGCGGAAGGAACTGTTGGGCGAGTTGCTGGTGCAGGAAGCGGGGGTCAAGACGGTGTATCTCCGCAATGATGCCAAGAGCCGGACGCTGGAAGGACTGCCGTTGTCGAAAGGGTATCTGCGCGGTGAGGGGGCCACGACGGTGAACATTCACGAGGGGAAGGCTCAGTTTACGGTGGATTTTGCGGAGGGGCAGAAGACCGGCTGGTTCTGCGATCAACGCGAAAACCGGATCGCCGCCGCTCTCTTCGCAAAAGGGAAAACGGTGTTGGAAGCCTTTTGTCACACCGGTGGGTTCGGCATACAGGCTGCGCTGGCCGGAGCGCAGTCGGTGGAGGGGTTGGATGTGAGCGCGGCGGCCGTAGCGTTGGCACAGGCGCATGCGGAGCAGAACCAGGTGGCGGCTCGTTGTCGCTATCGCCAGGCCGATGCGTTTGAGGAACTTCGGCTGTTGGAACGCAACGGCCAACGGTACGACCTGGTCATTCTCGACCCGCCGGCCTTTGCCCGTAGCAAGAAGGCGGTGCCGCATGCCATCGCCGGGTACAAGGAAGTGAATTTGCGCGGCCTTCGTCTGCTTCAGCCGGGGGGCGTGCTGGTGACCTGTTCTTGCTCGCAGCCGATCACGGACGAGGACTTCTGGAAGATGCTGCAGGCGGCCGCTCGGGATGCCCGCCGGCAGATCAGGCTCCTTGAACAACGTGGACAGGGTCCGGACCATCCGGTGCTCGCCGGCATGCCGGAAACGCGCTATCTCAAATGCTACCTCGTGCAGGTGTTCTGAGGGGATGATGCGCGAGCAGGATGCGCCAACGGAGCCGGTAGACGCGCCGCTCGTTCCCGCCTCGGTCACGCTGCCGGAAATCACACTGAAAGCGGTCGTCTTGTCGATTCTGCTGGCCGCCGTGCTGGCCGGAGCCAACGCCTATCTGGGCCTGTTTGCCGGCATGACGGTGTCCGCGTCTATTCCAGCCGCCGTCGTCTCCATGGCGGTGCTGCGTCTCTTCCGTCAGTCGAATATTCTCGAAAACAATATCGTGCAAACCGCCGCCTCCTCAGGCGAAGCGTTGGCGGCCGGGGTGATCTTTACCATTCCGGGGCTGGTCCTGATCGGCTATTGGACCACCTTCGACTATTGGCAGACGTTCACGGTGTCGCTCGTCGGCGGGGTGCTGGGGGTGTTGTTCACCATTCCCCTGCGCCGCGTCCTGATCATTCACGCCAGGCTGCGATTTCCGGAAGGGGTCGCGACGGCAGAGGTGCTGAAGGTCGGGGCCTCGTCGGACGCCGGGACCGGTGGCCGGGTTCGTCTGCTCTTGGGCGCTGCGGCGCTGGGCGGCGGCTTCAAGTTTGCCGAGGGAGGGTTGAAGCTCTGGAGCGAGTCGCTCGAAGGGGCGTTCCAACTGGGGCGTTCGACCTTCTACGGAGGGCTGAACCTGTCACCGGCCTTGGTGGCAGTCGGATACATCATCGGTCTCAACACCGCAGTGGTCGTCTTTTTCGGGGGGGCGATCGGCTGGCTGGTGCTACTGCCGCTGTACCAGGCGATCATCGGTTCGCCGGAGGGATTAATCGGCGTGGCGGCGGCGAAAGCGACGTGGAGCGGGCAGATTCGCTACATCGGCATCGGGGCTATGCTGGTGGGTGGAGTCTGGACCCTGTTTCAGGTACGCGGCCCGATTTGGCAGAGTCTGCGTCAACTCCTGGCGCTGTACGGCGCTCGCAACCAATCTGATGGGCAATCGGAACTTCTGCGCACGGAGCGGGACGCAGGAGTGGTCTGGCTGATCGGGCTGACGGTGGCCGCGCTGGTTCCCATGGTGCTGTTGTATCAAGGCCTGTTGAATCACAATCTGTGGGGCGGCGTCGGATTGACTCTGCTCATGGTTGTGACGGCGTTTCTGTTCTCGGCTGTGGCCGGATACATGGCCGGCCTCGTCGGCAGCTCAAGCAATCCAGTGTCCGGTGTGACGATCGCCACCATCATGCTCGCGTCATTGCTTCTGCTGGGGATTTTCGGGAAGGGCAATCCGGCCGGTCCGGCTGCGGCCCTGCTGGTGGGGGCGGTCGTCTGCTGCGCCGCGGCGATGGGCGGCGACAATCTTCAGGATCTGAAAACCGGGCACGTCGTCGGTGCGACCCCGTGGAAGCAACAGGTAATGCAGGTCATTGGGGTGGCAACGGGGGCGGTCGTGATTGTGCCGGTGTTGTCGCTGCTGCAGGCCAAATATGGGATCGGTGAAGTGACGGCCGCCCATCCCCATCCCCTCACGGCGCCGCAGGCCACGCTGATGGCTAATCTTGCCAATGGAGTGTTCGGCGGTTCTTTACCCTGGCACCTGTTGGGCGTGGGGATGGTGCTGGGGATGATGGTGATCGGTCTCGATATGCGGCAGGCACGACGGAACGCGGCCCTTCGTTTTCCTGTCCTGGCGGTGGCGCTTGGTATGTATCTGCCGCTCAAGCTGTCGGCCACGATTTTGTTCGGGGGCCTGCTGGCTGAGTATGTACGGGTTGCCGGGAAATCTTCCGATGTTATGACGGAAGATCGAGGTCTGCTGTGCGCCGCTGGTTTAGTCACAGGTGAAGCGCTGGTCGGGATCCTGCTGGCGCTTCCCATTGCCCTCAGTTCGATCTGGCCGTCACTCTCGGGAGATCCGTTTCAATTGGTTGCCGAGCCTCCGCTGGGTGGATGGCCGGGGCTTGCGGCACTGATTGTGGTGGGGTTCCGGTTGGTGCACGCGGCGCGGTCGGCTGCATCCGCTCAAAAGGAGTGAGCGACTGTTCATCGACACTGATGGTGTGGGACGGTGTAGCGGTAGTCGCCGATGGGGGCGCTAATCGCTGGGTGGTTCGAAATGTCCTGGTGGCCGTGATTGCCAGGGTACCGTCGCCTGCTTGGATTGTTTCACAAGGCTTCGCAGGCTCACCTCTGCGGCGCGCAGGAGTTTGGGGTCGCCGCTTTGCATGAGCGCCGTCAGGAGGACGTAGAGCGACCGGTCATGTCCGGCTGCCACGAGAATTCGCTCCAGGACGGGGTCGGCTCCGGTTAATGTGGACAGGGGGGCCGGTTCATCGTCATCGTCTTTACACAGCAGGTCTAAATCCGTGGGGTGGATAAAGAGCCAGGGAAGGGGAATCTTGAGTGCGCCGGCCAACGCTTCCAGGGTGGAGGCCTGAGGATCGGCCTGTTCCGATTCCAGCGTTTCCAGTACCGAGGCTGCGATTCCGGCTCGTTCTGCAAGCGCCTGCTCGGAGCACTTTTGCGAGATCCGCCAGGCGCGAATAAGAGTTCCGACGTTCGGCATGGACGGATCTTACTGCATCCCTTTCCGGGTCTGCAACGGCCCATTTTCGAGGCCGATCTAATACTTGCTTGTAACATCAATGCGTTACGATCCATTCTCCTAGGTAGAACAAAGCCGCTCAAATCGGGTAGAATGAGGCGTTCTAATTGTTGTCTCGAGCGAGGAGGATCAGCCGATGTTAGGAACCGACATTCGCGGCATTATGGCCGAAGAGGAAGAAGTCCAGCGGCGGCAGGAAGCCTTGCAGTCATTGATGTCGATGCGCGAGAAGCTACTGCGTGAATCGTTGGAAGCTCGAATCAAGCGGGCGCGTGGAACGGGAGACTGGACGAACCTGTCACCTGCTGAATGTGCCAATATTTACAAGGAAGAGCGCGTGCACCTGCGTGCCCAGCTGGAGCGATTGAAGGCCGAGCGGGACCGGACCCGTGGCAAGCTGTCGGCGCTCAAGCGAGCGAAGGTTCGTGCGCAACGCATTCGCGCGGCGGAAGCGGCTTCCGGCAAAAAACGCAAATAGGTCGATGTCGGGGAGGCCTTGCTGAGTCAGTCAGGCCTCCCCGCAGTGTCGCCGACCCTGGGTAACTGTTGACCTTCTCACCTCGCACCGTTTCCCGCAACTTTCTCTCCCACATACGGGATGTCGTCAAGACGAAGCGTACGCGTGACCGCGAACGGGTCTTCGTGCTTGAGGGCACCAAGCCGATCCTTGAATTGTTGCAGTCGGCTCCTCAACACATCGTCTGCCTTGTCGTCACCCCCACGTTTCTGGAGCGGCAGCCGCCGGACATCGCGCAGCAGATTGTCAGCAGCGGATGTACTGTTCACAGCTGTCCGGAGCACCAGCTGACCCAATTGTCCGATGTCGAAACCTCCAGCGGCGTGCTGGCCATCGTTCATCAGCCGACCTGGAACCAATCGGCCATACTGGCGCAACCGAAAATCTTCGGCCTCTACGGGGACATGCTCCAGGACCCGACGAATATGGGGACGATCATTCGAACTGCGGCGGGACTCAATGTGAGTGCCTTGTGGCTGGCACCCCACTCCGTCGATGTGTTCAATCCAAAAGTCGTGCGGGCGACCGCCGGCGCGTTGTTTCAGCTGCCGATCTTTCCCCATACCAGTCTAGAAGAATTGCAGAACCTGGATTGCGTGATCATGGCCGCCGACGCCGGAACCAGTGAGGGCTGCGTGCCCATCCGGGCGATTCGGAGTATTCCTGCGCGAACGGTGCTGGCGATCGGGAGCGAGAGTCGGGGCCTGTCTGAACCGGTTCTGGACGCCGCCACCGTTCGATTTACCATCCCGTTGAAACCGGGGGTGGAATCCCTCAATGCCGCGGCGGCTACAGCCATCGCACTCTTCCAATTGTCAGGATTGCCGGTTGAGGGCGGGAAAGCCTGACGCCGAACGATCTGTGTGCCGAGCTTCTGTTTCATCCCGGTATTCCTCCTGGTCTTCCCTTTCATCCTCTTGCTGCTTCCAATTGATTGCTGCGCTGATAGACGTAGGATTTCACCAGCACTTCATGCGGATCTCCCCATTCATGCGCCCATCGCCTCCTTCCTTTTTCTCTGCTGTTTCATTTACGATGCCTTGAGATCTGTGACCTTGAGGTGGAGCGAATAGGGATGAAGGCGAAGACGACATTTCATTGCCAGGCCTGCGGTCATCAGGCGCTGCGATGGCTTGGGCGCTGCCCCGATTGTGGAGGCTGGAATACGCTCAAGGAAGAGCGATTGCCGGCCGCCCCGAAAGGTCGCCAGGGTATGCCCAAAACAGCCATGGCCGTGGCGACGCCGATCTCCGATATCGAAATCGTGGGGGAGCCAAGACACAGCACGGGCATGGGGGAGTTTGACCGCGTGTTGGGTGGTGGTGTGGTCCCCGGTTCCGTGATGCTGATCGGCGGCGATCCCGGCATCGGCAAGACGACCTTACTGTTGCAGGCCTTGCCGCTGCTGGCCGCGCCGGGCGAGCAGGTTCTGTACGTCTCCGGGGAGGAGTCTCCCCGGCAGATCAAGATGCGGGGGCAACGTCTGGGCATCGATGGCAAACATCTGCTGATTCTCGGGGAGACCAGTCTCGAACAGATCCTCAAAGCCATCCAGGAAATCCAGCCGGCGGCTGTGGTGGTGGATTCGATTCAGACGGTCTACACCGAGCAGCTCACCTCGGCGCCGGGCAGCATCAGCCAGGTGCAGGAAGTGGCCGGGCAGCTGATGTGGTTTGCCAAGCGCAGCAACGTGCCGGTGTTCATCATCGGGCATGTCACGAAGGAAGGCGCCATCGCCGGACCGCGCTTGCTGGAACACATCGTCGATACGGTACTGTATTTCGAAGGGGATAAGAGCCACAGTTTCCGGATTCTGCGAGCGGTAAAAAATCGCTTCGGATCGACGAACGAGATCGGCGTCTTTGAAATGAAGGATGGCGGCTTGGAGGAAGTCAGTAACCCCTCCGAATTGTTTCTCGCCGAGCGGCCGCAACGCAGCACCGGCTCGGTGGTGGTGTCCAGCCTGGAAGGGACGCGGCCGATCCTGGTGGAACTGCAGGCGTTGGTCTCGGGGACCAATTATCCCATGCCCAAGCGCATGGCCAATGGTGTGGAGCCGAATCGCCTGTCGTTGCTGTTGGCCGTGATGGAGAAACGATTGGGCATGCACCTTTCGGGGCAGGACGTGTATGTGAATGTGGTCGGCGGGATCCACATCGACGAACCGGCCATTGATCTGGGCATTGTCGCCGCCGTCACGTCGAGTTTGCGGGAGAGTCCAATCGATTTCACGACGCTGGTGATGGGCGAAGTCGGACTGGGTGGTGAAGTCCGGGCGATCAGCCAGGCCGAGTTGCGGATTCGCGAAGCCGCCAAAATGGGATTCAAACGCTGTCTTTTACCGGAGCGAAACGTCGCCAAGCTGGAACCGGTCGAAGGCATTGAGTTGATCGGCATTCATGAAGTCGGAGACGCGTTGGATGCAGTACTGGCGTGAAGCAAAAGGTGAAACGGTAGAGGTGAAACGCAAGACTGCCTCGCTCGGTACGGTTGTCGTGCTGTTGTGTCTCTCGGTACTCTCCGGCTGCGCGCTCTTCGGTCCGTCTGAGACCATCCAGCTCAAACAGGCGACGGCGGAGCAGTTGACGGCACTCCTGCAGGAACAGGCAGGCGAGGTTCGGACAATCAAGGGGCTCTTCAGCGCAAAGATTACCGGCGGCATCCTGCCGATCGGCCAGCGTGTGCAAGGTACGGTGTTCTATCAACGTCCCGACGCCATCCGGTTGCGCGGCTTCTCTGCGGTGGGCAGCGAAATTTTCGAGTTTGTGCAGATAGACGATCAATTCAAGCTCCGGCTACCGACCATGGGACGTGAGGTGATCGGCCGTCCCTCTGAGGCGGATCAACTCGGCCAACTGACGCGCCCCTTTCAACTGAGCGTCTGGGCGATGAGCGGGATCATCGGGACCCAGGTGGTGGGGCCTGACGAGTCGGTACGATTGACGGAAGACGGCAGCCGGTATCGACTCGATGTGATGACCGCGCCGGGCCTGAATGGCACGGCTCCGTTCATGGCCAGGCGGATCTGGTTCGATCGTCGGAATCTGCTGGTCGTGCAGGAAGAGCGTCTGTCGCCGTCCGGTGACGTCGAAGCGACGATGCAATTCGACGACTACCGCGTGGTCGGCGGTGGGGTCGAGGCCGTATCGGCGGTGAACGGCCAGGCGCCTACAGCCGACAAACGCATCATGCGTCCATTCGCGATTCGGATGACCGATGGGCAAGGGTCGGGAAGCTTGCAGGTCACGTTTCATGAATTGGTGCCGAACGAACCGATCAAGCCAGGCGAGCTTGGGCGGGTATGAAGACGAAACCGGCCCGGCATGTGCTGGCGATCGATACGGCCACGGCTTGGCAAAGTGTCGCGCTGCTTCGGGATGAGCAGGTGCTGGCCCTGCTCGAACAGGATGCCGACGGATCGCACGCGCGTTCGTTGATGGGCGCGATTGATCGTCTGTTACGCGGGGCCGGACTGTCGTTGAAGGATCTCCAAGGGTTGGCCGTGTCGATCGGGCCCGGTTCGTTCACTGGCCTGCGTGTGGGGCTTGCCACCATGTTGGGATTTCGTGCCGTGTTGGGCACTCCCATCGTAACGGTCCCGACTTTGGAAGCGATGGCTTGGAATTTGCGCGATGTGAAGGGCTTGTTGGTGCCGGTCCTGAAGAGTCGGCACAATGAAGTGTACTGGGCTGCCTACGAGTGGCGGCCGGGAACGGGTCTGCACACTCATATCGCCGAGCAGGTGGGCCCTCCTGCTTCGGTGGCCCGGGCGTTACAAGGGGCCAAAGCTTGTACGTTGTTCGGCGACGGCTGGCAAGCCTATGAGAAAGGCATCCGGGCGGCGGTTGAAGCGGTCGGCGGGCGAGTGCAGGAAGTCAGGCCGGAGCAACAGCGTCCTTCGGCCGTGAGTGTCGGTCTCGCGGGGAGACAGTGCCTGGAGGCAGGACAGGTTGCCGGGCCGGAGCTGGTTCCCCGCTATGTTCAACGCACCGAAGCGGAAGTAAAATTCGACGAACAGCAGGGGGTGTCGGCGCTCGAACGGCGTCGGCAGCGGGTTGCCGGCAAGCTGGCGCAGGGCCGCCGGAAACGTGCTCAAAATGATGCCGATCCGCGGGCGCAGAAGTAGGCAAAGGAATTGGGAATGGGATCGGACATGGCGTCAGATTCCGTGTTGATTGAACCGGCGACCGCTGAGGTCCTCGACGAGGTCTTCGCCATCGAACAGGCTTGCTTCTCTGCCCCCTGGACGCGCAAAATGTTGGCAGCCGAGTTGTCCGGTAATCAATTTGCGCAGTTCCTCATCGCGAAGTGTCCTGACCCCCGGGCTGGAACCTCCGTGATTGCCGGGTATTTTTGTTTTTGGATCGTGTTCGAGGAATTGCGGTTGATGAATCTGGCGGTGCTCGCCCCGTTTCGACGTCAGGGTGTGGCGAGTCGGTTGGTTTGTACGGCCTTGCGGGCCGGGTTGGAGCGTGGTGCCAGCCGGGCGATGCTGGAGGTGCGGGCCTCGAATCAGGAGGCGTTGACCCTCTATCATCGGTTGGGGTTTCGGCAGACCGCCAGGCGAGCGCGGTACTATGTGAACCCTGACGAAGATGCGCTGCTGATGGAACTGGCACCGCTCCAGTTAGGCCCCTTGTGCGAGCGGGTGTAGGGCGATTCCGGGAGCCGGGCACAGGACAGTCATCCACGAACGTATGTAGTCAACCAGGAGGTGCGACATGCAGACGGAGACGGCGATCACTGAACGGTTGCGGCAATCCAACACAGAATTCCGTGCGCTTGAAGAATCTCACCATCGCCTCGATGCTGAATTAGCCGATTTACAGAAGCGGCATGTGCTCACGCCGGCGGAAGAAGTGCTGAAGAAGCAGTTGCAAAAAGAGAAGCTGGCCACCAAAGACAAAATAGCCGAATTCATTCGATCGTCGCGTTAGCGAAGATCCCCGTTTTCCGTCCCGGTCGCACCCGCCGCTGCTTGCATCGAGCCGGTGTGTGAGCCGAACGCACGGAGGGACGGGTCGTTGATTCAGACAGGCAATGCTCGCACCACTGGCCGCCCATATTCAGTCGCTCAAGAAGCGGCTGCTGATCATCGTGGTGACCTTGGCGGTCGCGTTCGCCACGGCGTTTGCCTACTCCTCCGAGATGGTCGCCTGGCTCAATCGCCCGTTTCCCAATCAACTGGTGTTTTACGGGCCGACGGAAGCGCTGTTTGCGTCCATCAAAGTGTCGTTTCTGGCGGGCATCATCCTCAGCCTGCCCATGGTGTTTTACCAGTGCTGGAGGTTTATCGAACCGGCGTTGCTCCCCAAGGAGCAACGCTGGGCGATTCCCTTGTTCCTGCTGGCGGCGTTTCTGTTTGCGCTCGGCCTGGTCTTTTGTAACCTCGTCATTCTGCCGCTCGTCATCGACTTCTTCGTCAGCTTCGGTATGGATCGCGACATCACCCCCGCGCTCGGTGTAGGGACCTATATCGACTTCAACGTCAAATTTCTTCTGATCTTCGGCTGCGCTTTTGAATTGCCGCTGGTGTTGACCCTGTTGTCCCGAGTGGGGGTCGTCTCGGCCGCGGTGCTGGCGCACTATCGCAAACATGCCATCATGGCGGCATTGATCATTTCGGCCATCGTGACCCCGGACGCCACGCTGTTTACCATGTTGCTGATGGCGGTCCCGCTCATGGTACTCTATGAGATCGGGATCATCGGGGCCAAGATCTTCGGGCGGGCCGCAGGGCCGGCTCCCGACATGAATCTGCCGCTCGATCCTGATATACCCATCGGCACGGCCGGTCATCGCGTCCGGTAATCCGGCGCTCACACTTTTGGAAGGATGATCATTCTATGCTGCGTCATATGCTGGTGTTGACGGTGGTTACACTCGGCGGTCTGCAAGGGGTTGCGCAAGCGGCATCCTTTCCGGGCGGGAGCGAGGGCGGGGCTCCGTTGAATCTGGAGCAGGGGCATCCGGGACAGGACCCGGGCGCCTCCGCCGATATCGGCAATACGAGTATTCAGGCCCTTGCAGCCGGCTCCGGAGGAGTCATTTATGCCGGTTCCTTCGGCATGGGCATTTTTCGCAGCGCCGATCGTGGCGGGTCCTGGACCTCGGCCAACCAGGGACTGACCGATCCGTTCGTGCTCTGTCTCACCACCGGCAAGGACGGCGCGATTTACGCAGGGACGTTTCGTGGCGGCGTCTTCCGGTCGCGTGACGGAGGCAAGAGCTGGCAGCCGGTCAACAAGGGCCTCAAGCGTCTGGAGATCAAAGCCCTGATGATGGATGCCAAGGGGCTCTACGCCGGCACCGGCGACGGCGTCTATCTGTTGAATGCCGCGCAGGATCACTGGAAGGTCGTGTCCACCGGTTTGGATGAGATTCTGGTGCACGCGCTGGCCCGGACCGACGACGGGACCCTCTACGCCGGCACATCCGGCAAGGGCGTGCATAGTTTGAAAGAGCGGACGCCGGGATGGACACGTCTCCGGCAGGGACTCAAGGATCATGAAGGGCTCGTGGAGAATTTTATCCGGGTGCTGGCCGTGGATAAGGAACAGGGCGTCTATGCCGGCACGTTCGACGGCGGGGTCTTTCGCAGCAGCGATGCGGGCAAGACCTGGTTGCCGATCAGCCGTGCCCTGCCGAACGATTCGATCCGCGGACTGATCAGCAACGAGCGCGGCGTGTATGTCGCCACAGGTCGGGGAATCTTCAAGACCGTCGACAAGGGGCGGCAATGGGTTCCCTTGAACAAGGGGCTCAGCAATCTGTCGGTGCAGGTGTTGATCGAAGGTGAAAAAGGGGGCTTCTACGCCGGCACCAGTTCGGGGGTCTTTCGCAGCGATGACGATGGCGTCACCTGGACGGCGGTCAGCCAGGGATTGGAAGGGGAAAGTGTAGCACCCTTCAAGTTTAACTGAGTAGGAAAGGATACGAGATGACGGCACAAGCAGGTTCACCGGTCGCGACCATTTCTGTCACATCCAAGAACGAACCATGGGGCGAGATCGTGTTGCGTCTCTTCCCCGACGTGGCGCCCAATCACGTGAAGAACTTCGTGGATCTGGCGAAAAAGGGCTTCTACAACGGCACGACGTTTCACCGGGTGATCCCCGGGTTCATGATTCAGGGCGGCGATCCCAACAGCAAGAATCCGGACCGGGCATCGCATGGAATGGGTGGTCCAGGCCACAACGTGAAAGCGGAGTTCAACAGCAAGCCGCACAAGCGGGGCACCCTGTCCATGGCGCGCGCCAACGATCCGGACAGCGCGGGCTCGCAGTTTTTTATCTGCGTCAACGATGCCAACTTTCTGGACTGGCAGTATACGGTCTTCGGTGAAGTGCAGAGCGGACTGGACGTGGTCGACAAAGTGGTCGGCTCCAAGCGCGACGGGCGGGATAATCCGCTGGAGCGCGTCGAAATGACCGTCACTATTACCGAGTGATGGTCGCGAAACGTAAAAAGTAACACGTACAACGTGAAGAGGGGAAACTCAAAGAGAGAGGGGCGGGTCGGCCGGCGGTTCGCGTTTCACGTTTCACGGATGACGGTGTTTGCCGCAGCGGCCTTGGCCGCTGCGGGGTGCGCCATCCCCCAGGTCCCCTCGCGGACCGTCTACGAAGATCCCGTCAATTTTGTCCGCTTGGAGTTGGATGCCAATGTGCTTCCGGAATGGCCGCCTGGTCATTTCACACATCCGGCCCAGTTCTCTCACGACCAGGTGCGTCGCGTGCTGATGGGTCTTACGGTGCAGGAGCACCGGGCTTCGATCCAGCGCTGGATTTCCGGGGACTCGATCCGGTTGCCGATGTTTCGGGACGGGGAGATCGCGATTCTGGTCCCGCAGTTGGTCGAAGCATTACGCCTGGCGCGGGAGAATGAACGGGTCACCTACTATCTGAGTCAGCCGCAGACGTCGGTCAAGCGGATCATCACGTCAGGCGGGCTCTACGTGAGGGGGACTGAACTACATTTTATTTTGGGGAATTGGCAGACCGTCTACGGTATTCCGGCCTACGGCATGATTTACGATCGACGCTATCCGATGAACCCCATCGTCTCCAAAGGCTTCGACCTGTTTTTTGATCTCGACCAGGCCATGGTAATCCAGAGTACCAGCATCTGGGACTGGCTTCTTGCCAACTCCAAGGACGAACTGGTGATCGACCTCGCTCGAGTCTTCCCCGGCCAACCGGTGTAAACTGAAACCCGCGTCGTTCGTGACGCGTCTCTCGTCCATTGTTTCAAACGAGTCGATCGCCGGCGACACGAGATACGAACGGCGCTTCACGAACGGCGAGCATGCTTCGGTCGGAGCGCCTGCTAATTGGCCGGGTGCGGGCCCACTGCATCCGGTGAAGGGGGGCTGGCGCGACTCAATAAAAGCGCGCGCCCGGTGTCGTCGCCCTGAGACGTGTAGGCCAGCGTGACTTCCGCGATCTTGTAGTCGAATTGGGTTTCTGCCAACCGGGTTTGCGCCGCGGTCACCGCCACTTCCGATTGTGTCACTTCCACCACCGTGCCCAACCCCAGTTTGTAGCGCTGTTTCGAAAGCTGCAACGCCTCTTGCGCGGTTTTCACCTGTTCTTCCGCCAGGGTGATCTGTTGGGCGAAGGTCAGGGTGTCGAGATAGGCGTTGGTCACCTGTTGCGTCAGCGCCTGTTCGATATTGCTGGTGGCGGCGGAGGCGGCCTGACGATTGGCGTTCGCCTCCACGACTTGATTTTCGATCAAAAATCCGGTGAACAGAGGCATCGACACCATCGCGCCGGCCATCCACCAGCCGCCGGTCTGCTGGTTCTGGCGGGCATCGAAGGGATCGAAGGTCCCGCCGCTGGCGATCGCCGAGACCGTCGGCAGGTACTGGCGTTTGGTCGCGGTGAGTCGCGCATCGGCTGACGCGGTTTGCTCCTTCGCGCGTTTCACTTCCGGATGCGACAGGCTTTCGTTGATCAGGCTTTCCAGCGTCTTCTGCGGACGCACCTCCACGGAAATGTCTTCGAGGACGTAGTCGTCGGCTCCGGCAATGCCCATGGTCCGGTTCAAGTCGGCAAAGCTGGCTTTCAAATCGTTGCGGCTGCGCACCAGGAGCGATTGCGCATTGACCAGCTCCACATGCGCCAGATCGAAGTCGAGCTTCGATTTCAGTTGTTGGCGGTAGAGGGTCTCGATCTGCCCGGCGATGATCCCGCGTTCCCGGACGGTTTCTTCCGCAATCTGGACCAGTCGCCGCCGCTTGAGACTATTCAGATAGGCCCGTTGCACATACAGCAACACCAGGGCACGGCGGGCACTGACATCCTGTCCCTGCGCGCGTTCGGCCAGTTTGCTCGACTCCACCAGATTGCTCGTGTAGCCGAAGTCGTAGATGCGTTGATTGGCGATGACGCCACCGGTGAAGGTGGTCTGGTTTTCTCGAAGTAATCCACCGCCGACCAGGAAACGCGGGTTGCTCACCCCGGCGCCCGCCACCGTGTTGGCGTTCGCATAGACCTGCGGGTAGTAGAGGGAGCGGGCCTGTTCGGTGCGGGCCTCCGAGGCTTTCAAGTTCGCCGCGCCTTCGAGCAGCATGGGGTGGTTTTTTACTGCTATATCGACGGCGCGCTGTACGCCCAGAAAACTGCCGTGAGGCAGCGTCAGGGGCTGCTCTGGGTCCGCGGCGCGCGAGGCGGAGACCAACAGCGCGGTCAATGCCAACGTCGCCAGCGTCAGGAGGGTGGTATGGGGCAACAAGCGACTCATGGGCGTTCTCCCTGTTTCTGCGAGGCCCCGTTCGGTGCGGAGGTCGGCGGCGGGGGAGTGCCACCGGGAACGCGACGCTCGAATTTCTGTTGGGACGGTTTGGCTTCAGGCAGATTGAACGGCGAAGCCTGGACCGGCATGCCGTCCAGCAGGCGGCGTTTTCCGACCGCGACGACTTCTTCGTGGCCCTGCAAACCGGAGGTGATTTCGATCCAGCGGCCGTCGCTGATGCCGGTCTGCACGGGGACCGATTTGGCCTTGCTCTCTTCGATGATGAAGACCGACTTGCCTTTGGGTGTGCTGATGACCGCCTGCGGCGGAACGACGAGAGCCTGCGGGATTTCCCGCAACCCGAGCGCCACTTCGGCAAAGGTGCCGGGCCGGAGCGCATGGTCTGTGTTGGGCAAATCGATCTCGACGAGCAGGCTTCGCGTCGCGGGATCAAGCGCCAGGGTGGAGCGGGTGACGACACCGCTGAACGACCGGTTGGGCAGCTCCGTGACCTTCACGGTTGCGCTGGTTTTGCCGGGCACGACCCAGGGGCTGTCGTCTTGCGGGACGTTCGCATAGACGCGGACGGTGCTGAGGTCCATGATCGTAAACAGCGGAATCGCGCTGGTGGCTGAGGAGGTGGCGATCTGAATTAAGGAGCCGGGATCGGCGAAGCGCGCGGTGACGATGCCGTTGTAGGGTGCGCGGACTTTGGTGTAGTCCCGCATAACGACCCGCTGCTCCATCAGGTGTCGGGCGCCTTGGTACGCGGCCTCGGCCACGTCCACGTCCTGTTTGGCGATCACGTCCGGCGATTCCTTCCAGACCTTGGCCAGCCGCTCGTAGGTCAGCTTCTTGATTTTGTAATCCGACACGGCCTGCTGATACTGCTCTTCCACCTCCGGCGCATCGATCACGGCGACCACTTCGTTCTTCTTCACCGCGTCGCCCTTGTCCGGGCCGATCCATTTCAGATAGCCGGCGACTTTGGCGTAGAGCGTGGTTTGATAAAGCGGCGACACATTGGCCGGTAGTTTCACCGTATAGACCAGGTCTCGTCGGGTCGGCTTGGTGACCTGCACATCGACCGGTGTGGAGTCCAGTTCCGAAGGCGTCGGGCCGGAGGGCGGTTCCGATTGCGCCGTCGCAGCCGGTCTTGCTGTAGCCGAGGGGGTAGCCGGTTCGTCTCCCTGCCAATAGAGATAGCCGCCGATCGTCAGGATGAGCAGCACGGCCGTTCCAATCCAGAGCGGCGTACGGTTGGGGCGTTTGACGAGCGGGGGCGGGACTACCTGTTCGGTCATCAGATTTCCTCCAGAGTCGCGGGCGCGGTCGAAGACACAGGGGGACGTTCCCGGCGGATAAGTACGAGTGAGTGCATGATGGGGACCACCAACAACGTCATGATCGTGCTGACCGCCAACCCGCCGACCACCGCGCGAGCCAGGGGCACCATGGTTTCATTGCCTTCGCCGAAGCCGAGGGCCAGCGGCAGCAGGCCGAGAATCGTCGCAAGGGCCGTCATGAGGATCGGACGAATGCGTCGCCGTCCCGCCTCGAGCACGGCATGTTCGGCCGTGGCTCCATGACGGACCATACGATTGGCAAAGTCGACCAGCAGAATACTGTTCGACACCACGATGCCCATCATCATCAGCGTTCCGATCATCGACTCGACGTTCACGGACGTGTTGGTGAGATGCAACGTCAAGACCGTGCCGATCCATCCCAGCGGAACCGCCACCAGGATGATGAGGGGATCGATGAACGACCGGAACAACGCCACCATGACCAGATAGATCAGCACCACGGCGAGGGGCAGGGCCAGCGCGAAGTTTTGGATTGCGCCGCGCATGTTGGCCACTTCGCCGCGCAGTTGTACCGTCACGTCCTTGGGCAGGGGCACGCCGGCCAGGGCCGTTTCAATGTCTTTGGCCACATGGCCGAGATCGTTTCCGACCGGTGTCACCAACACGTTGATCAAGCGCGAGAGATCATAGTGGTCCACTGAATCCGGGCCGGTTTTGAATTTCAGGGATGCCACATCCCGCAACATGACCGGCGGTCCGCGCCGGTCGTCTCCCGTGGCGTAATACCCGCTGGCCATGTCCATTTGCCGTCCGGCAAACGGCGTATTCTGCAGCGCCAGCGTGGAGCCTTGCATACCGCCGCCAGTGAGGCTGGCCGTCGGCAGCAGCGGTGTGCGCGCGCCGATGATGGGAATGTTCAACAGATCTTCCGTCGTCGTGAGCGATTGCTCCGGATACTGGGCCAGCAGGAAATAGCCGTTTGCGGTCTTGGGATCCAGCCAGTAGTTGGGGGAGAGGGCCAGGTTGGAGCTGATGCCGGTGATGACATCGACGACCACGCGATTCTGGTTGATGCCGTAGTACGCGGCTTTGGTGCGATCCACATCGATATGCAGCTCGGGATAACTCTTGCCCTGCTTGATTCGCACATCGACCGTGTTAGGCACTTGCGCGATCCGTTGCTGGATCTGCTCCGCGACCGGCCGGATGACCTCGAGACTGGGGCCTTTGACCTGGATGTCGATCGGAGCCTTGAGGCCGAAGTTCAACACATCGCTGATGATACCGCCGGTTTGAAAGGCGATCTCGACACCGGGCAGCGAAGACTTGAACTTCTTGCGAAGGTCCGCGATGTAGTCTTCCGTGTGACCCTGATGTCCGGTCACCAGGTTTACCAGCACGAAGGCCGTATGGTTTCCGGTGTTCGGAGCGAAGCGCGCCGCATCGCCGAAGTAAAGACCCGTGTTCGAGATCACTTCTTCCAGATCGCCCTTGGGAATCGTATCGTGCACGAGTTGCTCGATTTGACCCACGATGGCCGTGGTCTTTTCGATCCGTGATCCTTCCGGCGCCATCACCAGCATGGTGAAATTGCCCGCATCGACCTTGGGGAAGAACTCGGTGTGGAGACGGGGCAGCAGGAAGACCGCGGTCGCGACCAGGGCGAGTGCAGCCAAGCCGATCACGACGGGCTTGAACCGTACACCGGCGGTGAGCAGCGGTTCGTAGATCGCAAGCACATACCGGAACCACCCCTCGTCGGCCGACGCCTCATGTTCGGAAGACTTGGCGTGCCCCGCCTGGTAGAGCCAGGCCAACACGACCGGCGTCACCGACATGGAGACGACATAGTCGGCCAACATGGCGAAGGCGACGGTCATCGCCAGCGGCACGAAGAGATACTTCACGATGCCGGTAAAAAACATGATCGGCAGGTAGACGATGAGGATGCAGATCGTGGCCACCAGGATCGGCAGCGTCAGCTCCATGGCGCTGTCCTCGGCTGCCGAACGTCCGTCCTTGCCCATTTCCAAATGCCGATGCAGGTTCTCCTGCACCACGATGTTGTTGTCCAGCAGGGTGCCGATGACCAGGGCGAGTCCGCCCAGCGTCATCAAGTTCACGCTTTGGCCGGTCAGGTAGAGCGCGACCAGCGCGGCGGTCAGAGAGAGGGGAATGGCCAGTCCGACCACGAGCGCTGCCTTCACGCTGGCCAGGAAAATGAAAATCATGAGGCCGGCCAGTCCGGCGCCCAGGAGTCCCTCTTTTTGGAGATTCGCGATGGCCTGGCGGATGTACAGCGACTGGTCGTAGAGAAACTTGACGGTCGTGCCCGCTGGAATCTCCGTGAGCTTCGACAGTTTCGCGCGAATGCCGTCGGTGACTTCCAGCGTGTTGGCGCCTTCCTGCCTGGTGATCGGAATATAGGTCGCCTCGCGGCCGTTCACCCGCACGATCGAGGTCTGCACCGCGGCGCTGTCGGCGGCGGTGCCGATGTCGCGGATCAACACCGGCGTGCCGTTCACGATCTTGATGGGGATGTCGTTGATCTTGTCCACCACGTCCACGAGACTGTTGGAGTAGACGTAGTAGTCGAGGTCCCCGATCTTGATGTCGCCGGCGGGAATAATGGCGCTCTGCGCATTCAGTGCATTCACCACCTCGGAGGGAGAGACGCCGCGCGCGAGTAGCCGTTGCTGGTCGAGGAACACGGTGATCTGTCGGACCTTGCCGCCCAACGGCGGGCCGAAGGAAATGCCCGGGATGGTGGCGATCTGCTGGCGCACGTTGAAGTAGGCCAGGTCGCGGATTTCCTTGGGGCCGAGCGTGTCGCTGGAGATGGAGAGGTAGCCCACCGGCAGACTCGACACACCGAACTTATAGACGGAGGGCGGATAGACGCCGGGCGGCAGCAGGCGAATGATGCTGTAGGCCAGGCTGGTCAGTTCCGACTGGGCCGAATCGATCCCGTAGTCCGGCTGAAAGAAGACTTTGATGTAACTCATCCCCGAGAGCGATTGGGATTCGATGTGCTCGACGTAACTCGCCTCGACGAAGCGCTGCTCCATCTTGAGCGTGATCGCTCCCTCCATTTCGCTGGGGCTCAAGCCGCGATAGAAGGTGGTGACGAGAATCGACGGCAGCTTGATCTCGGGAAAGATGTCCACGCGCATTTTCTGATAGGACACGGCGCCCAGGATCAGCGCGATCATGCAGATCGCAAAGACGGCGTAGGGATTTTTGAGGGCGGCGCGCGTCAGCATGAGGTGGCCATCCGTCTTGTACAGTTGTGTTCCAGCCAGAATTTCCAGAGGTGCAGGGAGAGGCTCACCAGATCATCGAATTGTCCCGGCTTGACCACGTAGCCGTTGGCTCCGGCCTGGTAGCAGGCCCGCACATCCATGGCGTCGTCGGAGCTGGTGAGAATCACCACTGGAATGGGCGCCAATCGCGCATCCTGCTTCAGGCGTTTCAGCACATCCACCCCGCGTTCTCCCTGTAATTTGAGGTCGAGCAGGATCAAGCCCGGTTCATCGCTGGGTACGTGATCGTTGAGATAGGTCATTGCCGCACGGCTGCCATCGGTGATCTCCAAGCGACCCTTGTATCCGGACTGCGTCAGGGCCTGGCGAAAGAGTTCACATTCGCCGGGGCTGTCGTCGATGAGCAGGATAGATGAGGGCATCGCGTATACATCCGGTTACTTCTGAAGCAGCACAGAGCAGGAGCCGTGCCGGAGCAACTCTCTATGCAGTCATTTCAGAAAGTGTGTGAGAAAACGACGGCTTAGTCCTGCGCGTCCGGGTCTGAAGGGGAGGAGGGGGCCTTGTCGGCCGGCGCGGAGGCTGGAGAAACTCCATAGAGTCTAGGGAGTTTCTCCAGAGCATGGCCGCGCTCGATTAGGCTGCCTTCGTGGCTGTCTTCTTCCACTCCATCATCTTGGCCGTCAACTTGGACGAGGCCGCCGTGTACTCACCCTTAAAGCCGATCGACGCTTCCGCGCCGGGTTTATCTCCCGATTGCACCTTGGTGACGACCGTCGCCGCGACCTTGTGGAAGGCCTTGTGCAGTTCGAGGATCTCTTTGTAATAGGGGTCTGTGGCGGCGGGGGTACCGGCCAGACTATACAGCCACTTGCCGAATTCGCAGCGGTTGTCCACACCGACTTCTGCCGGGACCAGTGCCAGCGTGCCGTCGATGTTCTGCCGCAGTTTCACCTTCCACGCGCCATGCGCACCGATTGCCTTGTCGATTTGTTCGATGATGTTGGACATGCGACCTCCCGGGAAATAAAGAAAAGGGTTTCCTGTTCCTGTATCGGAGGGAGGGGGGGAAGGCTTGAGGGGGGAGGAGCGTGGCCTGGTCGTCCTCTTGCTTGCGGAACGTGCGGTCTATGAAGGCCCTCGTTGGATACGCACAGTTGCACGATGCCCCGAGGCCAGCTCACTGGACAAAATCGTGATGCCTGCCAGGCATTTGTCGATCTGCCTCCAGGGCTTTTCCTAGCCTCCCCGGCTGGCAGAAATGAGTAGCATGGTTCAGGACGACTTGGCCGTAGGTACGAGAGATAGCAGAGGTGTGGCTGCGACCACAGTGCTTCGGTCAGTCCAGGAGGAACGCGATCATGTCAGAGGATGGTTCAGTCTCGATTCCAAGCCGCGGGTGGCGTCTCATTCAAACCAGAGATTTCGGGCTGCTGTGGTGGGGGCAGACCACCTCTCAGATCGGAGAGGGCTTAAACAAGGTTGCGCTTCTCTGGTTCGTCTATGAACTGACCGGCTCGGTCATGAAGATGACCATGGTCGGACTTCTCCAGACCATTCCCCCGCTTTTGTTCGGTCCGCTGATCGGCGTATACCTGGACCGGCTGCCGAAAAAAGCCGTCATGATCTGGGTCGATCTGCTTCGCGCACTGCTCACCGTTCTCATCCCGGCGCTATATGCCATGGACATGCTGTCGATCGAGGGACTCTATGGACTGATTTTTCTGACATCGGTGGTCTCCACCGTATTCGGTCCCGCGCTGGTGTCGGCCGTGCCGTTATTGGTTCGACCTTCGGAGCTGATGTCGGCGAATGCGCTCATTCAAGGCACGAACAATATCGGCATGTTGCTCGGGCCGGCGATCAGCGGCGTGATGATTGCACTCATCAACGCGGAGAATGTGTTGTTCGTCAACTCCGCCACCTTCCTTCTTTCGGCCCTGTGCCTGATGCCGATTCGCTTCAGCATCCCTCATGTTGCAGCGAGGAATGCTTCCTCCTCCGTGTGGGACGAGCTCAAGGTCGGATTTCGTTTCGTGTTCGGGCAGCACCCATGGTATTGACCCTGGTGATCATTTCATCGCTCTACAATCTGGGTGTGAGCGCCTTCGTCTTCATCTTGCCGGTCTATGCCAAGGAGTTTCTCCAAGTCGGGCCCGTGCAACTGGGTTGGTTGTGGTCCGCGCTGGGTGTGGGGATGTTGGCGGCCTCGACCTGGCTGGCGTGGAAAAAACAGAGTGACATGCAGGGGCGCTTACGTATCGTCGTCAGCGGCATGACCATCGGCGGCCTTGCGGTCTGTAGGGTGAGCCTGCTGGAGACGCCTCTGGTCGCGGCGGCGATCGTCATCATCGTGGGCGGCAGTACGGCGGTGCTCAATCCCATCGTGTGGGCGGTGCTTCAGGAAGTGACACCGGAACATTTGATCGGCCGCGTGCTCACGACGTTTAGTGTTGGCTCCATGGCCTCCGCCATGGCGGGGATGACGGGATTCGGGTGGGTGGCCGACGCGCTCGGTCCCGCTACGAGCCTGATGGGGCTGGGGCTTGTGCTCCTGCTCACCGCAGCCGTGGCGGTGTCATGTGTTCGCAGAGCCCGTCCCGTTCTTGTCGCGCAGGCATGATGATCCTCACAGGTGGCGAACACCTGACTGTCTGCATGGAACGAACGCGATGATATGTGGCAAGCGAGCCCTCGTGAGCGGAAGGACCATGCGTGAGACATTTCTCAGCGCCACCCATTCCTACTGATTCCACTCCTGCGGTAAACGTTTATACTGGCGGTATGGCCCAAGCCCATCGGTGGCTGCTCACACGCGATTTCAGTCTCATGTGGTGGAGCCAGGTACTGTCCCAGGTTGCTGAAGGCATCAGCAAGCTGGCCTTGCTCTGGTTCGTCTATGCGGTGACCGGCTCGCCGCTCAAGACGACCGTCATCGGGCTTCTACAGACGCTCCCGCCGATTCTCTTCGGGCCGTTCATCGGTGTGATCGTCGATCGCTTCCCCAAGAAAACCATCCTCATCGGGAGCGATGTCGCCAGAGGAGTACTCATCGGACTCATCCCCTGCCTGGTCTCGGTGGAAAACTTTACCGTCGGGTCGCTCTACCTTCTTACCTTTCTCTACGGTGTCGCCACGGCTGTATTTGTGCCCACGCTCTCATCCGCCGTTCCCTTCATGGTCACTCGCCCTCAATTCACGGCGGCGAATGCGCTCCTCCAGAGCACGACCAGTCTGGGTATCATCATCGGGCCGGCGGTCAGCGGACTCGGTATTGCGTTTGTCGGTTCACAAGACGTGCTCTGCCTGAACGCTATGACCTATTTTGCATCAGCGGCTTGTCTGCTGCCGATCCGGCTGCGAGTGACAGAGACCGTGCAGATTAACGGCGGGGGATGGAGACCATTCATCCGGCATCTGTTCGAAGGGATACGATATGCCTTTGTCACCCACCGCACGTTGCTGATCCTGATTGTCCTCGCGTCGGTCTATACGTTCGGCAGCGGCGCGTTCACGACACTGTTCCCTGTCTTTGGTCGCCATCTGCTCGGGCTCGGGCCGGTCGAGGTCGGGTATCTCTGGTCCTGGCTTGGAGTGGGGTTGCTGCTCTCTTCAATCGGGCTGATCCGGATGAGCGGGTGGGACCTTTCGCAGCGCCTCGCAGTGATCACGCTCTCCTGCGCCCTCGCGGGGTTGGCCTTGTTGGGCCTGACGTGGACGGATGATTTGCGCCTGGCGGCCGTACTCGTGGGCTGCATCGGCATCGGCTTCGGCGCGTGGACCCCCATCGCCTGGGGCATTATTCAGGAAGTGGCTCCGGCGGGAATGGTCGGCCGCGTGATGGCGGTCTATACGGCGAGTGCCACCGCGACATCCATGCTCGGCATGAGTGCATTCGGCTGGGTGGCGGAGTCGTTCGGCTCTGTCGCCAGCCTCATTGGGATCGGCGGAGTGATGTGTGTCTTGGCAGGGGGGAGTGCCTGGTTTGGGAAGAAGATTGGTGTGGCCAAAATCGAGAAAGCAGATGTGTGACGTGCAGTTGCCGGCTTGTCTCATGCGCGAAAAAAAGCGACAATGCGTCGATGCAACGCCTACGAGGTCGATCGAGCCGTACTCCTCGATGTATTGTGATTGCCGGGCCGAACGGCGCGGGGAAAACCACATTCGCTCGAGAGTTTCTTCCACGTGAGGGCGGAGTCATCCATTTCGTGAATGCCGATCTCATTGCGAGCGGGCTGTCGCCACTCAAGCCGGAATTGGCAGCCAGGCAGGGAGGGCGCCTGTTGCTGATGGAGTTGAATCGATTGGCTGGTGCTCGGGCAAACTTTGCTTTTGAGACGACTTTGAGCGGGCGGACCTATCTCAAGCTGTTAGCACAGTGGAAGGCGGATGGATATCGAATTGAAATCGTATTCCTCTCCTTGCCTTCCGTTGCCCTGGCCCTCCAGCGGATTGCCGTGCGGGTGCGTCAGGGAGGGCATGATGTACCACGGGCCGATGTCGTGCGTCGATTTCGTCGGAGCCTGAAGAATTTTCATATGCTATGCCGGGATCTGGCAGACAAGTGGTCCATCTATGATAATTCAGGGGCGGTGCCGAGACTGGTGGAGGGGAAGTCATGAAACCGCCAGGCGGAAAAGCCAAGGCTAGCGAATTTTCTAAGCAGGTCGGCGCCGCGCTGCGCCGAGCGGCGAAGGTTGCGCGGAAGACCGCACGCATGTACGGCACACCCATCTATGTGTGGGAGAACGGCAAGGTGGTGGCGAAGAAACCGTGACGCCTGTTCCGAGCGAGATGCGAAGACCAACCCGCTAACCGATTTCCACGCTCACCTAACATTGCACTTCCTCTTGGAGGCCGTCGGACAGCCGGCAGGGGCCTCGTATTGCCTCATCAGCTTGTCCAAACGTTGATCGCATTAGCCACTGCATATTGATCCTCAACGATTGTCGTGCTTATTGTCCGGCAAGGCATTCCTCAGCTACCTCGGACTCAACAGCCATAGCCATCAGTCGCTTTTCCATGGCTTCCGTGATTCCTGCATACACGGTAGCAGCAGCGGCAGACCAAGCCGGGTTGAAGGGCTCGCCCTTGAACGCCGCTTCGGCCGCCTTCGTTTCGTCATAGGTGAGGGTGCGTTCTCGCATGGTGTCCTCCTTGGGTGATTCGACCTTTTGATACTCGCTACTCGAATAAGTGAGCAAACTTAGTGCCAGGTCAGGTCTTCTGCCCTCTGTGTCACGAAGGTTTCTGCGGCGGAATGCTCAACTGAGAATTCAGGGCTCATGATTCATCCTACCATGAACATATTTTCATACAGTTAGCGCGGGGATGTGGCTCGCCATGACCCTAGGAACGGCATCTTTCTACCCTGGTGATTTACTGGGGCAGCCGGCGCGAATTGACCCTGCTGAGTGGTTCGCATGACGGAAATTGCGTGGATATGACAGTCGGATACATCTGGACATCGGCAAAATGAGATGGGCTGTATCTCTTTCGATGCGGTTGTAGTGAGTGAACGGGATGCGATTGTCTCGCTCCGGTCGAGTCACCCTTGTTGCTGGCGGGGTATCGCGTGTGACTTTGGGGTGCAACCTCACGGTTGGACAATATGCTTCAGTTTCTTCCTTCCTAGTACGTAGTGATTCTTGCCTCTAGTAGAGATACTAGGGCGAATTCGTTTCCCAATATCTCCCGTCGGAATGGTTGCATTTCATTCTCGATAGGGCCATTTGCACGTATTGCGCATACGTAGTAGTTCGTCTACAACCAGCCGCCTGAGATGAGGGGGATGCGTTTTGATGCCTTGCCCAAAATGGTTAGACGGAGCTGCCCATCGGAACGCTGAGACAAATACTTCCAGAGGGATCAACCCAATGAAACACCGACTATGCCCCATTCCACTGATCGGCCTGGCAGTTATGGCCATATCCGGCTGCGCGAGTTGGGGCGATGTGCCTGCGGCTCTCCGCGTGGACTCCGGTCTAGAGCCGCAGCACATCGATGACCAAGTCCGGTTCCGTACCACGTACTACTTTCGTGTGTTGAGTGGATGCCGGATCGACACAACCCCAGAGGATGAGCGTTCAGCGGATTCGTCGCCATTTATGAAGCGCGTCCGAGGCGAGTTCAAACCACTCAGGGACTCCCTTTATCGTTTTCGTATGACCGGTCAGGCCGCGGCCTTGTATAGTCAGGTGCACTTCGAGTCCGGCGTACTCAAGAAAAGTCAGATCGACTCCTTCGGCAGCGCGATCCGCTACAACGAACAGAGCAATTCATTTATCCCTGTCTCTGCCGATGATCTGCAAGCAGACGCCAAACGTCAGATTGCACGAGGAGAGGTCCGGGACTTGCGGGCGCTTTATCAAGAAATTAAGGACGATAAGTCCCTCGAATTGACAACCAAGGAAACCCTGCTAGCGAAGGTAGTGTTAATCATCGAGGAACGTCTAGAGCAATTGAATCAGTTGCGTGCAGTCAGCGTACCTCTGCGAGTAGCGACAGACGAGCCTAAAGAATCTGCAAAAGTGGGCGACACACCTTCTGTGCAGCCAGATCCCAAGATTGGTGAGCAGGCGACAGAGTTGCAGGCGAAGTTGAGCGAGGCCAACGATGCTCTGGCGAGTCAGAAGACAAAAGAAACGGCCAGCCTGAAAGATCTCTCGAAAACCATCGAAGGCCGTCTCAAGGAGCTGGAAGGGGCCAAGAGTAGGGACGATGCTGAAAGGAGTTTTTCCTGCGAGGGAAAGCCATCGGAAACGAAATACTATCTTCTCGGGCCAGAGGGTACGAAAGAACTTGACCCGAATGATCGCCTGTTGCTTGCCCTTTCCATCGACAGCAAGCCGCTGATCAGTGCGCTTCAGCAGCTGTCCGAACCTAAATTCCAAACTGCGGGCAGAGAATTGAAGACCATGGAACATCTACTGGAAGAGCGTGGAAGAATTTTGGACGCACAGAAAACCTTGCTGAGGGCGATGGGCGATCTACAACGTGAAGTCGCGCCTACTGATCGGTCGAAGCTGGAGACTTTGCTAGACACACTTCGCATGCCGTTCGCAACCACCGGTAGCAAGTAAGGGAGCCCCACGACCATGACCAAGCTTAGCGCAACTCGTATCTCCCTCCTGGCCACAGTACTGCTGGTATCCTGCCTGCCTGGCTGCTATGTCTTCAACGACTCAGCTGCTATGCGTATCGAGGTGGAGGTCTACAAGGGCCCGCTGTCGCTCGAACCAGAAATTCAACTTGGAGAGCTATATGGCTATCTAATCGAGGCTCAGAATGGATTGATCAGAGTGCGGGACGTTTTGGAAACCGTTGGCGAGATTGGGGAACTGGGCGAATCTCCTCCCAATAACGGCGCTGACCCGAACAATGAGAATTCTGTCAAAACCTGGTGTGAGAATATTGGTCCAAGAGGTTTGGCTCAAAAGGATATTGATCCAACAGGATGGTTTAGTCGGATCGATTATTTCCACTGCCGCTTGCTTAAATCGTTGGATGATGATGCTGATAGCCTATCCCGCAAACTGATTCTCCCTATTTGTGCGCTGCATAGCACTGGTGCTTGCTCTGCATCCATTCACGCTGCAACAGAGATATCCGTTAAGAAGTTTCAGAAACAGATTAGCTCGGAGAAGTGGTCAAGTCAGGTTGATTCGATAGCACCGCATTCGGGCGCTGACGCGCTTGCGCGCTATAACTTGGCGTTGCGCGCAGCGAGCGAGACTGCTGCGGCTATGCAAGCTGCAGCCTTTCGATATGCTACTGCCAGCACAGCAGGTCGCCCGACAAAATTCAAAGTTCGCGTCGCCATGGTGCATTTTATCGCTGCCGCTTCCGAATACGGCAATCAAATTCAAGCTCGAGCCGATGCCTTACTGAAGCAGCTTGGGCCTGAGGGGAGAGATAGACGAGAACTTCCGCTGAGCGTCCATCTTCGGGGAGCGGAACCTACTGACTTCGTTCATCTATATGAATGGTCTGGTGCGCACACCCCTCAATTTTTGGATTACTTGCTCTTTGGGTCCACGACCCCCATTGGAGAAAAAATCAAGATCATCGACCGACTCTACGCCGACCATTTTTGGTCGAAGATCAACACGGTCTATGCCAGTGGCCGTGGCAAGGCTCAGATGGCATTCATCAAGGATGAAACTGGCAACTGGAATCTCAAGAGTTTCGATAATGACCCCACTGAATTGCTGGATGCCTATACCAAGGTTACAAAATCAGCTCTCGAAGGTGTCGTCGAAATCGCCGGTGAGATTGCCAGCGGCGGCGCCGATGCCGGGTTCAAGAAGGCTGCGGATGAGCTCCTTGCAATTGCCCGTCAAACTGACCCTGATAAACCCCTGCAGGCCACACTGTCTGGCGGTGCCTTGTCGTTGAATCATCTCCGCGCCCGTATCGACGGACAACTGAACGCCAAGCATGTACGAACTGACCTGAACAAAGATAAAGAGCTAATGGATAAAGTCAAAACAGCGAAAGAAGCCAGCGATGAAGTCAAAGCCTCGCTTGAAAAGGCCAAACAAGATTCGACGTTAAGCACGCAGATCCTGGCTGAGGAGGAAAAGACTACCGGGACCGCGCTTGAGAACGCACAGAAGGACCTGGCCGCTCACCGAAAAACTGTCATCGAGAAATGGGCTGCACTCATCGATGACCATAGCCAGTTGGTCGATCTGCTCAGTTCGACGGTCACAAAGCAATGAGTAGCGTCACAACGGTCGAAAGGTGGTTGACAATGGTTCTAAGCTGCGGCACCACACCGTTGCCCTATACGCCAGACGGCCAAGCGGTGGAGCAGATCCTTGGCAAGATTGATGTGATGCTCGCGCAGCTCGACGCCACGTCCACCCATACTGTTCGACTGGAGCGGATCAAGCGGTCTCTGACCGAGTTGAAAAGTGCCAAGGTTGGACAGGCCGTTGCGGAGCTTCCAATGAAGGATGGTGCGCTAGACCGCGTTGGTTGGGATGCGAAACCTGAAGCCGACCGACGAGCGGTCTGGGAGAAGGTCTCTGCCATCCATGATGAACTGCGTTCCCTAAATGCCGCCTCGCTTGTCAGTGGAAGGCGGTATTTTGCGCTGTTCTCCATACTGTTCCTTCTGGTCGTCTCGGGCTATCTGTGTGTGCATCGACAAGCCGTCAGGGATTGGGTGCAACCACCACTTACTTCACACCTCAGCCTCGCGATATTGCATAAAGCCCGCCTCATTGAACTACGACTCGCCTCTCTCAAAGAGTCGCAGAATCAAAAGAAAAAAGAAATTACGCCTCCTGCGCCGCCTGTATTAAGCGGACAAGCTCAGGCTCCCAAGGCTGTAGAACCTCCTCCCATGCCTGCGGTCTCATCTCCAGGGCAGCTTCTAGTTCCAGGGCTAAAGCCTGATTGTAACGAGCCACAACCTGCGTGTCTCTTGAAGGATCTTAAATCGGTGCTGTATCCATTGCCGCTTCCCTATGAAACTATACGCTTGCTCGGCATGGCTTCAGCAGAGCTTGAAGCCGGTGACATCACCGTTCATGTCACATATCAGAATTTCTTAACGCATCTACAGACCGACCTTGAAAGCCTGAGTACGTCATATTTTTGGACCAGTCATCCCTGGCGCTGGCTTGAACTCTCGCTGTGGGCGAGCATGGGTTGCCTGGTCGGCCTGCTGTTCTATATCGCCGGTCTTCTTGGGAAGGGAGTGTTTCGGCCTGAGGAAGGGACGATGTTCATGGCCGAACTACTTATGGCTCCCGTAGTCGTCCCAGTGATTTTCTTTCTCTTCACATTGAGCGGGATCTCGGAGTTCATTCCCAGCCAATCTTCAATCACGATGAACATTGGGATAGCATTTATTTTTGGCTTCGCCATTCGTCGTACCATCGGCATTCTCGACATCATTAAAAAGCGGTTCTTTCCTGATCCTACGCCGTGAGGGTGAGCGACATCTTCTGATAAGACAAGTTGCCGTGTCGTAGGGTTTGGAAAGGTCGGGATGATGGTACGCCGTAAGTTCGTGTCACTCTCGACAATCCCGAACCGATAGCTATGTAAGTGTGGGAAGACTTTGAGAGCTACAGCCACCATTGGTAAGCCAAGAACGTGCACTCGGAGCAGAGGATGAGATTTGCACTGATCTTTCTTGCAATGTTGTTAGCGGGATGTGCATCAACATCACTGCCTGGTGCCATTCATAGTAGATCTTATTATGAACAGGGGGTTGAAGCACGAACCCGCAGCAAAGGAATCGGCCCTCAGCTAGGCCTCGCGTTAGCGGGCGGAGGCATCAAAGCTGCGAACTTTTCGGTCGGAGTGCTTCAGGGATTGACGGAAGCAGGAGTGATGGAGCGTGTCGATGCAGTCTCAACCGTGTCCGGAGGCGGGTACGCTGCCCTCTGGTATTTTTCACGGTTGTTGAATCCGGAAGGTAACCTGCAGGATGCAGGTGCGCCGCGTACTTCAAGGGCTGTGGCCGGTAAATTCTTCCGAGATTGTCTTCCTATCAAGTACGTCGATTATTTTGGTGACTCTTCTAGTGATGGCTCAGTAACAAGCAGGGACGCTCACTTATCTAGAGATGCTACTTTAGAGAGGTGCCCTCAGTCCATTACGAACTATGATGCGAATTCCACCTCCTTCTTTCACGATGATCCGGTTCGCTATCAGAATCACCTTCGTGGATACCAGGATCTTTTCGGGTGGAACGCGCCATTCCGGTATAACGAGACGACTAAGCACAAGTTACAAGTCAATTTGGAGTATGTAGGACTGAGTCTGTTGACGTTAGGAGCGACGGCGTTCAATGTGGTGCCGAATCTTGTTTTCGACTGGGAAATTAAACTTTCCCCCTCTCGATGGCGATACGAGGTAGGAATAGTCCGAACATTTGGAGCCACACCACACAATTGCAAGAAGCCTTCTGTTGCCTGCGACAAAGATACTCGACCGCTTGGTGAGGAAGAGTGGGTGAGAAATGATCTCACGTTTGGTCTGTTGCGACAAGAGTATGAAAAGGGTACCGTGCCCCTGTGGATCATCAATGCCACAGCAGGAGAAAATCGAAGCTGGCTCTACTTAGATGGCACTCCAGAACAAAAGCGCTTCCAACTTACAGCGTTTGAGTTTTCTCCCTACGGATCAGGTTCCGGTCTGTTCGATTACTCGACAAAACAATTGAGCAATTTGCGCCCCTGGGAGGCTGCAATCTCGTCCGCAGCATTTCTCGACTCCCAGCAAAAGGTTCTGCGAAAGTGGCTCGCGCTAGCTAACCCTGCTTTGAAGCTGACTACGCTTGATTGGGGGAGAAGTGTTCCAAATCCGCACGTTTCTCTGGCTGAAAACATCTTGCACAAGCTACTCCCGTTTCCCCTGTATCTCCTCCATGGTCGAGCTGGAGATTCTGCAGGCGATTTTGTGAATATCCGCCTTTCCGATGGTGGCCAGTCGGAGAATCTGGGTGCATACGCGCTCATCCAGCGAAAGTTGGAAGACATTATCGTCTCAGATCACTCTGCAGATAGAAGTGGATCAATGGCTGATATCTGCCGATTGAAGTACGGTCTATTGAGAGACCAGGCGCAGGACCCCTTGTATCTCTATCTTCCTGGCCTAGCGAACCTTGACCAGGTTTGTAACCAGGACTTGGAGTTAGGGTACGATATTTTCAGGTGGGAGCATCCAATTGTGCTGGGTTGTATTACATCCAACCCACGAGATGTTACCTGCTCTGGTGAAGCGAAATCGGAGCGTCACTTTCAACGACTGTATCTCATCAAGCCTGCGCTGCCCAGCTCACAAAGTCACGATGCGCTTGGGAGTGTGTTGGCTGCCGTCGGACGAGAATGCCGAAGCGGCACGAACACAGCGTCTTGCAAAGCTGCAGTTGCAGGACATTGTGATAGCTTTCAGCCAAGAAGTGGTCATTTACGGCCCACTGCTGGAGGGGCGCGCCGGTCTCAGCCCTGGTCTTTTAAGAACGATGCGAGTTGTGAGTTGATCGGTTTTATGATGATCAATGCGTTCAATAAGGGTGGATTCAACGACGACGATCTCTGCCCGTATGTTCCTCAGAACGGTACTGCCGCGGTCACAGCAGATTCATCACCGTTTCTGTTTGGCGCCTATCGAGAACTAGGGTACTACTACGCAAAACGACTCGGTTGGTTCTTCGGTCAGGATATCGATCGGCCTAGGGTCGATGCCGTGACTAGACAAGCTCGATATCGTGCAGTTATCGAAGACCAGATGCAACATTCCCTCATTCCTGTGACGCGGTTTGTTGATGGCAAGGCAGGACCGATAGCGGTCTGCCTCAGGTGACCCGATCGTTAGGACTGAGGAGCACAGGTTTGACCATGCTTCCGTATGTACCTCGGTCAACGGGTGATGGGTCGAAATAGTCAGCCATTCCGAGCCAGCTTGAACAGTTTTGCTCCTACCGCTATGCGCGGCCGGGTTAGTGAGGGCGCGAAACAATTAAGGGTGGTTCCGCCTGGATAGATGCATATGTGTTCTGTGTATCAGCATGGGTAGTGGTAGGAGAATGCCCGATTGGTAAGGGAGGAAGCGCAAATGAAGCCCATACTATGGCAGACAATCGATCAGCAACAGCAAACGACAGGGCCGGCTCCGGGCCTCATTTCGATGCTACGTACGGATCGTGCAGAAATTCCCGGTGGGTGGCTGGTCAGGACTCTGGTTCTGCATCGAGAACAAACGACGCCTCCTGGCGGAGCACCGGATATTGAAGCCAGTGCGGCATGTGGAGTGACGTTCGTTCCTGACCATACGCACGCATGGAGATAACAGCACGACCATTATCCACCAGCGCCTTCTATGGCAAGGAGGGGCTGCTTATTTTCAACGTCAATGTGGCAACTTGTGCTTGGTAGGGATGAGGTCGTGGCAAACTTTTGCCATTTTGTATCAGCTGACCGCGTCGCCCTGGAGCCGCCTATTGGTACTATCATGCAGTTGCGGGAGATGCCAATAAATGGGCACAAACATTGAATTCTGGGGAGTGTTTACTATTCTTTTCTTAAGCGCAATCGCATATTTGATCAAGCCAAGGCACGTAGGAATTCGATTTTCGCGGACGCCACCGGTTATCGCTCGGGTCAACGCTCCGTCGAAGGGCGCCACCGATGAGCAACGAGTGATCAGTCTTCCGACCGGAGACCTATACCAAATCCCTGCCTGTGTCCGCGGTCACTTCGTGATGGTGTTTGATTGGAATGTGCCCATCGTGATTGACGGCGTGACGCACGAATTGATCATCCCCAAACTAGGTACTACGGACTTTGCAAGTATCCCACGGATTTTGCACTCACTCATTTCTCCCCTGAACAACACGATTTATGCTGCGATTTTGCATGATTGCCTTTACAGGAATCCTATAGATGAATTCGCACGGAGCCTACCACGCGAAACTGTGGATCGAGTTTTTTACTGGGGCATGCGTGCTCGTGGCGTGTGGCGATTGACGGCCGGATTTATGTATCTAGGTGTTCGCAGCGGGGGATGGATCAGCTACAAACGGATGCCGAAATCAGGGTAATGTTTTTCTGATATGTGAGAAAATCGAACATGATCTGTATGTCCACTTGCTCCCTTCACTTCTGAATTCTACTCTGACTCTCATTGGCCATAAGCGGGGGACAATGTGGCAACCTAACTCTGGGCAGGTGTTGCATTGAGTATGTTTCGGTGCGTGGCGGTGTACGATTCATCTGGCCAACGGCTTTCTACAGCACGCTTGCGGAGCCACACGTATGTCCGCTCTTTGGCCATGAGACTCTGTCTTATCGCTACGTACGGTGATTACCATCAGCCGATGGCGCAGACTCGCTTCGTCTCCAAGCTCGTCGCCTAAAGTGTCTTCTTCTTGCACGACCGCGCCTAAGTTCCGACTGCCCAGCTTCCACCGCCTGCCCCTCTCCCCATATTGACTCGCCTATGAAACCCCGCTAGCCTCTAGCGCCCTCAGACAATCACCCGGTTACCAGGAGGTTAGGCCATGACGCTGTGTCGATCTGTCGCAATGTTGGTCTCGTTGGTCCTTGTGCCTCTGACGGTCGCGGCTGCGCCGCCGCCGGAGCCGACGGTGGAGTATTCGGCGGACAGCACGATGGAAACCGAGGGTGGGATGACGATGAAGTCCCGCGTCTATCACACGCCCACGAAGCAGCGGATGGAAATGGGCGGGGCGGACGGTAGCGTCACTATTATCCGCAAGGACAAGAAGGTCGTTTGGCAGGTGATGGGCGATATGTATATGGAGATGCCGCTGGATCAATCGAACGCGCCCGACATGGGTGGCTTCGACATTCAGGAACAGACCGAGGTCGGTGAAGAGACGGTCAACGGCTTGAAGACCACGAAAACGAAGATCATCGCGACCAAGCCGGACGGGTCGAAGTTCGGCGGTTTCTTTTGGACCACCAAAGAGGGTGTCACGGTGAAAATGGATTTGCTGTCGAAGGACGGCGATAAGAAGATGCGTATGGCCAGCGAGTTGACGAATGTGAAGATCGAGAAGCAGAACCCTGCGCTGTTTGAAGTCCCCGCAGGCGCGACGAAGAACGATATGGGCGCCATGATGGGGCAGGGCGGCATGCCGAACATGGAAGAGATGATGAAGAACGCCGGGCAGGAGCGGGCGAAGGAGAAACGCTCGTCCAGGAGCAACAGCGGGAGCAAGAGCCAGGAGAGCGAGACGCCTGCTGCCGAAGTGAACAAAATGCTCAAAGGCCTCTTCGGTCGATAGGGGAGGTGCGCGATGCGTACGGTCAGAATCCTGAGTTGTGCCCTGCTCTTGCTTGCCGTGACGGTGTCCCCGGTTCGCGCCGACGATCCCTGTTTAGGAGATGAGGAAGAGAAGAGCGCCAAGGCGGCGGTCGCTGCTCTGACGAAGGCCGAACAGGCCGGTCGGCAGGCTGAGTTGTTCATGGCCTATCGATCCATCCTCGGCAACGAGTGTCTCGATCGTTACGACAAGACCGCCTTGTCCCGCGCCAAAACCGGTGTGCCGAAACTGGGCCGGGATTTGGCCAAGGCGGCTGAGGCGAAGGGCCTGTTGTATTCTGCCGATCCGGTGCGGGCCGACGGGCAGACCTCGGCGTTTCGCTATTTCGAAGCCATCGGAGACTATGCCGATGCGAATCGTGTGATGATGAAAGCGCTGCAGGCGAAACCGGAGGATCTGGCGCTCTTCACGACGGCCTGGGGTGTGGATGAAGGTCGTTGGGTGGTGCCGGATCCGAAAACGGGAGAGCGTCAGCCCTATGTCTCGCCGCAGGCCTATCGTCAGGAGTTGCAGAAGATAGCCTCCTCCACGGCCGATCGCCTGATGAAAGCGGAAGAGCAGGCTGCGAAGGGGCTTTCCGGCAGTGCGATCCAAGTGGCTGCGGCCACCACCATGTCTCTTGAGAAGCTCAGAACCGCAGCCGGGTGGATGAAGTTCCTGTCGGCCGGCGACAAGGCGGCGCGGGAGCGGGCCGAGCAGCGAGGCGATACGATCACGGCGCGTTCGGATTCGACGTTCACCCAGGCGAATGCCGTGATGTATTACGAATTTGCCGGCTCGCCGAAGGCGAAAGACAAACTGACGCAAGTGAAGAAGAAGATGGAAGAGTCCAATCGTGCGTTGGAGAAGTCCGGTGAGAAAGTGAAGGGAGCCTTCGCGGAGCAGAGTCAGGCGGAGCAGAAGAAGTTCGACAAAAAGAAAGCGGATCTCGAAAAAGAACTCGGATTCTAGCCATGGACCCGGGCTTTCCTCGCCGTTCATTGTCGCCTGAACGGAGGGTTCACCCTGGCTATCCCGTCTTCGGTACGATGGAAATCATGCCGTTCGGTTCAAGGATGGCATACTTGATTTCAGCCATCCGTTCCAAACCATGCTTTTTCCGCGCGGCCGCGAGGATATTCTGTTTATCCACGCGCCCGGTGCATGAGTTCCTTCAAAGGCCGGCTTGATCGACCAGGATCGACGGCAGCCCATCCAGGCATCGCTCCATAGCAGAAGACCGCACTCATCACGCATCCGGCTCTTCTTTTCTCTGAACTTCCGCCAGGGCTCCTCCTAGTCCTTCAATATGCAGAAAACGGCTATTCTCTACTCTACTGAGTATGTCGTAGGGAGATCTTACAGACGACTCGCTAACGGGAGGGTAGGATATGTCGAAATTGTTCACCTATATAGGCATGGTAGTGGCTGTGGTCGGAATGATGAGTCTGGCGGTGAGGGCCGACGACGGCTCCCACACAGGCTCCCCCAATAGTCACCACCAGGAGCTGCAAGGGGTGGTGGTGGAGAAGGGCGGCGCGCTTGCGGTGAAGGTTCCCAACGGCGCAACGTATCAGCTCAATGAGAACCGCGCCGAGCGTCATGGTCATGCATTGCCGAAAGCCGGCGACGAAGTCACTCTGGTGATCGACGAGAACAACATGGTGCTGGAAGTGCATCCCAAGGGCACGGAAGGCAAACATCGGTTTGTCACGGGTGAAGTCGTGTCAATCGGCACGATGCAAAATGAGATCACATTAAAGACTGCAAAGGGCGAGCAGAAGTTTCCGCTGGAGAAACAAGTGCTCTCAGCCTCCATCAAGGATGGCGCGCGGGTACGGGCGGAGTTGAACGAAGCCGGCCACATCATCGATGTGCATCCGGAAAAATCCGGCGCTCATTGATGCAGGAGTGACAGAATTCGTGAAGTGGAAACCGGGCTGCGGACGGCCGTAGCCCGGATTTTCTGTGGAAACTGCTCAATGGGTGGCGACACTCTGCCGCTCTTCAAATGTGCCCGTCCCGCAGCCCAATCCTCCGTACATCATCCCGAAGAAGCCGCAGTAGGCACCGGCTTTGAACGCCCAATCGGCGCGTGTAACGTTCTCGATCCGGCCGTCATGGATGAGGAACGATACGTATTGTGAACCGACCGGAAGCATGGCGGGGAGGGGAACAATGACGACATAGAGAACGAGTCCGGACCATCGCAAGCCATCGGTCTTATAGATCCATTCTTCCTTGCCGCCTTCAAGCGACTCCACCCGATCGGGTTCGCCCCAGTGTGCGCGGAGCTCGGCTACGCTCTTCTGTGTCCCTTCGGGTTCGCCGTTCCGCATGTCGAGCACACCTCTCGTTCCATCAATTTTAGGGTGGTCGCTGGATTCTGTGCGACTACCCAGCGTCCAGGCCCCGACACCGACGCACCCTTGCAGCAGCAAAGCCCCGGCCATCCACATCACAACCTGTCGATACCTCCGCATGCAGCCCTTTCTTTCTCGATAGAACCTCGGGGGTCGCAGTTTCATGTTCCGCCGCAGCCTACTCAGATCTCGCCGGCAAAACAAGGAGACTCACGGATCGAATTGTCGTCTCACCCTCCCAAGGTAGGATATCGGTTGCAGGGCCGGCCTGAGTACCATCCGCCCACAGGGAGGATGTGATGGCACCTCGTCGGTACGTTCGAACCTACTACCGGTTTCCCCTCAACTATCCGGTCATTTTCGGCGGGGCGCCCTTCGTTGGAGAAGGTGTCCTGACAAATCTGTCGCTGAAGGGCTGTTCCGTCATGTGTGACAGAGAAGTGCTCTGCGGCAGTGACGTGCGCGTGAGTGTGCTCCTCGACCATCAGCCGCCGGCACTCCCCATCGACCTCGGCACGATCAAATGGGTGAAGGGGCATCACTTTGGTGTGGAGTTTGTCCGTCTTCCCTTTGAATCCCAACAACGCCTCAATCGCACGCTCCGGACTGAACTCATCGAATGGTTGAAGAGCCGCCAGAGCAGCAGTGACCTGCCGGAAACGTCCAATCCGGACAATTGACCTGCGATCGGTTCCAATCTTCTCGCGGCGCCCCTAGTTTCTCGTCAACGAAATCATGCAGTCTTGCCCCTGGGCAGCGGCCTTGCGCTGATGGCCGCTCCTACTCCGCCAGCCAAACGGCTCTTGGGTTTCCATTCTGATCGACCCATTGCTTCAAGTTATCAGACGGATACACCGATGTAAGAAATGGACTGGCGGCGTCGTTCGACACGGATATGAACATCCTTCACCTCGGCAATCCATTCTTTGTGCAGGACTTCAGGCACCTCGGCCATGATGTCAAATGGGCGGCGTTCGATCGCACAGCCGATTTCGTCCTGAGCCCGTACGTAGAAAGCATGCATAGTCTTTCGGCGCAGTTTCCGGCGCGATGGTTTCCCGACTTGGTTGTGGTGGGAGACGACAGTGGGACCCCGAAGCTGTTAGGGCTGGAGGCGCTCGACGTGCCGTTGGTCTGGTATGCGATCGACTCCCATCTCCATGCAAGTTGGCATCAACAGTATGCGGCGGCGTTCGACGTCATCTGTGTGGCGCAGCGAGACTGGGTTTCCCGGTATCGGGTCGATCCTGAACGGCAAATTGTCTCGTGGCAGCCCCTGTTCTGTCATGTGCCCGACGATGGTGATTCGGGTGGCTTACGGGATACGCCACTCTCGTTCGTCGGAACACTCAACCGGCAGTGGAATCCGGAGCGTGTCGCGCTGATCGAAGGCCTGCAACGAGGCTATTCCATTGCGGTGGGGAGCGGCGGGTACCGCGAACTCTTCAACCGTTCCCTGATG
This sequence comes from Nitrospira sp., assembly GCA_024998565.1. Lineage (NCBI taxonomy): Bacteria > Pseudomonadati > Nitrospirota > Nitrospiria > Nitrospirales > Nitrospiraceae > Nitrospira > Nitrospira sp. Next base: position 100,699 of record JACOEM010000003.1, read on the forward strand.
GTGCTGAATCAATCGGCCGCCAATGACGTGAATTTCCGCACCTTCCAGGCCATGGCTTGCGGGGCGCTCATGATCGGCGAGCGGATCGGAAACGGTTTTGACGACTTGTTCCAGGATCGGACCCATTGTGCCCTCTATGAGAAGGGCAATGTCGAGCAGGTGATCGAGATCGTCGAGCACTACTGCGGCCGCCCGGCCGAGCGGGATGCGGTGGCAAGGCAGGGATACGAGGCGGTGATGGCTTCCCACACCAGTTTGCACCGGGCGCAGGCCATCCTTCAGGTAGTGGCGACGGCGCCGCTTCACGGCCAGATCCGGGTTCGTCGTTCGCGACAACTCCAGATTCAATCGTCGCTCGTCCTGGTATACGAAAGCGCCGAACGCACGCACCTCCAGGCAGCCGAACGGACGCCGGAAGGATCCAGGAAGCAGTATCTGCTCACTGTTGCCGGGCAGTATCGGTTTCTCGCCACGACCATTCGCACGCAACTCGGCCTCCAGGTCGCCTGCTAGCCCGGACTATTCATGCGTGCCTATTACGTTGTCCGATCCTCTCACCCGGCGGGGGTGGTCTCGTCCGGCCTCCTCGACGGACTGCTAGTACGCCTGCGTCGGCCTTACGCGCGAGAAGGCCCGGCAGGCTTCGGCCTCGAACGACTCACGACGGCATTCATGAATAATCCTGGCTGGAGGCGCTTGAATCCTCCCGCTACTGATCGCTCTCGTCTAGCGCAGGGATGCATCATGAGGCGTGGTACAGGGTACGTTCACCTGTGGTTTGGTGTGGCAACGCCGCCGCGGCCTGCCATTTCCGACCGATCAGGCCCGACCGTCATGGCGGCTCCGGCGGGCTAGGTTTCTCCCTTCTAACTCCGGTATAATCCGCAATTCATTCCGTTCTAAGAGACTGGCCCCGGTCCAGTTCACGTTCGGTCAACTCAGCGCCGGCTGGTGCGTTGTCTCCCACGGCGTTCGATACAAGAAACGCTTCAGAGTCACGCTTCGATAAGGAGTTTGGAATGACTGAAAAAGACGAGAAAAAGCGCGCATTGGACCTGGCCCTGGCCCAGATTGAAAAGCAGTACGGGAAAGGTGCGGTGATGAAGCTCGGCGCCGACGACCGTCCCGCCGATGTCCCGGCGATTTCCAGTGGTTCATTGGGGTTGGATATTGCCCTCGGTGTGGGTGGTTTCCCTCGCGGGCGGGTCATCGAAATCTTCGGTCCGGAGTCTTCGGGCAAAACGACATTGACCCTTCATGCCATTGCCGAGGCGCAAAAGGCGGGCGGTGTGGCGGCGTTCATCGATGCGGAACATGCGCTGGATCTGACCTACGCCAAGAAGCTCGGCGTGCAGACCGACGATCTCCTTGTCTCGCAGCCCGATACCGGCGAGCAGGCGCTCGAAATTGCGGAAACCCTGGTGCGCAGCGGCGCGATCGATGTCATTGTGGTCGATTCCGTGGCGGCCCTGGTGCCGCGCGCGGAAATCGAAGGTGAAATGGGCGATTCCCATATGGGATTGCAGGCACGACTGATGTCGCAGGCGCTGCGTAAACTGACGGCGGCGATCTCCAAGTCGCAGACCACCCTGATTTTCATCAACCAGATTCGTATGAAGATCGGCGTGATGTTCGGCAATCCCGAAACCACGACCGGCGGCAACGCGCTGAAGTTTTATTCCTCGGTCCGCCTCGACATCCGCCGCATTGAATCGATCAAAGATGGTCAGGATGTGACCGGCAGCCGCGTGCGAGTCAAGGTGGTCAAGAACAAAATGGCGCCGCCGTTCCGGCAGGCGGAGTTCGATATCATGTTTGCCGAAGGGATTTCGAAATCCGGCGAGCTCGTCGATATCGGCGTGGAGAAGCGTGTGGTGGAGAAAGCGGGTGCCTGGTACTCCTATAAAGGTGAACGTTTAGGGCAGGGGCGTGAAGCCGTCCGCGACTTTCTCAAGACGAATCCCGCCATTGCGAAAGAGATCGAGGGCAAGGTGCGCGATCTCGCCGGACTGCCTTCCCGCGGCACTGAGAAGAAGGTTGAGGCGAAGGAAGCCAAGGACGAAAAGCCCGAACGCAAGCCCGAGGGACGCCAGGACGACAAACGCGGTCACAGTGCCAGAGTCACGACCTAGGTGGTGGCAGTGCGGACAGCCCGTAGCACAGGGCGGCGTACGAAACCGGCGCCGGATTATCTGGCGCTGGCGATCAGGTATCTCGCGCGAACCGATCGGACCGTGGCCCAGGTCGAGCGGTATGTTGAGGAGAAAGGCGCGAACCGGGCGCAGGGGCGTCTGGTCGTGCGTGAACTGGAGCGCAGAGGTTATCTGAACGATCAGGCCTATGCGAGCCGATGGGCGGAAACGAGACTGTCGCGACACCCGATGGGCCGTGAACGGCTCAAGGCGGAACTGCTCAGCCGTGGCTTTGAAGACACTGTCGTCGAACGGGCATTGCGGCAGGCCTACCGTACGATTTCCGAGCAGGAGTTAGCCTGCCAGGCGCTCGAAGGGCGTGCGAGCCGTACGCGTCCGGTGCAGTGGGTGCGGTTTCTGCGGCAACGCGGGTTCGATGACGACACGATTCAGCAAGTCACTCAAGTAGATTTGGAGACGGGGTTGGACGAGCTATGAGCCACAGTGTAAACGATCTGCGACGAGCCTTCATCCAGTACTTCGAACAGCAGGGGCATCGGGCGGTTCCGAGCGCTCCCTTGATTCCTCAGGCAGACCCGACGCTGCTGTTTACGAACGCCGGCATGAATCAATTCAAGCGGGTGTTCCTGGGCGAGGAGACGCGTGCGTACAACCGGGCGGTGACCGTGCAGAAGTGCCTGCGCGCCGGCGGCAAGCACAACGATCTCGAAAACGTCGGGTACACGAGGCGGCACCACACCTTTTTCGAAATGCTCGGCAACTTCTCCTTCGGCGACTATTTCAAGGAAGAGGCCATCCGGTTCGGCTGGGAGTTTCTGACCTCCGTCGTCGGGCTCTCGAAGGACCGGATGTGGATCACGATCTTCCGCGAGGACGACGAAGCCGACCGTCTCTGGAGAAAGATCGGCGTCTCCCCGAGTCGGATTGTACGTTGCGGCGAGAAGGATAATTTCTGGCAGATGGCGGATACGGGCCCTTGCGGTCCCTGTTCCGAGCTCCATTTCGATCAGGGGCCTTCCGTGCCGGGCGATGCGACGCCGAACGGTGAAGGCGACCGGGTCATCGAGATCTGGAACCTGGTGTTCATGCAGTTCAATCGCGACAGTGCGGGCACCCTGAATCCGCTTCCGAAACCGAGCATCGATACCGGTATGGGGTTGGAACGGTTGACGGCGGTGGCGCAGGGGCGGCTCAGCAACTACGACAGTGATTTATTTGCACCCTTGTTGGCGGCGATCGGAACCAGGGCGGGAGCGCAGTACGGTGCGGCGGAACAAGCGGATCGTTCCATGCGTGTCATCGCCGATCACTTGCGGGCGATCACGTTCCTCATGGCCGACGGCGTCTTACCGTCGAACGAGGGACGGGGCTATGTGCTTCGCCGGATTCTGCGCCGCGCGGCTCGTCATGGCCGGTTGCTGGGTATTACCGAACCGTTCTTGCATGAACTGACGGCGACGGTGGTGGAACAGATGGGCGAGGCCTATCACGAGTTGCGCCCGGCAGCCGGCACGGTGGCCGAGGCGACACGGGGTGAGGAAGAACGGTTTATCGCCACGCTCGATCAGGGCTTGCCGATTCTCAACGACATGCTGACCAAGGTGCGCGCCTCCGGTCAAAACATGCTCTCGGGTACCGAAATTTTTAAGTTGTATGACACCTATGGGTTTCCGATGGACCTCATTGCGGAAGCCTGCCGTGAGCAGGACATCCGGCTGGATGAAACCGGATTCGAAGCGGCCATCGAAGAGCAGCGCACGCGCGCCAGGAAAACGGGGGGCTTCGAGAATGAGACGGCCCGCCCCGCCTTGAGTGAAGTGGCCGCTCGTGTCGGCACCACGGCATTCGTCGGCTACGAACACCTGAATTCGGAAGGTGTCGTGCAGGCGTTGCTCAAGGGCGATCGGCTGGTCAAAGAAGCGAGTGAAGGTGACGAGATCGAAGTCGTGCTGGATGTCACGCCGTTCTACGCGGAGGGCGGCGGACAGGCAGGCGATCAGGGGCTCCTGACCGGCCCCGATGGCCGTGTGGAGATTCGTGAAACCACCAGGCCGGTGCCGACTTTGATTGTGCACAAGGGCGTAGTTACCTCCGGTTCGATCCGTGAAGGAGAGCGGTTGCAGCTCGCTGTGAATCGTCGCACTCGGCACGATGCGGCCCGCAATCATACGGCGACCCATTTGGTGCATGCCGCCTTGCGGGATCTGCTGGGGCCGCATGTGAAACAGTACGGGTCGCTGGTGGCGCCGAATCGGTTGCGGTTCGACTTCGCGCATTTCCGTCCATTGGCCTCACGCGACATCGACGAGATCGAATCGATCGTCAATGAGCAGGTGCGCCAGGATCAGCCGGTGCAAACCGATGTGATGGGAGTGCAGGAAGCCGTGGCCGGCGGAGCGCTGGCGTTTTTCGGCGACAAGTATGGCGATCAGGTGCGAGTGGTTCACATCGATACCTTCAGCAAGGAATTGTGCGGCGGCACTCATTGCCGGCGGACGGGCGAAATCGGCCTCTTCCGGATCGTGTCCGAATCGGGGGTGGCCGCCGGTGTGCGCCGCATCGAATGTCTCACCGGCAGCGGCGCATTGGATTCGCTCAAGCGATTGGAAGCGGATGTTCGTGAGTTGTCCGACCTCCTGAAAGTGGCGCCGGGTGAAGTCGTCGCCCGTACCCGCAAGTTGAGCGAGCAACTGAAAGAAAAGGAACGGGAACTCGCGGAGGTTAAGCTCAAGATGGCGAGCACCTCGTCCGGCGACGCGCAGGCGCGCGAGATCAAGGGTGTGCAGGTCCACGCGCAACGCACGGACGGCCTCGATGTGAATGGCATGCGGGCGCTGGCCGATCAATTGCGTGACAAACTGCGCAGCGGCGTCGTGGCGCTCGGGGCGGCGAATGACGGCAAAGTGTCGCTGCTCGTCGTGGTGACGAAGGATCTGGTGGGCCGTCTGAAAGCGGGCGAACTTATTAAGGAGATGGCAACGGAAGTGGGCGGGACCGGGGGAGGGCGTCCTGAGATGGCGCAGGCCGGAGGAAAAAATCCCGAAGGGCTCGGCACCGCGTTGGAAAAAGTTTTTGGGTTGGTCCAGAAGGCCCTCGAAGGGTAAACTGATGAAAGGCCAACGGATTCTCGCCATCGATCACGGCTCCAAGCGGATCGGGTTTGCCCTGAGTGATGAACTCGGGTGGACGGCTCAGCCGCTGGAAACCTTTTACCGGCGAAATCCCGATGCCGACATCCGGCATATCCAGGACCTGGTTCGTGAACACGAAGTCGGGCAGGTGCTGGTCGGCATGCCGTTGCGGCTGGATGGCGAGATCGGTCCCGCGGCCAAAGTCGTCGCGGAGTTCATCCAGTTACTGGAGCCGGCACTGTCTGTCCCAGTGATCACCTGGGATGAACGGATGACCACCTGCGCGGCGGAGGACCTATTGATTGCGGCTGACGTCGGCCGCCGGAAGCGGAAGGGGATCGTCGACCGTATTGCCGCGGCGATTCTCCTGCAGAGTTATCTGGCGAGTTTGGAACAGCCGGCCACCAGCCAGGCGAACGATCTGAACGCACCCGTGGAGAACGATCCCTGGGTTTTTGACGAACCCCGAGTCGATGATGCAGAAGAAAGCGATCATGGGTCTGGCCCTGGCGGCAGTGATGTTCGCGGCTCTCGCGGGATATCTGGTGCTGCGTTGGGCTCAAAGCCCCGTCGCGAGCGGACCTCCTAAACCTCCCTCCCACATTGTTCTCATTCCTGAAGGCAGCACCTTTCAGCAGGTCGCCGCTCTTCTCAAAAACGAACAGTTGATCCGCAGCCGGTCGGCTTTTTTATTGCTGGGCAAGACGCGGGACATCGATCGAAAGATCCGCCCCGGTGAGTATGAGTTGGATGCCAGTATGTCGCCGCAGGACATTCTGACGAAGCTACTGGCCGGTCGGGTGGTGTTGCATCCCGTTACGATTCCGGAAGGGTACAGTCTGACACAGATTGCCGAGGTGCTGGCGGCGCAGCAGGTGACGGATACGAAAGAGTTCACGAAGCTGGTGCGCGATCGTACGTTTATTTCGACCCTCGGCATCGAGGCCGATTCCCTCGAAGGGTATCTCTTTCCCGAAACCTATTCCTTTGCGAAGGGTACGAAGGCGCGGGAGGTGATTAAGGCGATGGTCGATGGTCTCCATCGTGTCTGGGGTACCGAGTTGCAGGAGCAGGCGGCCCGCATGAAAATGTCCCTGCATCAGGTGCTGACCCTCGCCTCTGTCATCGAAAAGGAAACGGGAGCGAAGGAGGAGCGGGAACTGATCGCGGCGGTGTTTCATAACCGGTTGCGGAAAAAGATCCCGCTGCAGAGCGACCCGACGGTGATCTACGGGTTACCGGCGTTCGACGGGAACATTCACAAGCGCGATCTCTCCGTCATGAGCCCCTACAATACCTATCGTGTGCAGGGTCTCCCGCCGGGACCGATCGCCAGCCCCGGGGCCCATTCATTGCGTGCGGCGCTGTTTCCCGCCCAGGCGTCGTATTTGTATTTCGTGTCGCGGAACGACGGGACCCATCAATTTTCTTCCACGTTGGCCGAGCACAATCAAGCGGTGGAGAAATATCAGAAACAGTACTTCCGCAAACGTGCCAGGGGCAACCTTGTCGCCCACGGTGCGTGATCGTATTGAGAACCGGTCACGACACGTCCTGTCTAATTTCCTCATCGATCGTAGAATGTGAAAGGGACATTCGTATGAGTGTGAAGTCGTGGAATGAATCGTTGCCGCGTTACCTGGACCATACGGTGCTGCGTCCGGAGGCTACTAAGGCCGATGTGTTACGCCTCTGCGCGGAAGCCAGGGAGCAGGGGTTCGTCGTGATTTTTGTGCCTCCCTGTTATGTGGATGAGGCGGTGGCCGCGGTTGCAGGGACCGATGTCCAGGTGGGCATCCCCATCGGGTTTCCGCTCGGTGGGCATTCGACTCACGCTAAGGTAACGGAGGCCATGGAGGCGGTGGCGCATGGCGCGCGGGTGCTCGATATGGTCATCAACATCAGCCGGTTGAAATCCGGCGACTACGATCTGGTACGGAACGATATGGCCGCCGTTGTTCAGGCGACGCCCGGTGTGAATCATAAGGTGATTCTGGAAACCTGCCTCCTGACGCGAGAAGAAAAGATCACTGCCTGCCGGCTGGCCGTCGAGGCCGGGATGGATTATGTGAAGACCTCGACCGGATTCAATCAGGCCGGAGCGACAGTGGAAGACGTTCGGCTGATGAAAGAAGCCGTGGCCGGACGGGCCAAGGTGAAGGCGTCCGGTGGCATCAGAGATTGGAAGACCACGCGGGAGTTGCTGGAGGCCGGGGCCGACCGGATCGGCACCAGCGCGAGTTTGAAGATTCTGAATGAATGGCGCGCCTCGCTGGTTGAGGTGCGGTGAACCGCCATGCGATGTGAAAGCCTTGCTCGTTCCGGTGGATTTGATATAGTGCGCCCATGATGACTCGAATCGTATTGCTGGTGCTCGATGGTTTCGGCATCGGCGCCTTGCCCGATGCCGACCTGTATGGCGATGCCGGCTGCAACACCCTGCAGCGGCTGGCCGCCATTTCCAAGGGGCTCGCCCTGCCGAATTTTGAGCAACTCGGTCTCGGGCATCTGGGCCAGTTTCAAGGTATTCGTCCGATGGTGCAGCCGGAAGGCTGCTACGGGGCTCTCGGGTTTTCGACCAAGGGAAAAAATTCTCTCTCCGGGCATTGGGAAATCGCCGGATACGTGATCGAAGAAGGCGAGCGCCCCTGTGAAACTTTCACGACCGAGCTGGCGAATGCGCTCGAGGCCGCATTGGGACAGAAGACCCTGGGCAATTGCCGTGCGGTCACGCAGGAGCCGATCGCCGAGTTCGGCGGACAGCATCAGAAATCGGGAATGCCCATCGCCTGGATCGATACGGCAGGGACTATTTTTCTGGCGGCGCACGAGCAGGTGGTGCCGCCTGAAGAACTCTATCGCCTGGCCCGTGAAGCCCGAAAGTTGCTCAAGGGCATGGTGCCGATTGTGCGTGTGGTCGCCTGCCCCTTCGTCGGGCAATCAGGCAAGTTTACTGCGACGGAGCGGCGGCGTGATTTTGCCGTGGAGCCACCGGGGCTGACGTTACTGGATCACTTGAGCCGGGCCAGCCAGCTTGTGATCGGGGTAGGAAAGGTCGGCGACCTGTTCAGCGGGCGCGGGGTGACGAGATCGGTGCCGCTGTTCCAGGCGGAAGCCGTCATGGATGAAGTGGTGGGCATGTTCAGCAAGGTGCCGCGTGGTCTGATTTACGCAAGCCTCCCGGTCATCAATCCCGATCTTCAGACCACAGTGTCTACATTGCAGCAGATCGATCGTCGGCTGCGGGATTTGCAGGAATCCCTCAAGGTCGGAGACGTGTTGATCATCACCGGCGATCACGGCTTCGACTGTGCGAGGCCGAATCCCGGTCATTCACGCGAATATGTGCCCTGTCTCGTGACCGGTCCGCGTCTCGCGCGCGGTGTGAACCTCGGAACCAGATCGACCGCGGCGGACCTTGGCCAAACCATCGGTGAAGCGTTGGGCGCGACCAGGCTGCCCTGGGGCGACAGTTTCCTGGATGCATTGCAGTCCCGCTAGCGGATGCGTCTTCATCAGTAGCAGCGACGAGTGAAAGGATTACCTGTGTCGATCGATGCGACGTTGAAATCTCTCGAGATCGAATTGCCCGCTCCTCCGAAACCGGTCGCGAGTTACGTGCCTGCGGTGCTGGCGGGTGATCTGCTCTTTCTGAGCGGCATGTTGCCGTTTCGTGACGGGCAGGTCGCAATCACGGGCAAGCTGGGGCAGGACGTGACGGTTGAGCGCGGGGCCGAAGCGGCCAGGCTGGCGCTGCTGAATGCCTTGGCGGTCGTGAAGCAGGAGCTCGGTTCATTGGATCGTGTGCGGCGTATCGTGCGTGTCGTGGGGCATGTGGCATCTGCCTCAGGGTTTGTGCAGCAGCCGGCTGTCATCAACGGCGCCTCCGATCTGTTGGTGCAGGTGTTCGGCGAGGCCGGACGCCATGCTCGCGTGGCGCTGGGTGCGGCAGAGTTGCCCTTGCACGCCGCAATCGAACTCGAATTACTGGTCCAGGTTCGACCATAAAACACTTTCCTCCGTTTGTTCCCTTCCCGTCGCGCCCGCTTGCCTTGACATCAAAAAAATCCGCTTGTTATAGTCCGTGAGCCCCTTCGTTCATTGCCGTACCCCCCATCCGGCCTCGCTGCCTCAGTTGCGTGGGGTTTCCGTGCCACGTGCGGGGCGTTCGTCTGATGTGTCATCATTTCAGCCTCGCCCGAGCCTGCTGGTCAGGCCTGCCCCGAGGCTTTCGGTAGGGAGTGTCATCCCATGCAATACATCGCTCGTCTCGTGCTCGGTGTCGCGCTGTTCGTAGGCCCGGTCGTTTCCGGAGAAGTCCGGGCAGAGGGGCCGGTTCTTCATCCCAATGCTGCCGTGCCGGGATCGACCCTTTCGATCACCGGGAAGGGGTTCGGCCCCTATAAATCGACGAAGTTTAATCAGGTCACCTTCCAGGGCGTGCCGGCCTTGATCCAACGCTGGGAGGCCGATCTCATCGAAGTGCGCGTGCCCTCGCAGGCGACCAATGGGCCGGTCGACGTGATCATCGGGAAGAAGCACGTAAAGGCTGGATCGTTTACGCGATTGCAGCCCGCCATTCATTCGTTGTCGCCGGCTGAGGCCGAACCGGGAACGATTCTGGAGATCACGGGTGAACATTTCGGCAACACGGCCGGGCCGCGTGATCCAAACACCATTTTCGGCGTGAACAGCGTAGCCGTGGGCGACGTGACCGTTCGCGTGCGCAAATGGCGTGACGACAAGATCGAAGTGGAGTTGCCGGGCAACGTGCAGTCGGGTGATGTTGTGGTACGTATGGCCTCGTCCGATCCGTTGCCGGACGGATCCTGTTGCGCGCCGGTCAAGCAAGTCGTGAGCAATTCGATGGCGGTGAAGGTGCTCGCGTCGGTGCGGGTCGATCCCACGAGTGGGCCGGTCGGGACGAAGGTGGTGTTGTTCGGCAAGGGATTCGGGGCGACGAGAAACCCCGAGGATGGCGTGCTGTTCGGAGGGCATCTGGCGACGGTGTCGCAGTGGACGGATACGACCGTTGTGGTCCACGTGCCGCTCGATGCCCAAACCGGCCCTGTCGTGATGAAGCGCAATGGGCAGGAACGTGCCATCGGGACGTACACGGTTCAGACACCTCAGGCGACCGGTCTGACCCCGACTGAGGCGCCCATCGGCACCTTGCTGAAAATCACGGGAGAGAATTTTGGGTTCTATTCCGAAGCCGGGTCTACGCCATTTAACTATATCGATTTTTCCCTGAGCGAGAACACCGTCGAAATCGGCGGGGTGCAGGCGATCGTGTATCGTTGGGGCCACGACCGCATTGATGTCTGGGTACCCTTCAGCGCGAAAAGTGGTCCGGTGGTGGTCAAACGCGCTGCCAATGCTCCCAAGCCGGATGGCACGTGCTGCGCCGATAAGAAGGTGCTTGAAACGCAGGTCGGCAATTTTACGCTCGTGACGCCGAAGATCGATTCCTACAGTCCGAACACCGGGGGATTGGATGAGGTGGTGACGATCAAGGGGAGTGGGTTCGGGAAGTTTCTCAAGACGGCCGAACCCAGCAAGGTTATTACGGATAGTGTCTATGCCAGGGTTGCTCCCGAGTTGGGAGAGAACGTCTCGCGTACCGAAGTGTTATTCAACGGGGTCGGTGCGATCGTGCAGTCGTGGACGGACACGGAAATCAAAGTCAAGATTCCTCATCGCCACTCCTATGGCGTGGGCAAACTCGGTGAGTTCAATCCGGATCTGACGTCGGGGCCGCTCGTGGTCCGCCGTGGGTCGTGGGATCTCCTGCCGGACGGATCCTGCTGCACGCCGAAGAAGTGGGTCACGCTCGAAGCCGGTACGTTTACCATCCAACCCACGGGATTGCCGGATGCCAGTTACTGGCGGAATCCTAATCCGGATAACAGCCACTTTCATTAATGAGGCGTCGTACCTTGCACATTCTGGCCGTTGCATCGTGGTTGTTCATCGCCCTCCTGTGCGCAGGCACAGCCGAGGCGGCTTCCCCGGAAATCAGGGCTACTGTGGCCATGCAGAAGAGTGGATCTGAAGCCACGCTGCTGGGCATGTTCTTTCACGATCCTCAACTCGGCTGGGCGGTGGGGTCCGGCGGAACGATCCTCAAGACGACCGACGGCGGACGCAAGTGGAAAAAGGTATCGAGCGGCACCACGTCGCTGCTGACGGCCGTGTATTTCCAGGATGCGCGTCGTGGATGGGTCGTGGGCGCCAACGGCACCGTGCGGACCAGCCGGGATGGTGGAGAAACCTGGAGCGTTGTGTTTGTGTCCACGCAGGCCCCGCTCTATGGGATCGCGTTCGTGACGCCCCAGAAGGGTTGGTTGGTCGGCGGCAATGGTACGATTCTGCAGACGACCGACGGCGGAGAGAATTGGACGGATCAAGCCAGCGGCACCAGCGCCGCGCTGCACTCCATCGTGTTGACGAACCAGCAGCACGGAGCCATCGTCGGCGCGTTGGGCACGATTCTCACGACCTCCGACGGCGGTGCGAGCTGGACGCCCCAGGTCAGCCAGAGTTCGGCCACGTTTTTCGATGTGGCCTTCGCGGATGAGGTGAACGGCTGGGCGGTCGGCAATGCCGGGGCGTTGTTTCAAACGACCGACGGGGGCACCCATTGGATTGATCGAACCTTACCCTGCGGCCGGACTTGTAACAAGCTGACCGACCTGATTCGGGTCCGTTTTACCGATGCCCAACAAGGCTGGATCGTGGGAGAGCATGGTCAGATCCTGCGAACCACCGATGCAGGGTTTAACTGGGTGGAAGAAGCCAGCCCGGTGAAGCGCTCGCTGATGGCCTTGAGTTTTCCTCACACCACTGTCGGGTGGGCGGCAGGCGAGGGGGGCACCATTATTTCGATCAGTCCCGGACGCCGGTAGCGCTAGGCCAATCCCCAGCCCGATCCTACCCCAATCGGCCCAATCGACTCTGCACAATACTCAGCGCCGTGACTGCCGCGGTGTCCGCACGGAGAATACACTCGCCGAGACTCACGGCTTGGCAGCGCTCCGCGAGAGCCAGTGCGATCTCTTCTTCTGCCCATCCCCCTTCGGGTCCGATGATGACGCAAATCTGTTCCGAGGGGAGGCTCGGCAGCGGCACTCTGGCCAATGCGAGAGCCTCAAGGCGTTCTGCCAGGAGCAACGAACAGGTCGCGTTGTGAGTGGAAAAGAACCGGCGTGACTCCAGCGGTTCCAATACTTGCGGTGGCTGCCACTGCTCCGATTGTTGCGCCGCTTCGGTGGCGATGCGCTGCCAGCGGGCCACTTGAGCAGCGATCCGGTCGGTCTGTGGTCGTACGATCCCATGGCGTGAGATCAGGGGAAGGATCGTCCGTACACCCAACTCACTCGCCTTTTGCACCACCCAATCCATATGGTCGCCTTTGAGCAGGGCCTGTGCGAGCAGCAGGGGTGGGCCGGTCTCGACGGGTCCCTGTCGTTGTTCGAGAATCTCCGCCGTGATCGCCTGCTGGGCCACTTGCATCACCCGCACGCGATACCGCCGCCGTCGCTCATCGGTGAACCACAGATCTTCGCCCGGCTTGACGCGCAGGCTGGCTCGCAGATGATGGCAGAGATCACCGGTGAGGGTGATCTGGGTTTCACGAATATCTGATGAGGAGACGAAGAAAGCCGGCATGGTGGTCGGCAGATCAGGCGGAGGGCAGTGATCGGTCTATTCGAAGAATGTTTTCATCTTGTCGAGAAAGCCTTCACCCTCGGTGTCTTTCGTGTAGCCGCTTTCTTTAGCGAATTCCTCGAGCAGCTCTTTTTGCTTTGAATTGAGCTTCGTCGGAATCTCGACTTTGACGTGGAACAGCTGATCGCCGGTATGGCCCCCTTTGAGATTCGGGAAGCCGAGCCCTTTGAGACGAAGGATCTTGTCCGGCTGTGTGCCGGCAGGAATTTTCATGAAGGTGTTGCCCTTGAGCGTCGGCACTTCCACGCGGCCGCCCAGAATCGCAGTGACGAGATTCACGGGGAGGTCGGAGACGATATCTTGACCCTCGCGGCGGAAGTGAGGATGGGGCTTTACCGTGATGGCGACATAGAGATCTCCCTGCGGACCGCCCTGGACGCCATGTTCACCCTCGTTCGCAAGTCGCAGGCGCATGCCGGTTTCGATCCCGCCTGGAATCTGGACGGAGAGCATGCGTTCCTTGCGGATACGTTGCCGTCCGCTGCAGGCCTGGCAGGGTTCGGTGATGATCTGTCCGACCCCTTCGCATTGACCGCAGGGTCGACTGACGCTGAAAAATCCCTGTTGGAAACGGAGTTGGCCCTGTCCTTTGCAAGCCGGGCACATCTTAATGGCCGTGGCTGAGCGCGCGCCGGTGCCTTTGCAATCGGCGCAGGTTTCCCACCGGGGAATTTTAAGTTTCGCTTCCTTTCCGAAAACCGACTCCTCGAACGTCACCTCAAGGTTGTATTGCAGGTCGTTGCCGCGCTCGGCGCGGGCGCGCCCGCGAGGCTGGCCGAAGAAGTCCTCGAAAATATCGTTGAAGATGTCGCCGAATCCGCCCTGTCCACCGAAATCGAATCCCTCCGCCCCCTGCGGTCCACCGGCATGGCCGAAGGCATCGTACCGCCGCCGTTTTTCCTGGTCGCTGATGACCTCGTAGGCCTCGTTCAGCTCTTTGAATTTTTCTTCCGCGGCTTTTTTCTGTTCGGGGGATGTGTGGAGATCTGGATGGTGCTGGCGGGCCAGTTTCCGGAATGCCTTCTTGATCTCGTCGTCGGACGCGGTTCGCTCAATGCCGAGAGTTTCGTAGTAGTCGCGCTTAGCCACGGAAGATTTTTACCCGGTTAAATGTGCAACACGACCGAGCTTCACGCATGGTGAAACCCGGTCGTGCAATCGGTGAGGGGCTTACTTCTTGTCCTTATCGACTTCTTCGAACTCCGCATCCACGACCTTTTCATCGGTCTTGGCCTGCGCGCCGCCGTCTCCGGAGGAAGCGGTCGCATCAGCCCCGGCGCCGGCACCCGCTGCCGCAGAGGCTTTCTTATACATCTCTTCAGCCAGCTTATGGGAGGCCGTGGTCAGCGTTTGCGTGGCCGTTTCGATGGCGGCGGGATCGTCGCCTTCCATCGCCTTACGGAGTCCGGCAATGGCTTCGGTAATCTTGGTCTTATCGTCTTCGCCGATCTTGTCGCCATGCTCGCTCAGGTTCTTTTCGGTGCTGTACAGCAACGAGTCGGCCTGGTTTCGAGCCTCGGCCACCCGGCGACGTTTCTTGTCGTCTTCGGTGTGGGACTGGGCGTCCTTGACGAGCTTGTCGACTTCTTCTTTGCTGAGTCCGCTCGAGGCCGTGATCTTGATGGACTGTTCCTTCTGCGTGGCCAGGTCTTTGGCTGCCACGTGCACGATGCCGTTGGCATCGATGTCGAAGGAAACTTCGACCTGCGGCATCCCGCGCGGAGCGGGAGGAATGCCGACGAGATCGAATTGTCCCAATAACTTGTTGTCGTTCGCCATTTCACGTTCGCCCTGGAACACGCGAATGGTGACGGCGGTTTGGTTGTCGGCAGCGGTCGAGAACACCTGGCTCTTCTTCGTCGGAATCGTGGTGTTGCGTTCGATCAACTTCGTGAAGACGCCGCCGAGGGTCTCAATGCCCAGTGACAACGGCGTGACATCCAGCAGCAACACGTCCTTCACTTCGCCCTTGAGCACACCACCTTGGACACCGGCTCCGATGGCGACGACTTCGTCGGGGTTTACGCCGCGATGCGGTTCTTTGCCGAAGAAGTCCTTCACGACCTGAATGACTTTCGGCATGCGGGTCATGCCGCCGACCAGGACGACTTCCTGGATGTCCTTCGCGCTCACACCGGCATCCGCCAGGGCTTTCCGGCAGGGCTCGATGGTCCGCTGGATGAGGTCGCCGACAAGTTGCTCCAGCTTCGCGCGGGTCAACTTCGTGACCATGTGCTTCGGCCCGCTGGCGTCCGCCGTAATGAACGGCAGGTTGATCTCGCTTTCCTGTGACGAGGAGAGTTCGATCTTCGCCCGTTCCGCCGCTTCCTTGAGGCGTTGCAGCGCCATCCGGTCTTTGCGCAGGTCGATGCCTTGATCTTTCTTAAACTCCTCGACGAGCCAGTCCATGACACGCTCATCGAAGTCATCGCCGCCGAGGTACGTATCGCCGTTCGTCGACTTGACCTCGAACACGCCGTCGCCGATTTCGAGGACGGACACGTCGAAGGTACCGCCGCCGAGATCGTACACGGCAATGCGCTCGTCTTTTTTCTTGTCGAGACCGTAGGCCAGTGAGGCTGCCGTGGGTTCGTTGATGATGCGTAGGACGTTCAATCCGGCAATCTGCCCCGCATCCTTAGTGGCCTGGCGCTGGCTGTCGTCGAAATAGGCCGGGACCGTCACTACTGCTTCAGTGACCTTCTCGCCCAGGTAATCTTCGGCGGTCTGCCGCATCTTCTGCAGGATCATGGCAGAGACTTCCGGCGGGCTATAACGCTTCCCGCGCAGCTCGACGTGCGCATCGCCGTTGTCTGCCTCCACCACCTTGTAGGGGAGCCGCTTCATGGCTTCCTGTACTTCTTTGCTGCGGAACTTGCGTCCCATCAGGCGCTTGACGGAGAAGATGGTGTTTTCCGGATTGGTGATCGCCTGCCGCTTGGCGATTTGTCCCACCAGGCGCTCGTTCTTGTCCGTGATGCCCACCACCGACGGAGTTGTGCGACTTCCTTCCGCATTGGCGATGACGACCGGGTCTCCACCGCTCATGATGGCGACGCAGGAGTTCGTCGTGCCGAGGTCGATTCCAATAACTTTGCCCATGGGTTGGCTCCTTCGCAAAAAATATCAATACGTGAACGATCGTGTCAGCTCTGCTTGTGAAACCTGTTCTTCATACCGATGATTCGGTCCTAGTTTGCGGCTCCGGTCGACACGGTCACCATGGCGGCGCGGAGGATGCGATCCTGAAGGAGGTATCCCTTTTGATACTCTTCCACCACATGGTTTTCCGGGATCGTATTTGACGAAACCTGAGCGACTGCCTGTTGTGTGGCAGGATCAAAGGCCAGGCCGACGCTGTCCACGGCTTTGACACCGAATTTCGTCAGCGCCCCCACGAGTTGCTTCAGCGTCAATTCAACGCCCTCTGTCAGGGCATCAACGGACCCGCTTCCCTTCGACGACTTAATGGCGCGCTCAAGATTGTCGACCACGGGTAGCAGTTCCTTGAGGATCTGTTCGTTTCCGAACTTGATTTGCTCACGTTGATCGCGTTGAGCCAGCCTCTTGTAGTTGTCGAACTCTGCTGCGAGCCGCAAATACTTTTCGTTGAGGGCTTTGCATTCGTCGGACTTGGCATCCAGCACCTGCTGGAGTTCATTGACACCCTCCATCGTGCCGGAAGATGCCTCGCTGGAACCGTCTAAGTTGTCGATACTGTGAATATTCTTGTCGTCTTCAGACATTGATTACACCTTTGCTGGGGAGTGAGATAGCCACCGGGGAACGGAAGTCAACGGGGAATAGAAAGAAATCATCGTTTTTTCAGCTCTCTAAGGGTTTGAGGCGAGGGGTAACGTCAGTCTGCGGTGAGCCAGGCCTAGGTCAGGCGGTTTCGATGATACAGGAGTTCCAAGCCTTCAAGCGTCAGGAAGGGGCGGACTTCTTGGATCGTTTCGGTCTCCTGGGCGATGACCGTCGCGAGCCCTCCGGTGGCGATGACGGTCGATGTCCGTCCGAGTTCTCGCTCCATGCGTCGGACGATACCGTCCACCAGCCCAACATAGCCGAACAGCAGGCCGCTTTGAATGCCGCCGATCGTATCGGTGCCGATGACGGTCTTGGGCCGGATGATTTCCACCTTCGGCAGCTTGGCGGTACGGGAAAACAGAGCGTCGGCTGAAATTCCGAGGCCCGGTGCGATGACACCGCCGAGATACTCGGCGGATTTGGTCACGGCGCAGAAGGTGGTGGCGGTGCCGAAGTCGACGATAATGAGATCGGACCGGTACCGTGCATAGGCCGCGGCGGCGTTGACGATACGGTCACTGCCGATTTCCTTCGGGTTGGCATACCGCAAGGTGAGCCCGGAATCGGTATCGGGTCCCACGATCACCGGTGTTCGGTGAAAGTAGGTCTGCACCAAGGAGTCGAAGGTGCCGGTCAGCGCGGGCACGACGCTCGAGAGAATGCAGCCCGTAATCTGCTCCGGGGTGAAGCCGGCGTTGTGGAGCAGATTGAGCAACAGAATGCCGTATTCATTGTCGGTTCGCCGTGATTCGGTGGCGAGGCGCCAATGCCCGCGCAGGGTGGAATCTTCGAACAGGCCCCACACCACGTTGGTATTCCCGATGTCGATGGTCAGCAGCATCGTGTCTCCACTCTAACCCAACAGCTCGTCCGATTTCACCCCCGCAGGTGGATGACTTCCGCACTTCGGACTTCCAGCAGCCGGTGAGGCGGAGCAGGGGAGGCGTCGGAGGTGACACGGAGACAGAGGCATCCATCGGGGCCGATCGATTCCGCAATTCCCTGCACGATCCCGTTCTCTTCCAAGGCCACACGGACGGTCTTGCCGAGTGTGGAGCAGCGCCGTGTGAATTCATCGATCATGCCGGATGGCCCGTCGTGGAACAAACAATTCATGCGTTGTTCGAGGCGGAGCAAGAGATCTGCCAGGATCGTCACGCGGTCGAACCGACGGCCGGCCTCGGCAGCCAGGGTGGTTGCGCCGGGTCGGAGTTCCTCCGGGAAACTGTTGGGCTCAGCGTTGATGTTCAACCCGATGCCGATGACGATCGCCGGAGTTCGGTCGGCGGTGGTGGTCTGCTCGCAGAGGATGCCGCCGATTTTCTTGTCGCCGATCAGCAGATCGTTCGGCCATTTCACCGAGACGGCAAGCCCCGTGCAGCTGACCAGGCAGTCGGCTACCGCAAGGGCGGAAAACAACGGAATCCAGGAGAGCCAGGGCCCCATACGTTTGGTGCCGGGATCGGGCACCACAATCACGGACAGGTAGATGTTGCCCTGGGCCGGAGAGTGCCAGGTGCGCCCGCGGCGTCCCCGGCCGGCGGTTTGGCAGTCCGCCAGGATCACGGCTCCATGGGGAGTCGTCGGGCCGGTCAGTTGTTGGAGGTATGCCAACGCGTCGGCATTGGTTGAGGCGGTAGAAGGGGCATACCGGAGAACCTTTCCGAAGGCGTGAGTCTGCAGGCCGGCTTGAAGGCGGTCAATGTCCAGCGCATCGGCTGGAGGCGGATCGTTAGCTGGTCCGCCCACGGCTCCCTCGATAACCGGTGAGGTCCAGGCTGAGGTCGGCTGCGGGTGCGGAGTGGGTCAGGGCGCCGACGGAAATGAAGTCCACACCAGCCTGGGCCATATCGGCGACGGTCTGCAGGGTGATGCCGCCTGAGACTTCGACCAGGGCGCGTTTCTTGATCAGGGCCACCGCTTGTTGCACGAGGGCCGGAGACATATTGTCGAGCAGGATGATGTCGGCGTGACCAGCCAACGCTTCCTTCACTTCTTGCAAACTCTTGGCTTCTACCTCGATGCGAAGGCCATGCGGCGCTCCGGCGCGTGCTAAGCGGCAGGCTCCGGCCACATCGACGCCGGTTGAGCGCAAGACCGCGAGATGGTTGTCCTTGATCAGCACGCCGTCACCCAGTGAAAAGCGATGGTTTTTCCCACCGCCCAGATGCACCGCCCATTTTTCGAGGGCTCGCAGGCCCGGTGTGGTCTTGCGTGTATCGAGAATGGCGGTCGCCGTATTCCGGATTGCGGCACAGAATTTTGCGGTCAACGTGGCGATGCCGGAGAGGCGTTGAAGGAAATTGACGGCGACGCGTTCCGCCATCAACAACGACCGCACATCGCCTCGGACAACGATGACCTCCGTGCCGGGCTTGACGGTGGCTCCGTCGTTGATGCTCTTGACGATGCGCAAGGAGGGGTCCACGGCGAGGAAGACTTCCCACGCGACGGCCACGCCGGCTACAGTCATGGGCTGGTGGGCCACAATGGCGGCCTTGGCCTGAATGGCACGGGGAAACAGCGCACTCGTGGTGACGTCGCCGTGGTCCAGGTCTTCGTCGAGGGCCAGCTGGACCGCTTTGCGGATGGTCTGAAGGCTAGGAGCTTTGATGTTGTTTCTGCTCACTGATGATCTGTTGCAGCGCCTGTTCAAATAATTGGATCATGCGGGATTCACGCGCCAGGCGATCATGGTGATCGGTCAGGACTTCCGGCGGCGCTTTGGCGACGAAGTCTGGATTGCCCAGTTTCTGCTGGGTGCGTGCCACTTCCTTTTGAAGCAGCGCGATCTGTTTGAGCACATTGTCCTTGGCCTTCTGGAGGTCGGCGCCCTCCATCGATGTGCCGACCTCGGCTGAGCCGCTCGTGAGGGTCAATAGGTGAGAGGCCGTGACGTCCGAAGTGCTCCCGACAAACAGATCCTCCACGTTCTCCATGTACTCGATCAGCTCTCGATGCTTCTGGAAGGCCGCAGCGGCCTGGTTCGTCTTCCCGTGCACTTTGAAATGGAGACGCTTGCCGGCGGCATAATTCAGGATCGCGCGCTCCTGATTCATCAGGCCCCGGCACTCCTCCAGCAGCGCGAATTCCTGCTCGGCTTCCTGTGAATCCCAGTCGGCTCGGACAGTCGGGTAGGGTTTCCGGACAATGCTGGCGCCTTCGTGGGGCAGGGTTTGCCAGATCTCTTCCGAAATAAACGGCATGAAGGGATGCAGCAGCCGCATCATGGTCTCGAAGGTCTCGGCGAGGGTCTGCCGCGTCGATTTAGCCTGTGCCGATGCCTGATCCTTGAGCGCGGGCTTGATCATCTCAATGTACTTGTCGCAGTACTCATGCCAGATGAATTGGTAGATCGCGCTCGACGCGCGGTCGAAGCGATACTGTTCCAACTCGTGCGTGACCGTGGCGATGGTGGCATTCAGGCGGCTCAGAATCCAACGGTCGGGGAACGACCGCTGCGCGGCGGGCATCTCAACCCGTTCGCCGTCCAGATGCATCAGGAGAAACCGGGCGGCGTTCCAGATTTTGTTCGTAAAGTTGCGGTAGCCTTCGATTCGTTCTTCGGCCAGCTTGACGTCGCGGCCCGGTGAAGCCATCGCGGCCATGGTGAAACGCAGGGCGTCGGTTCCGAACTGCTCCATCACATGCAAGGGATCGATGACGTTTCCCTTAGACTTGCTCATCTTCTGGCCTTCGGCATCGCGGACCAGGGCATGGATATACACGTCGCGGAAGGGGACCTCGCCCATGAACTTGAGGCCCATCATGATCATGCGCGCGACCCAGAAAAACAGAATGTCGAGCCCGGTGACCAGTGTGGATGTCGGGTAGAAGGTCTTCAACTCCGGCGTCTGCTTCGGCCAGCCCAGGGTGGAAAATGGCCAGAGGGCGGAAGAGAACCAGGTATCCAGCACGTCGGGGTCCTGCACCAGCGCATCTGAATGACCCTTGGGACAGGTAGCCGGTTTGGTTTTCGCCACGATGACGGCTGCGTCGGATGGAATCAGCGGTGCCCCGTCTGAGGAGCGGCGCAGAAACGGGCTGCCGTAACAGGTTTCGCAGTACCAGGCAGGGATCTGATGGCCCCACCAGATTTGCCGGGAGACGCACCAGTCTTTGATGTCGCGCATCCAGCCGAGATAGTTGTTCTTCCAGGCTTCGGGGATGATTCGCACGCGCCCGTCTTCTACCGCTTGAATCGCCGGGTCGGCCAGTGGCTTGATCTTCACGAACCACTGATCGGACAGGAACGGTTCGACCACCGTCTTGCAGCGATAGCATTTGCCGAGCGCCATCTTGTGGGGGGCAACTTCTTGGAGATAGTCGGATAGAAGCTCCTCAACTTTAGTCCTAGCCTTTTGCACCGGCAGACCACCCAAGACTGCAGCTACCTCAGGATTGGCTTTCGTAGCGAGGCGGAATTGAGCTTCAGGCACCATGTGCGCGTGTAGGTCTAAAATCTTGATCCGGTTTAGTCGGTTCCGCTCACCCGCCTCGAAGTCGTTAAAATCGTGGGCAGGCGTAATCTTGACGGCGCCGGTGCCGAATTCACGATCGACGAGTATTGAGTCGCCGACGATCGGGATCGTGCGGCTAGTGAGTGGTAACAGGACTCGTTTGCCGATGAGATGCCGGAAGCGCTCATCTTCCGGGTGCACCGCCACTGCCGTGTCTCCGAACAGCGTCTCGGGTCGCGTAGTCGCAACCAGCAGCACCTGCGCGGGATCGTCGGCCAGGGCATAACGAATGGTGTACAGTTTTCCGGTAATCTCTTCATGTTCGACTTCGATGTCGGACAAGGCAGTGAGGCAGCGCGGGCACCAATTGATCAATCGCTCGCCCCGATAGAGCAACCCGTCTTCATGCAAGCGAACGAAGACTTCGCGGACGGCTTCCGAAAGTCCCTCGTCCATGGTGAAGCGTTCACGCTCCCAGTCGCAGGAGGCGCCGAGCCGTTTCAGCTGAGAGATAATCGTGCCGCCGGACTTTTCTTTCCACTGCCACACGCGCTTGAGAAACTCTTCCCGTCCGAGTGCTTCCCGCGTGGTGCCTTCGGCTTGAAGCTGCCGTTCCACCACGTTTTGGGTCGCGATACCGGCGTGGTCCGTGCCGGGCATCCAGAGCACATTGCGGCCTTGCATGCGGCGCCACCGGATCAGAATGTCTTGCAGGGTATTGTTCAGCGCATGGCCGACGTGAAGCGATCCCGTGACGTTCGGGGGAGGAATCACCATCGAGTAGGGCTGCCCGGAATGGGCCGTGTCGGCATGAAACAGCCCGGCGTCGATCCAGCGCTGGTACCAGCGGTCTTCGACGTCGTGAGGGCTGTAGGTCTTGTCGAGTTGCGGTGTGGACATGGTGTTAACAGGATGCTGAAAAAGCCCGCCGGCCTCGTTCTCGCGTCGCTCCGACGCTCAACGTACAGAAAAAGTACGTGTCGCCTCTTCGCTAGCTGCGGCCTTGCTGGACGGCCATTTTGAACATCCTGCGGGAATGTTCTGCTTGGTTCCAGCTGTTTCAATACGGCGGGGGCGCAACGCGGGCGCATCTTAACATGCGCCGTGTGGGCTCACAAGGTAATGGGCGCCGGTCCGTGATCGTGCTAAAGGTTGTAGCGGACTCAAGCCCTGTGATATACATCCGGCGGTTCAGCTGGTTGTTCGAGATTGCCGGCTTGAGAGCCCATCACCGTTGAAGGAGAGATTATGCCGAGGGGACGAGAGAAGGATCGCAAGACTCGCAAGAAGCATCGGAAGAACGTGGCGCGTGTGAAGGGGCTGGTCAAGGCCCGCCGTGCGGCGGCCAAGAAGGTCAAGCGAGGGTAGGCGAACGGGACGTTAGTCGGGCGAGCTCAGTCGTTTGATCTCCGCCCGGATCTGAGTTTCTGCCACGTCTGGAACGATCCGTTGCACTGCCTCCCGGATCGGATCTTTTGCCATTTCGTGCACAATCTCATCGGCCGCCTGTCGCGCGCAGTTCGCGGCCACCTGCTCGACTTCCCTTTTCACCAGCTGGTCGATCGTTCCAAGGTGTGTCTTCAACGCTTCCGGTAGGTGTTGCTTCACGCCGGTGTCCGTGAGGTCACCCAACCGTTTCTCTGTGGACTGCTCCACCAAGGCAGGGGCCAGCTCGGTCACGGTCTGGCGAACAGTCGCCTCGAGGCCGCCAAGCTGGGTCTGAGCCTGTTGCTTCAATTCCGCTTGAATCAGTGCTCGCATCACGGTCTGCAATCGTTCCGGTGCGAGCGCGTCTGCCAGTTGCTTTGCCACTTCCGCTTGAACCGCCTTCCCCACGGCTAGATTCACCTGTCCGGCCAAGTCTTTGGCAATGGCCGCTGGGAGCAGTTCGTTGATCTTCCGGTCGGCCTGGACTGTGACTGAATGCAACAAGTGCTCGAGGAGCCCCTTCATCAAGGCCTCCCCGGTCGGGTCGTTCGAGGCGGGCGCGGATGCGGCCGGGGCGGCGGCACGGCTCAGTGATGGGGACATGGGGCTGTGCTCCTTCTCCAGCTCGTGGTGGGCGGCATCGTCAATGGATGCATCGCTTGCGGATTCGTCGTCTTCATCGTCCGTTCCCGTGGAGACCGGGGGCCACGTCCGTATTTTGGCTGGTTTCCCGCTGGGTGGATTTCCCGCGGCGCCGTTGAGGATGCCTTTGATCGTGTCGAGCAGTTGTTCCCGGTGCAGCGGTTTCTTCAGAAAGGCCCGGACCCCGAGCGAACGCAATTTACTTTCGTCCAGGCGATCGGAACCGTCCACCATGGAGACGATCAGCGTTTCGGCCAGATTGTCCTGGCGGCTGATCTCTTTGCAGAATCCCGAGAAGGTGATCTTGTCGAGGTGATAGTCCGCGATGACCAGCGCCGGACTCAGTTTGCGGGCAGCGTCGAGGGCCGAGGGGCCGTCGGAAAATCCCATGACCTTGTGGCCTTCCGGCGCAGAAATCTGTTCCACCATGCGGTGCACGGCAGGGCTACTGTCGATCACAAAGATGGTCGATCCCATCTCGCTCACCTCTCCATACCACTCAGCCGAAGCTAACAAAGGCCCCTTAAACTGTCAAAGAAAAGGCCGAAAGCAGCGGTTTGACGAGGCGTCTGCCCACGCGTCGCGAAAGGCGAACTGAATGCTGGCGGAGCTGGCGACCATCCTGTAAAATCCGGCGGTCTTACCGGCCGGCCTATCGGCTATCGTGCATGGCGAGTATGAGGAGTCACCCCACAGCATGACGCAGAGTCGCATTCAAGTCGTTTTCTTCGATGCCGCCGACACCCTGTTCCATATTCACGGGTCAGTGGCCGAGATTTACCTGCAGCATGCGGAGAAACATGGGTTCCGGAAAACCCCCGAATCGTTAGCCGCGATCAAATCCGCCTTTGCCCGTTCGTTCCGTGATGCGCCGCCGCCGGTGTTTGCTGCGACCGAGCCTGCCGCGATCAAGCAGTCTGAACGGTTGTGGTGGTTCGACATCGTGCACAACGTGTTCTACCGCGTCGGTATGTTCGAGGCCTTCGACGAGTTTTTCGAGGAGGTATTTGCACGGTTCGAGCAATCGGAGTCCTGGCGGCTCTTTCCTGAGACGGTCGATGTACTCAAGACTCTGAAAGGGCAGGGATTCGAGTTGGGCATCATTTCCAACTTCGACTCGCGGTTGTTTTCCGTACTGCGTGGTTTGGGGATCGCCGATCTGTTCGATACGGTCACGATTTCCAGTTTGGCCCATGCCGCCAAACCCTCCGCGCGCATCTTCCACCAGGCGCTGGAGAAACATGCGGTCGATCCGGACGAGGCGCTGCATGTCGGCGACAGCGAGCGTGACGATGTGAAAGGAGCGCAGGGCGTCGGACTGACCGGGGTGTTGCTCGCGAGAGGGGAGGGGGCGCGTCCTTCAGGCGGGACGACGATCACCAACCTCAACGAATTACTGCCGCTGCTGTCACGCCTGCAATAACAACGGAACGATGTCCTTCGCGCGCCCTTGAAGCGCCGCATCGACGATGCCTGACTGTGCGGTGGCATCGAGATTGATTTCCACGACAAACGCGCCTGCTTGTTTCGCGATCGAACCAAAACCAGCCGCAGGATAGACCAGACCGGAGGTGCCGATAATCAGGCACAGGTCGCTGGATTGAAGGGCGGCTGCGCTGGTTTCAAGGTCCTCCTCCGCCAGCGATTCTCCGAACCAGACGATGTGCGGACGGAGGAGCCCGCTGCAGTGGCCGCAGAGAGGCAGGATTGCAATCGGCACGTCGCGATTTTCAGTGACCCGCCGGCATTGCGTGCAGCGCACCAGCCAGATGTTGCCGTGAATTTCTGAGAGTTTCCGGGAGCCCGCGTCACGGTGCAGTCCGTCCACATTCTGCGTGATGAGCCAGAAACGCTCAAACCGTTGCTCCATGTGCGCCACGGCCTCGTGGGCCGGGTTGGGGCGTTTGGTCGCAATGAGTTCTCGCCGCCAGCTGTACCATTCCCACACCAGGCGAGGATCCCGCGTGAAGGCTTCGGGCGTGGCGAGGTCCTCCGCGCGAAAATTGCGCCAGAGTCCGTCGGCCCCGCGAAAGGTCGGCACGCCGCTGTCGGCGGAAATCCCGGCCCCGGTGAGCACGGTCACCGATCGTGCCGAGGCCAGCTTCTGCTGAATCAGACCGAGAGTTGATCCGGTTCCCATACGCGTCACTGCGAGAGGGCCATCACTGTTTCAGGTACGCGGCTGCATGCTATAGTACCGTCCTTTCGAACGCAACGAGTGAGGAGTCTCATGAAGCAGATCATGGTGGTTGGGGCCGGTTCCGTCGGCGGTTTCTTCGGGGCCCATCTCGCAAAAAATAATCCGAACGTCTCGTTTCTTCTGCGACCACGCACCCTGGAGGCAGTGCAGCGCCATGGCTTGATGATCAAAAGTGCCAAGGGCAACTTCACCGTGCATCCGCCTGCAGCCTCCGATCCGCGAGAGCTGGCGCCACCGGATCTCATCATTCTGGCGGTGAAGGCCTACGACCTCGATGAAGTCATGGCGCAGCTGGAGCCGGTGCTCACCGAGCGTACCGTCATGCTCACGCTTCAGAACGGCATCGATACCGAAGACCGCATCATCGCGCGGGTGCATCGCGACGCTGTGGTCGGCGGCGTGGCGTTCATCTACTCGAAGATCGTGGCGCCCGGCGTCATTGAACATTACAAGCGGGGTGGCGTGGCCATCGGCGAACTCATGGGCCACAAGAGCGAACGGGTGCTGCAGATTGCGGAGATCTTCAAGCAGGCGGGCATTTCCTGCCAGCTCAGCGACGATATCAGGAAGAGCAAATGGGAAAAGATGTGCTGGAACTGCGTCTTCAACCCCCTCACGGTCTTGATCGACGACAAGGTGGCCAAGGCGCTGGATCACCCGGAGATGGCCGGAGTGATCCGGCAGATCGTGGGCGAAGTGATGGCGGTGTCGGCGGCGGTGAAGGTGCCCTTGGCGCCGGATATGGCCGAGAAGGTGGTGAAGTGGACGCAGGAACTGCGGGACATCCACACTTCGATGTACGACGATTGGAAAGCCAAGCGCCCCACCGAGATCGACTATCTGAACGGCTACATTGTCCGTACAGGACGGGAGTTAGGGATTCCCACCCCGGTGAATGAAGCACTGACAGCAATGGTGAAAGCCATCACGGAGCGGGAACCCGCTGGTCCCGGTGTCGTCCGGATCGAGGGCGCGGTCGTTCAGCCGGTCGCCCTCACCCGCGCGGCGCTGGCGCAACTGCCCCACGACCAACATGTCGAGGATATCAGCCAACTGATGCCGTCGATGCGGGGCCGGGCCATTCGCGTCAAAGGCCTGTTGGATATTCCGGCCCTCGCGGTCGACGCCGACCATGTCACGTTCCACTCCGTCGATGGCAAGTATGCGGCGACGCTCACCCTGCAGCAGGCGCAAGAGTTCGGATTGTTACTGTACGAACTCGACGGCCAGCCGCTGCCGGACGGCAAGGGTGGGCCCTATCGCCTGGTAACGCCGGGTTTGGGCGATCTCTGCGCGAACGTAAAGGGCGTGGGGCGGATCGAAGTGCGGGCCGGATCGGGGAAGGATACGCGGCCGTCTGTCAGGCCTCCGGAGTGCACGCCCGAGGGGCAGAGCTGAACGACTCACGTCGTCGAGGAACGGAGCACTCGGATCGATTTCCATCGCTCCGACCGATACCGCCAGAGCATCAGCACCATGCGCAAGGTCCAGTCTGCGATCATCGCCAGCCAGACGTAGAAGACCCCCATCGTCAGCCAGTACCCTGCCACGAACGCGATGGGGATACGCACGCCCCACATCCCGATCGTCGTGGCGATCATGATGAATCGGGTGTCGCCCGCGCCGCGTAACGAGCCGGCCAGCACCATGGTCAGCGCCAACGGTACTTGCAGCAGTGCCACGATCTTGAGAAACACGGTCCCAAGATCGATGACCGCTTCATCGCTGGTGAACGCGCGCAGCAGGGCATAGGGAAAAAAGAAGAACACGATGCCCATCGCGGACATGATGAAGGTGGCCAACCGGTTCGCTTCCCAGTTTTCGAGTTTGGCTCGCGTGTATTTGCCGGCGCCGATACTTTGCCCGACCATGGTGGCGGCGGCGATGGCAAAGCCGTAGCCAGGCAGGAACGAGAGCGATTCGATCGAGAGTCCCACCTGGTGCGCAGCATAGGAGACCGTGCCGTAGATCAACACGATTTTGGTGTAGAGCAGAATACCCGCCTGCTGCATGATCCGTTCGCCGGATACCGGCGCACCCACGTGCCAGATGGTGCGGATCATGTCCCATCTGAGCCGCTTCGACGGTTTGAAGATCGTCCGGCAGCGGGACAGCAGATAGATTGAGCCGGTCGCTTCCGCAATCCCCACGGCGACGGCAGCGCCCTTCACACCGAACGCCGGGACTCCCCAATAGCCATAGATCAGCGGATAGGCAATGGCGATGTGGAGCACATTGACCAGGATCATGGCGTACATGGGCGTCTTAGTGTCCCCGGTCCCCTGGAGAATCGACGAGAGGACTGCGAGGAGCACGGTGAAGGGGATCACCAGAAAGATTAGGTTTGAATAGGGGAGTGCGAGGGCGATGACCTCCGGCTGTGCGCCGAGCAGCCGCATGATGAGTCCGTTCGTCGACAGGCCGAGCAGGGCCAGAGCGAAGGCCACGCATATCGACAGGCCGAGAAAATGCCGGGAGGCCTGACCTGCTTCTTCATACCGGCGGGCGCCCCACTGTTGCGCGATGATGACGTTGCTCCCGACCGAGAGACCCGACACGAGGGTCGTTGCGATGAACGCAAGCAGTTGGCCCAATCCCACAGCGGCAATGGGGATTGCGCCCAACCCTCCGACGAGAAAGACCGCGACGATGCCTTCGGTTCGCTGCAGCAGGCTGCTCACCGTCACCGGGAGTGCGAGGGTCATGACCGATCGTCTGATTTGTGCGACGCCGTTTGCCATGGGGCGTCATCCTACCAGAACTCGGTTGCGGACGAGGATGTCCTTCTCCTGGGGCTGGACAAGAGGCGCACGGCTTCGGTAGCCTGCACGTATCCATGTTGATCACGCCCGAGCCTGCCGCTCGTTCCTCCTATCGGCTGTCAAAATCACGATACCTGTCGGGCCTGCAGTGCCATAAGCGTCTGTACCTCGAAATTCATGCTCCGGCGCTGGCCGCGAAGCCGGATGCGGCCACCCAAGCCATTCTCGACATGGGCACGGATCTCGGTGAGCTCGCCCGTCGGCGATTTTCCGGCGGTCGCCTCGTCACGGCCGGGTACCGCCAATCTCAGGAGGCTCTGGCGCAGACGTCGGAGCTTCTCCGGGATTCGACGGTGTCGGCCATCTTCGAAGGCGCATTTCAGTTCGATCAGGTCTTGATCCGTGTCGATGTGCTGGAGCGTGTCGGAGTGAATGCATCGGGGCAACCCACCTGGCGGTTGGTGGAAGTGAAATCGTCCACCAAGTTGAAATCGACCCATGTGGAGGATTTGACGATCCAGAGTTACGTGCTCGAAGGGACCGGTCTGGTGCTCGAGGACATCTGTCTCATGCACGTGAACACACAGTATGTGTTCGATGGGGTGGAACTCGACCTCGGCCAGTTGTTTACGATTCGCTCCTTGAATGACACGATACGCCCGCGCTTGCCGGAAGTGCCCTCACGTCTGGCCTCGATGCATGCCATGTTGAGCGAGATGTCTGCGCCGGCCGTTGCCCCGGATGAACATTGTCATAGCCCCTACGAATGTCCCTTCTGGGCCCATTGTACGCAGGACAAGCCGCCTCGCTGGATTTACCACCTGCCGGGCAGCAGTAAGACGGTCATACAGTTGCGCGAGTTGGGTGTGGAGACCATCGACGACATTCCCGATCACATGGTGTTGACGCCGGTGCAACGTCGGGTGAAAGACAATCAGGAATGGATCGGGCAAGGCTTGCGGTCGGCGCTGGAGAAGATCGTGTATCCGGTGCATCATCTGGATTTCGAGACGTTCATGCCGGCGGTGCCGAAATTCGTGGGGACCAGGCCTTATCAGGTGATTCCCACTCAGTGGTCCAACCACATCGAATATCCCGATGGACGGCTCGATCATGCGGAGTACCTCTGCCGCGACGGGCGTGATCCGCGCGAAGAACTGGCCGTCACATTGTTGGATTCATTGGGCGGCGAAGGCAGTATCTGTGTGTATTCGAGTTATGAACGTTCGGTGTTGGAGCGGCTGGCTGAGGATTTCCCGTCACTGCGAAAAGATCTGAAGCGGGTGATGGCGAGGCTGTGGGATCTTCACATTGTCATCAGGGATCACTACTACCATCCGGCCTTCGAGGGCAGCTATTCGATCAAGGCCGTGCTGCCGGCTGTGGTACCGTCGTTGAGTTATGCGGATCTGGCGATCGGGGACGGGGGCGTGGCAGCCTGTGAATATGCCCGTATGATCTTTACGGTGAGTGACTGGATCGAAAAAGCCCAGATTGAAGAAGCGCTCCTGCGGTATTGCGAACGCGATACCCTGGCGATGGTCGAACTGCGGAGGGAGTTGAAGAAACGGGCCGGTTAGCGCCTGCCCCGAGTACGAAGCCATTTCACCATCTGCATGCACGTCGTTCCGATCGATTCATCCGCCATCAACGCGATTCCCCCCAAGGCCAACAGCGTCATCACCAGCGCAGCTTCAGATTGTTCGAACATGCGGCCCTCCTGTGTGGAGCAGAGAGTAGCCTGGAACTGTGGTGACGGACAGACCACTGGAGGAGGGGGAGCGCCCATGACTTCGGTAGGTGCTGGGCCGACAAGTCGCTGAAACCGAAAGAAACTACCGGGAATTTTGGGGGAAACCAAGGGGACGGTTCAGTAACAGACGGCTCCGGGTCGAGCAGTCGACAGAGGAAGTGGGGCACTGTCGGTGATTATCCCGTCGCCAAGACCATGACATGGGCTCCGGGTCAAGCAAGCTCGGTATGGCGGAGAGGGTGGGAATTCGAAGTCGCGCTTAGGTGCTTCGCACGCGCTCCCGCTAAGGGGCCAGGCCCCCTCGCGCCTCCGCTTCGCTCCGGTCACCCCGTGAAGGGGGCATACCCCCTTCAGAACCCCCGTTCGAATCCCACCGGCAGAGTTTTGAGGCGTTGCCGCAGGTGTGGCGGAGAGGGTGGGATTCGAACCCACGGTCCCTTTCAGGACAACGGTTTTCGAGACCGTCCGATTCGGCCGCTCTCGCACCTCTCCGTACCCAGGCCGGCAAAGATGTGCAGCTTAGCGTGGTCGGGCGTAACTTTCAAATGAAATCATGTGCTTGGAGAAGATTTCTTTCGCCCATGGGGATAGGTCACGGCGTGAGGAAAACGTGATTCCGTTTTGCGAGGAATCGGTTCCACCGTAGACTCACCTGGTGTAGTGAGACCGGTTGGAGACAGTTCGTGACTGATCTTTTCCAGTCATCCATCCGATATAGTTACGAAGCATAGTTCTTGTCCGCTTCTCGGTCCCACTGGGGTTGAGCATTCTGTGGTCAGACATCCATCCGTCACGATTCCACCCGGCGAGACCCTGCTCGATGTCTTGCGTTGGCGGGCTGAGCATCAACCCGACCAGTCGGCGTACATCTTCCTGCGTGATGGGATCAGCCCCGATACCGTCCTGACGTACAGACAGCTCGATGCCAAAGCTCGCTCGATTGCCGGTCATCTGCAATCCAGGTACGCAGCGGGAGACCGCTTGCTCCTGGTCTATCCGCCCGGTCTTGAATTCGTCCAAGCCTTTTGGGGGGCGTTGTATGCCGGGTTAGTCGCCGTGCCGGTCCCCCCGCCGGATGCCTTTCGGGCAAGGGTCGGTGTCACGCGCGTCCAGCGTATTGCCGAGGATGCCGGCGTGGCCGGAGCTTTGAGCACAAACCAGATTCTGGAGCTGGTTCGGGCGCAGGAGCCCGCGATTTCGTTGGAACAATGGTTGGTCTGCGATGCCGCCACCCCGGACTCACCGGCTCACTGGACATCAACGCATCCGGTCGATTCCACCCTGGCCTATCTGCAATATACGTCCGGCTCGACCTCCGCTCCCAAAGGCGTGATGGTCAGCCACGGAAATATGACCGCCCAAAGCCGGTGCATTACCGACGCCGGTTGTTACGATGCCTATTCCGTCACCCTGTCCTGGATGCCGCATTTCCATGACTATGGATTAGTGAAGGGCATTATCCAGCCCGCCTGGATCGGCCGCCCGGCCTACCTCATGTCGCCGCTCACCTTTCTGAAGCGGCCCCTGCGCTGGCTCGAAGCGATTCAACGGTATCAGGTTACGCATAGCGGTGCGCCCAATTTTGCCTACCGTCGCTGTGTGGAGACCATCGCTCCTGAAGATCGCGCAACGCTGAATCTGTCCGGTTGGCAGGTCGCGAGTTGCGGTGCGGAACCGATCGCCCACGATACCATCGATCGATTTATTGAGGCGTTTGCTCCGTCCGGGTTCCGGCGCGAGGCGTTTTTCCCTGCCTACGGGATGGCGGAGTATACCTTGTTGATCTCGTTGAAGCGGGAGGGGGTGGCCCCGACGTTGCTGCCGCTGGATCCCTCGGCATTGGAGCGGGGGGTAGTGTCTGAAGCCACGGCTGGTGTGGTTCCGGTCCGGCAAGTCGTTGGATGCGGTGCTCCTGTGGGAGATACCCGGGTAGTCATCGCCCATCCGGAGACCCTGTCTCGTTGTGCTGCGCAACAGGTCGGCGAAATCTGGTTGGCCGGAGCCAGCACCACTCAAGGATATTGGAACAATCCGGAGGAAACGGCTCGCACTTTCGGTGCAACGCTTCGCGATACGGGGGAGGGCCCGTTCCTGCGAACCGGTGACCTCGGGTTCGTCAGAGATGGTGAAGTCTTTGTCACCGGGCGCTTGAAGGACCTGCTGATTGTGCGAGGCAGAAATCACTACCCGCAGGATATTGAGCGGACCGTCGAGCAAAGCCATAGGCTGTTCAGGGGCGGGGGCGCAGCGGCCTTCTCTGTCCAGGATGCGGGGGAGGAAGCGGTGGTGGTGGTGCAGGAGGTCGAGCGCCAGGCGACGGCCCTGGCCATCGATGAGCCGGCTACCGCGATTCGTTCTGCCGTTTCCGAGCAGCATGACCTCCATGTTTTCACCATCATCTTCATCAAGGCCGGAAGTCTGCCGAGGACATCGAGTGGAAAAGTCCAGCGACGTGCCTGTCGCGATCAATTTCTCGCCGGCCAACTTTCCATTCTCGGAAAGAGTGTCTTGCCGGCGACTCCGTCCCAGGCCCAGTCAACGGTCGTCAAGATAGAAGATCTGGGCGCGCTCTCGCCGGATGCACGGCGGAGGCAGATTGTGCAGGCGGTGCAGGGGATGATTGCCGATCGCCTCGGGTGCAGCCGAGAGGTCATAGCCGGTGACCGGCCGATACAGCTCTTCGGGCTCGATTCGTTGATGGCCGCCGAGGTCTCGCATTGCGTGGAGGAATCGTTCCACGTTCCGCTTTCGTTGCAACAGCTGTTGGGAGGCGCGACGCTCGGCGATCTGGCTGCGATCATCGAAGCGGGAATGCTCCGTGAGGGCGATGAACTTGCTGCTGCCGGTCGTACGAATCTCACAGCGGAGACTGTCGCCCCCCTGTCCGAAAATCAGGCTGCCCTCTGGTTCCTCAGCCAATTGGCTCCGGATAGCGCCGCTGCCAACGTCTCCGTCGTTCTGCCTCTGCCGTTCGACGTGAATCAGGTTGCGCTGAAACAGGCGCTCGATCGGCTGGGTGAACGCCATGCGCCGCTTCGAACCACCTATGAGACGAAGGACGAGGTGCCGGTGCAACGAATCCACGACCGGTTGCCGTTGAACTGGACGGTGATCGATGCCTCCACATGGGATTGGGTGCAGCTACGGCGGGAGGTGTTGGAGACTGCGGCGGTTCCGTTCGATCTGGCGCAGGGGCCCTTGTGGCGGGCGTCTTTCTTCCAGGGCCAACGGCAGGCCTGGTTGCTGGTGGTTGCGCACCATATCGCCGTGGACGGTTGGTCGATGATCCACCTGGTCGAGGACCTTAAGCGGGATTACGCCTCCGACGGATCCCTGCCTCAGGATGGATCGAACGGACTCGGCAGCCAACCTGCTTCCTATGGCGAGTTCATCAGTTGGCATCGTGCGTTGCTGGAGAGTGCAGAGGGCGGTCGGCTGGCCCAGTATTGGAAGGCGCAGCTGGCAGGTGAACTCCCGAACTATGACATGCTCTACGATCGACAGCCGACGACGATTGAGCCAAGCCGTTATGCGTGGCAGGCGATCCACATCGATCGGGGATTGACCGAGCGGCTCAAGGCATTCGCGCAGGCGGAAGGCACGACACTGTATGCCGTCTGTCTGACGGCGCTTCACGTCCTGCTGTATCGCTACACGAATGTGGAAGACACCGCCGTGGTCACTCCGGTATTCGGTCGAAGCCGATCTCGATTCGCCCGGACCGTCGGTGATTTTGTGAATATGCTCGTGTTGCGGGAGACGGTTCAGGTCGATTCGACCGGCCGAGAACTCCTGGCGCTGACGAAGCGTACTCTGCTGGAAGCCCTCGATCATCAGGACTATCCCTATGCGCGGCTCGTGTCGGACTTGCGACCGGCCCGCGATCGTCAACGCGCGCCATTGGGACAAATCCTGTTCGTGCTGCAACAGTTCAAGTTGCTGGCGGAACTCGATCGACGGCTGAGTGCCTCGCCGTCATCTGTCGCTGAGTCGTGCCTGCCTCCGTGGGAGGCCTATGTGATTCCCCAGCAGAGCGGGCAGTTCGATCTCTGCCTTGAGCTGGCCGAATCGGAGCAGGGCGTAACTGGTTACTTCGAATACAAAGACGAGCTGTTTGCCCCCGACCGGGTGGCACGGATGCAGGAGCATTTTGTCCGCGTGCTGGAGGGGCTTGTCGCCGACCCGGCAGCGCCGATCGGGTCACTACCTCTCATGTCGGAGTCGGAGTGCCGCGAGACGGTCCTGACGTGGGGACAGTCTCCGGAACTGCAGGAGCCGGCACAGTGTCTCCATCGTCTGATCGAAGCACAAGTGTCTCGCACCCCCGGCGAGATCGCGGTTCGACAGGGCGACCAGGAATTGACCTATCGGGAGTTGAATGCCCGCGCGAACCGTGTGGCCCATTACCTTCGCCGGCGGGGTGTCGCGCCCGGTGTGGTCGTCGGTCTCTGCCTGGAACGATCGCTCAACTTGATCGTCGGTATGCTCGGCATTCTCAAATCGGGCGGGGCCTACCTGCCCCTCGATGCCGATTATCCGACCGACCGCCTGGAATATATGCTGCGAGACAGTCAGGTCCGGGTGTTGGTGACGCAACAGGATCAACTCGCCCGGCTGCCTGCGACAAATCCGCATACGATTTGTCTCGATTCCGAATGGGACCAAATCGCCCGCTTCCCGGACGATACCATCGAAGGTACGGACGCTCCTGAAAATCTGGCCTATGTGATTTACACCTCCGGTTCCACCGGCCAGCCCAAGGGGGTGATGATCGAGCACCGATCGATCGCCAACTATGTGCGGGCGATCACGGAGATCGCGGGTGTCCACTCGCGCGACCGGGTGTTGCAATTCGCGTCGATGAGTTTCGACACCGCCGCCGAAGAAATTTTTCCCTGCCTCACGACGGGCGCGACGTTGGTGCTGCGCACTCAGATGATGATCGATTCGGTGTCGGGCTTCTTGGATCGATGCCGCGACTGGCAACTGACACTGTTGGACTTGCCGACGGCGTACTGGCATGAAGTCGTCACCCGGATGGAGTTGGAGCAACTGGCCTTCCCGGAGTCGGTGAAGACGGTGATCATCGGTGGAGAACGTGTCCTTCCCCAGATCGTGCAGCGGTGGGCCAAATTGGTCGGTCCTAGGGTTCGATTGTTGAACACCTATGGGCCGACGGAAACGACGGTCGCCGTCACCTGGTCGGATCTCACGGGCCTCGGGCTGCAGGAGGAGTTGCACGAGGATGTGCCGATCGGGCGCGTGATTGCTCAGTCTTCCGTCTATGTCTTGGATCGGCATCGACGTCCGGTTCCGGTGGGTGTGCCCGGAGAACTCTATGTCGGCGGCATGGGGGTGGCGCGAGGCTATCGTGGCCGGCCGGAGCTCACTGACACGAAGTTTATTCCCGATCCGTTCTCAAGCCTTCCGGGGGCCCGTCTGTATCGGACCGGCGATCTGGTGCGCTGGCGACCGGACGGGCAGCTCGACTATCGCGGCCGTGTGGATCGCCAGGTCAAGATTCGCGGCTATCGGATCGAGCTGGAGGAGATCGAAGCGGTGCTGAATCGGCACCCGGATCTGGAACGCGCGGTGGTCGAGGTGCGGGAAGATCAGCCGGGTGATAAGCGAATCGTCGCCTTCATGGTCCCTCGTCCGCAGAACCGGCTGGGACTGGTGCAGCTACGCGAGCAGCTGCGGAGTCAGTTGCCCGCGCACATGATTCCTTCAGCCTTTGTCGAGATGGAGACGCTTCCCCTGACCGTCAATGGAAAAGTGGATCGTGCTGCGCTCCGTGTCGCTACGGACAGTCGCGCGAGCAAGGTCGATCTCACGTCTGAGTTTCTCGCGCCGCGGACGCCCACCGAGCAGGTGCTGGCCGACATCTGGGGGGAAATCCTCCACGTGAAGGATGTCGGCGTGCATGACAATTTCTTCGAACTGGGAGGCCATTCGCTGCTGGCCACACAGCTGGTGTCCAGAGTTCAAGCCCTGTTCCGGGTCGTCCTGCCCCTGCGACAAGTGTTCGAGCGGCCGACTATTGCGACACTGGCCGAGGTGATTAAACGTTCTCAGGAGGGCGTAACGCAGCAGTCGGATCGGGACGGACGAATGATGACCAAAGCGGCGAGGGGAGCGCCGTTGCCCCTGTCGTTTGCGCAGGAACGGATGTGGTTTCTTTATCAGTTGTCGCCGACCGGCGCCGCCTACAACATTCCGGCCAGCGTGCGCTTGCATGGTCCGCTCGATCGGGCGGCGTTGCGTTGGGGTGTGGCTGAGCTGGTGCGACGCCACGATGCGCTCCGGACGACGTTTGCTACGGTGGATGGTCAGGCGCGTCAAATTATTCATGCCTCGTTGGATCCGCTCTGGGTGGAAGAAGATCTGCGCGGGTTGCCTCGTGAGATGCGTGAGGTTCGGGCGTTGGAACTGGCGACCGCCGAGGCGCGCCGTCCATTCGACCTCGGGCAGGGTCCGTTGCTGCGCATTCTGTTGGTTCAATTGGGCGAAGAGGATCATGTGTTGGTCGTCAGCACGCACCACATCATCTCCGACCAATGGTCGTATGGTGTGATCGCCCGTGAATTGGTGAAGTGTTACAACGTGTTCTGCGCGGGGAAACCCGTCGCGATTCAACCGGAGCTTGCGATCCAGTATGCCGATTTCGCTCAGTGGCAGCGGACATGGCTGACCGGTGCGGTGCTGGCTGAGCAACTCGCGCATTGGAAATCCAAACTCACGGATCTGCCGGTGCTCGCCTTGCCGGCCGATCGGCCGCGGTTGCCCATCCATTCGTTCAAGGGCGATCAGGTCTCTCTCGACCTGTCTTGGGCGCTCGTGAATCGCCTCAAGCAGCTCAGCGTGCGCGAAGGCGTCACGTTGTACATGGTGTTCCTGGCCGGATTCTTCGGCCTCCTGCATCGCCTCACGCAGCAGCGTGATCTGGTGATCGGGACGCCGATCGCGAATCGAAATCGGCTCGAGATTGAGGAGTTAGTCGGCACGTTCGTGAATACGTTGGTGTTGCGGACGGATGTTACGGGGGAACTGACCTTCCGCGAATTACTGCGGAAGGTGAGAGACCTGTCCCTCGACGCCTATGCGCACCAGGACATCCCGTTCGAAAAGCTCGTCGAAGAGCTGCGCCCGGATCGCAGCCAGGGCGGGTTACCGCTGGTGCAGGTCCTGTTCAACTTCGCCAATACTCCCTTCGCCCGGACGGAGTTTCAGCATCTGTCGTGGACCCCTTATGAAGTGAGTCGAGGGGCGGCGCAGCTCGATCTCGGCCTGTCGATCGACCCGTTGGCTTCGCGGAAAGCCTATCTGGAATTCAACACGGACCTGTTCGATCGCACCTCCGCCGAACGTTGGCTCGCGGAGTACCGTCAATTCATGGAGGTCATCGCGGAGCGTCCGGAAGAGAAGGTCGGACGCGTGGCGATCCTCACGGAACAGGAACAACATCGGATTCTGCGCGAATGGAATGCCACCGAGAAGCCTGTCGATTGCGAAGCCTGTTTCCCGCAACTCTTTGAAGCGCAGGTCGACCGGACTCCGGATGCGATCGCCGTGGTGTTTGAAGGCGCTGAATTGTCGTATGGGGAACTGAATCGGCGCGCGAATCGGCTGGCGCATCGCTTGCGGGAGCAGGGCGTTGGGCCGGATGTGGTGGTGCCGGTGTTTCTCGAACGGTCTCTCGATTTGCTGATCGGTCTCCTGGCGGTCATGAAGGCCGGTGGCGCGTATCTGCCGTTGGTTCCCGGATTGCCGATCCGCAGGTTGGCGGCCATGATCGAAGCCAGTCACGCGGCGGTGCTTGTGACAGACTCGACCCTCCTGGGCGGGCTTCCCCAACACCAGCTTCGGGTGGTCTGTCTGGACGGGGAGGTGGAGTCACTGACGCGATATTCGGAGCGTAATCCTGAGCCCCTCGCGAAACCCGAGCATCTCGTCTATGTGCTGTTCACCTCGGGATCGACCGGGCAGCCGAAAGGCGTCGAGATTGAACATCGCGCACTGGTCAATTTTCTCCGCTCCATGCAACAGGAGCCGGGCATCGGCAGCCGGGACGTCCTGCTGGCCATCACGCCGCTGTCGTTCGATATCGCCGGTTTGGAGCTCTATCTTCCGCTGCTGGTCGGGGCCCGCATTATTCTGGCCGGTCGTCTTCAGGCCATGGAGGGAGCGTGGCTACAGCGCGAACTCGATCAGGGTGCCGTGACCATGATGCAGGCGACGCCCGCCACCTGGCGGATGGTGTTGCAGTCGGGATGGCAGGGTGGACGACAGGTCAAAGTGCTGTGCGGCGGGGAAGCCTTGCCGCGTGAATTGGCCCAGGAGCTGCTTGCCCGAGCGGGATCGGTCTGGAATGTGTACGGACCGACGGAGACGACGATTTGGTCGACGTTGGAGCGCGTACGTACTGCTGAACGTACGATTTCTCTCGGACGGCCGATCGCGAATACTCAGGTCTATGTGTTGGATCTGAATCGGGAGCCGGTCCCGGTGGGAATTCCGGGTGAACTGTATATCGGCGGCAGGGGACTTGCGCGTGGATACCGGGGGGCTCCTCAGCTGACGGCGGAGCGATTCGTCTCCAATCCATTCCGGGCGAGCGAGCGGCTCTACCGCACGGGCGACCAGGTCAAATGGCTGCCTGACGGACGATTGGAGTATATCGGGCGTATCGATTATCAGGTCAAACTGCGCGGATTCCGGATCGAACTCGGTGAAATCGAGGCGGTCCTGGCGGACGATCCGGCGGTGAAGCAGGCGGTGGTCATCGTGCGGGAAGATGCGCCGGGAGACAAGCGATTGGTGGCCTATGTGGTCGCGAGAGAAGGGCACAGTTGCGATCCGCAGGCGCTTCGACGGGCCCTGCGAGACATGGTGCCGGATTATATGGTGCCGGCGGCGATTGTGCCGCTCAACGAATTCCCTCTCACGCCGAATGGAAAGGTGGATCGTGGCGCCTTGCCAGCGCCGACGGCGGAGCCGGTGCATGACAGCGCCCAGCCGATCGAGCCCAGAAATCGAGTTGAATTGCAGTTGGTGGCCATCTGGGAGCAGGTCCTGGGAATCACACCCATCGGGGTGCGCGACAACTTCTTCGCGTTGGGAGGCTATTCCCTGCTGGCGCTCCGGATGTTCAGCGCCATCGAGCAGACGTTCGGCATCCGCCTGCCGATGGCGGTACTCTTTCAGGCGCCCACGATCGAACAATTGGCCGATGTCCTGACCGGCGAAGGGTGTACCGTGCGCTGGCGATCGTTGGTCGCGATTCAACCGGAGGGAAAAAATCCCCCCTTCTTTGCGGTTCCAGGGGTCGGCGGCAATGTGCTCGTATTTGCCCGCCTGGCCAAGTTGCTGGGGGAAGGCCAACCGTTTTATGGACTGCAGGCCCGTGGCCTCGACGGAAAAGAAAAACCGTTCATGCGCGTGGAGGAGATGGCCGCGCATTACATCGAAGAGATACGGTCGATTCAACCGCAGGGACCGTACCTCATTGGAGGAACCTGCACGGGCGGGCTTGCGGCTTACGAGATCGCTCAACAGCTCATGGCGCAGGGAGAGCAGGTGATTCTGGCTGTCATGGAATCCTGGCATCCACGGTCCTATCTGACGCATTGGAGTCGACCTCCCTATCTGCTCTGGCCGATCCTGTTTGTGTGGATGAAGATCACGACGTATCTGCGTCTCATGCGGAGACTGCCGATCCACGAGTGGCCGTCGTTCTGGCGAGGCAAGTTGAAACGGATCTGGAATCTCATGCACCATACCGAAGCGGCCGAGCATCAAGACGAGTTTCTGTACAAGGATCAGGTGACGTATGCCACCTTCCATGCCGTGGCGCGTTACGATTTGAAACCGTTCCGCGGACCGGTGTTGAATGTGATTGCTTCCAAACATCCGCTGACGAATTCCAGCGATGATACGCGGTTGGTCTTCGGTGAATCCGCGATGGGCATGAGCCGGACGATCTATCTGCCGGCCGAAGATTCGGGGCGGTTATTTGTCGCGCCGCATGTGCAGGAGTTGGCGCACCATCTCAAGACGTTTTGGCAGGAAGCCTGGTCGGTGCTCCGGAACAAACCGGATGATCAGGGAAAAGGGCCTTCCTCAAGAGCCGCTTAACCCGGACTATTCATGAATAGTCCGGGTTAAGGCCAACGGGACAGCAGTCACCTCACCATGATGAAACTGTATCGGTTTCTCCTGTTTCTGCTCCGCGACGCCCGAAGCATGATGGTGCTGATGGTCCTGACCGGTCTGTTGGCCGGGCTGTCCAGCGTGGGTCTGCTCGCCGTCATCAACAAGCTCATCAACGGCGCCGGAGCGACGTCCGAACTGTTTGCAGTGGCCTTCATCGGTCTGGCGGTGCTGAAGGTCCTGTCGAACTATCTCTCCCAACTGTTGCTCGTCACCTTCGCGCAGAAAACCATCTTGAAGCTCGGGATGGATCTCTGTTGGAAAGTGGTGCGGGCGCCTTATCGCACGTTGGAACGCCGTGGCGCGCATGAAATTCTGGCCACGCTGACGGATGACACGAATGCCATGGCCTGGGCGGTGAACGGGTTGCCTGGCCTGGCGATCAATGTCGCGATCCTTGCCGGCTGTTCCCTCTACCTTGCCTGGCTCTCCTGGCAGGCGTTTCTCGGCGTGGTTCTTTTGGCCGTGTTCGGACTGATCGGGTACCGCCAGCTGTATAACCGGGTGCTCCGATCTTCGATGGCGGTGCGCGATGCGAAAGGGGCGCTCTTCGAGCATTTTCGCAGTCTGACGGAAGGCATGAAGGAGCTGATGTTGCATCGCGGGCGTCGAGAAACGTTCGTCGAGTCGGATATCCGACAAGCTGCCGAAGCGCTTCGCTACCACAATCTGGTGACGACAAAGCAATACCTCACCACCGACTCCTGGACACAGGTGCTGTTCTACGGACTGATCGGGGTTATTCTCCTGCTCTTCCCCAGATGGTTGTCGTTGTCGGGAGAGTCTCTGACAGGGTATGCGTTCGCGATGCTCTACATGATCGGTCCGATGTGGGGTCTGCTCGGGATGGTGCCCACCCTCAGTCGCGGCCAAGTGGCGCTGGAGAAAATCGAATCGCTGGGGCTGGCGTTGGATGAAGGCGGTCGTGAGGGTGGCGCGGAGCGCCCGGTGAATCACGGCACGCAATCTCTGGAGTTCTCGCAGGCGATTTTTTCGTATGAACCGAAAGGTGAAGATGAGCGGTCGTTCAGCCTTGGACCGCTGGATGTGACGATCAGGACCGGCGAACTGGTGTTTATCATCGGAGGAAACGGAAGCGGGAAGTCGACCTTTGTGAAAGTACTCACCGGGTTGTATTTGCCGCAGCAGGGAACGGTCAGGCTGAACGGCGAGGCAATCACGCCCTCGAACCAGGACTGGTACCGACAGCATTTTGCGGCGGTCTTTTCCGATTTCTACCTGTTCAAGAAACTGTTGGGGCTCGATCCGGCACTGATCGAGAGCGAGGCGGACGGCTGGTTGAAGACGCTCCGGATCCAGCATAAGGTCACGATCCAGAACGGCGAGTATTCGACGATCAACCTGTCACAGGGCCAACGGAAGCGCCTCGCCCTCGTGACGGCCATGCTGGAAGATCGTCCGTTCTATGTCTTCGACGAATGGGCGGCCGATCAGGATCCTCAGTACAAGGACGTGTTTTACGGTGAGCTCCTGCCGGAGTTGCGGGCGCGAGGAAAAGGTGTCATCGTAGTCACCCATGACGACCGGTATTTTCATGTGGGCGACCGTGTGCTAAAACTCGACGAAGGCAAGATCCTGGAAACTCCGAACCAGGCCGCCTCAACGGGCTCGACTCGAACGCCCCCGATGCTGAAGCCGGTGACCCGCTCCTCGGCATAACGCAGGGTCTGTGCCTCGCGTGTCTCAACCCATGTCCGGATTGTCGATTCCCTCCAGAGATTCGTCGCCGTTGCCCGCTCTGAGCCGGCAGGATGTGCACGTCTGGTTCTGCCGTCTTGTCCGGCATGAGGAGCAACGCGCCGCTCTTGCCGCTCTGCTCTCGCGTGATGAACAGGCCCGCGCGGCCCGATTTGCCTTCGACCGGGATCGTCACCGGTTCATCCTGTCGCACGGGTTGCTGCGTGCCATTCTGGCCCGCTACGTCGGCAGAGAAGCCGGGCAGATTGAGTTCGCCAGCGGAGCCCATGGGAAGCCGGCTCTGACCGGTTGCTCCTGTGCCGGTCAGGACATTCAGTTCAGCCTCTCCCATTCAGGGGCCTACGCCGTGGTGGCCGTGGCGGCCGGGCGCGCCGTCGGTGTGGATGTCGAGGTGTACAGGCCGAACGTGGATGCGCTCAAGCTCGCGCAGCGTTTTTTTTCGTCCGAGGAGTCACGGCAGATCACTCAGGCTCAGCAGGGTGCGCAGCTGTCACTGTTCTATCGCTATTGGACGGCGAAGGAGGCCTATCTCAAAGGGCGTGGGGTGGGGTTGTCTCTCGGTTTGGATCGATTCGAAATCTTGTTCGAAGACGGGTCGCCGCTCGCTCATGTGCGGATGACCGACTCCGGGGCCTTCGATACCAACTGGCAAGTGCAGTCGGTTTCGCTGGCCGATGACGTCTCCGGGGCGCTCGCCGTTGAGGGGCCGGCCTGCCAGGTTCGACTGTGTGATTCAAGTACAGGTCTGTTCCGTTAGGTGAACTCCCGCCGGGCTGCGTCTTTTCTCAGCTGCCGAAAGAAGTCCTGTAGCAACGCCTGACTTTCTTCAGCGCAGACTCCTCCGACGACCTCCACGCGGTGGTTGAGTCTTGGCTCAGGGGGAATATTCATGATGGATCCGCACGCGCCGGCTTTGGGATCGGTCGCGCCGAAGACCAGCCGCGGTATGCGAGCGAGCACGATGGCGCCGATGCACATCGTGCAGGGCTCCAGCGTGACATAGAGGATCGTGTCGATGAGTCGCCAGCTCCCCATGTGCCGGGCTGCGTCCTGAATCACGATGACTTCTGCATGAGCCGTCGGGTCCTGCCTGGTTTCCCTGAGATTGTGGGCTTGAGCGATCACGATG
The DNA here is from genome assembly GCA_024998565.1 of Nitrospira sp. NCBI lineage: Bacteria > Pseudomonadati > Nitrospirota > Nitrospiria > Nitrospirales > Nitrospiraceae > Nitrospira > Nitrospira sp. The sequence continues at coordinate 143,826 of JACOEM010000003.1, forward strand.
CCCTCGTGCACCAGTACCGCGGCGATCGGCACTTCACCGATCAGCGGCGCCGAACGCGCGAGTGTCAGGGCTTGTTGCATGAAACGGGTATCGGGATCGTCGAGGGCGAGCATTGTGTCGTCGGATGAATCCTGTCAGGGGCTGAACGCTACGGCAGTCGAAAAGGCGCCTGCATGCTAGCACGTTCTGCATGTGGAATGGCACCGGGAGAGGAGGCGCAAGCGGAGGTCGAGTGACCGGCCGGTCAGATCTGCCCGATCAAATAAATCGCGCCGGTCGGTTCCGGGCGTCCGCCGTCCGGTTCCACGGTCACGGCGAATTTTTTCATTCGCGAAAACTCGGTCATATTCCTGATGAGCATACGGGCTTTCAAGCCCGCATCGAGTCCGAAGACACCTGCGCTCACCGGTTTGTCGTCGATGGCCCAGAGCTGGTACACCTTGCCGCTCGGTAAGGCCGGCAGATTGTACGCGTAGAGCCAGGCTTTCTTGGTTGCCGGATCGAACAGCAGGAAGGCGCCTGCCGATTTGGCCATATCGGATCCGGCCAGCGACACGACTTTTGACGAGGGGTTTTTGAACAGTCCGGCAAATTCCTCGTTCTGCCTGGCCAGGCGTTGCAAGGAGGATTCGTTCTGGGTCAGCTGGGTGTGCGCGTCGTCCAGCTCCGCTTCCCGCTGCAGCAATTGATCGCGGAGTTCCGCGATCTCCGTGCTCCGTTGGTCGATCTCCGACTTAAGCGTGCCGATGGTCTGTTCACGCTGTTGCAGCTCCGACTGCAGGCCGGCCACGCGGGCGGTCTCCTGTTGCACCGCGGCTTGCAGTTGCTGAATCTCGCCCGAACGCTGAGAGGTTTGCGTGTAGGATAACCACGCGAAATACCCGCCTCCCACAATCAATACGGTCGCAGCAAATCCCATTGCCAGGCGGAACGGCAGCGAACGGGCCGGCGCGATGGGCGGGAACAGGTGGTTCATCCATTCGCCCGGTTCCAGGCTCGACTTCGGGCCGGCCTGCTCCGTTTCCACCGCACCCGCGATGGGCATCGGCGCCATCATGATTTTGGCTTTGAGCGTATTCGGGGGTGTCGCCGGGGTGAGTCCGAACGGCAGCAGTGACGCCACGGTTTGATAGTCCTTGAGAGCGGCATGGCAGGCCGCGCATCCCGATAACAAGTGTGCTTCGATGGCCTGCCGCTCCGAGCGTTCGAGGGCGCCGATCGCGTAGAGGGGGACCGCGTCCTCCAGTTCCTCGTGTGTCATACCCCCTCACCCTGCGGCATTGTCTGCTGCAACGACGCGCGGAGCTTGGCCATCGCCAGTTTGATGCGCGTCTTCACCGTCCCGAGCGGCTGGTTCAGCTTGGCGGCAATCTCCGTATGGGTCAGGCCCTGGTAAAACGCCATCTCGATGGCCTGTTGTTGCGGCAGCGGCAGTTCGAGGATGGCTTTCGCCATCAGCTGGCGTAGCTCGGTATCCTCGCGGGCTTCGTACGGATTCGGGCTGACATCGGGTGTGCGCGAAACCAGGGGATGTTCGAACGAATCGGCGACGACATGTTGCCCGCGCGATGCTCGTGCACGGAGCCGGTCGATGGCTCGACTGCGGGTGAGTGTCACCAGCCAGGCAATCGGGCTTCCACGGCCGACATCGTATTTGGCGATTTTGCGCCATACCTCCAGGTAGACCTCCTGAAGTAACTCCGCGGCCTCATCGCGGTCGCTCAAAATGCGATACGCCAGGGTAAAGAGCAGGGTGCTCGATTGATCGTAGAGTTGGCCGAATGCCTGTTGATCGCCCCTGGCCACACGGGCCAGGAGTTTGGGGTCGATCATCGATGCAGCTTGTCGGGAGGCAGCTTCCATGCAGTCGGCCTGGGCGCGGGCGCAATGCTCCGGATCAGAATAGGGCACACTATAACACTCTACGTGAAAAACGACTAATCGGATGTGAGAATCCGTCGGCAGTCGTAGCACAGCCGTTCACGGCAGCGTAACGGTCTTCAGCGGCGATCGAGGGCAGTGTCACGAACGATCAGCCGGCACGGCCTCATACGTAGTCTTTCAGAATGTGCGCGGCGTCCTGTGCGCCGGACAGGGGCGGCGGCGTAGATGAGAGGGGGCGGGCGAAGGCTTGTTCTATGGCTGCGTTCCATCGTCCCTGGAGAAAATCGGTCAGTGAGAGCTCTGCACCGCGACCATATTGATGCAGGTGATCGACCAGGGGCGGCTCGTCGGGGAAATTGTATCGTCGCACATAGACGACGGGGATTCCGAGCGCCACGGCTTCGACGATCGTGCCGTACCCTGGCTTTGTGAGGATCATATCTACGGACGCCATGACCGCTTTAAAGGTCATGCCCAGGGAGGCCAGCGATAGGACGCGAGTCAGTCCATTTGGCACGACGCCATCCACAACGAAACGAAAGCCGTCCATCGCCTCCATGTGTTCGAAGGGAAACGCTCGCAGGGCAATGCCGCCGAACCCGACCAGCACGACCCGTTCCGACTGCCCGGCGCCGATGGCCTTACGGAGCGCCGCGGGTTGAGGGACGGCCGGTTCCGCGATGGGGCCGATCTCCCGGACAGGATGAAACGCGGTGATTGCAAGGGCCGGCGCCACGCGCAGGAAGCAGGTGGCTTTGGCATAGGCCTCGCGGATCTGGCGAAGAATCGTCGCATGTTCGCGCTGGGCGGGATCTGCGAACGGCTCCAGGACCAGATCCCAGGACAAGGAGCAGAGGCCGATGGTCGGAATGCCCGTAGCCGCGCCGGCGGCAATGCCGAGATGGGAGATATCGGAAAGGACACAGGCGGGTCCGGCGCTGCGGATGAGCGCGGCTTCAGCCTCAATTTTCTGCGGCCAATCGCTGTGCAGCGCAGAGTGGGCGGCCCAGGTGCGGGAGACATCGATCTTCAGGGGGCCGTCCTGGATGCACCCGATATCCTGCTGCCCCACCTGGAGCTGCCAGGGAATGTCGAGGCGAGGTTCGAAGAAGTCGGCGGGAACGCTTGTTCGTAAAATGGCGCTGAGATTCGGCACCAATCGTCCCAGCGCGTTGAGCACCGGCACCACTTGCGCCGCGTGCCCGTAGCCGTGGCCTGAGATGGAACACCAGATCAGCGGCATGGCAGGGTGCTGAAAAAGACCTCCAACGTCGTTCTCGACTCGGAATCCTCCTCAACGTACCTCTGAACGTACGTCTCCGGGTCTTCCTCGCCTGCGGCCTTGTTGGATGGCCTTTTTGAGCACCCTGCGAGGGCTGTGCAGATCAGCTCCATCTTGGCTTAGCTGTTCGAGTAGTCGGATTCCATGGGGGCGATGTTGTACATCAGTTCGAGGTCGAACTCGTCGATCAATTCATTCACGGCGTCCCGGCCCATGTCGGAGCGTACTTCATTGATGACCAGCTCGATAGCCATGGCTGCATGCTGGCCGTATTGTGTGATCGCGGATTCGATCCGCTGTCTGGCTGTGTCAAGAGTCATAGAGATCCTCCAACCGGCTTATCCGAGCGTCCTCAGGAGTTGTTGCAGTTCCGGCACCAGATCCACTCCGCCGTTGGATCGGCCGGAGACGGCTGCGTCGATACCCGCCTTCAAGACGGGTTTGGCCTCTTCTTTCTTGCCCAGTGTGACGAGGGCGCGTCCGAGGGCGAGGTGCGACGCCACATGCGTCGGATCCAGTTGGGTGGCGACCGTGAGGTGCTCCGCGGCTTCTTCGACGCTGCCGCCTTCCTGCAAAATCTTATTGCCTAGGCCGTAGCGACCCAGGAATCCTTTCGGGTTTTTCTCAACCATTTGGCGAAACGCGCTGATATCCATGAGGCTCCTTGTGAAGCGTGATTGGCTGGTCTGGTGACGCGGGATTCTACCATCACCGTTGTTCGTTCAGCTACGGGCGGCGCGAAGCCGCGCGAGCCGTTCGCGGTCCGCGTCAGCGGGCGCGCGTCCGGTTCCCAGCGCCAGATGGTGCAGCCGTTCCACACAACGAATGGCCGCGACCGTATCCTGTCGTTGTTCATAGAGTTCGGCCAGTTCCCGGAGGACCGCCGCCTCGCCGGCCGGATTGCCGAGCTTGATGAAATGCTCGGAGGCATTGTTGAAACATCGTTCGGCCTCTACCGTGCGGCCGCTGTCGAGGAAGGTCTTTCCCAGCTGACTGTAGGTGCCGGCCAGGCCTTCTTCGTTCCCGACCACCCGGTGGGACTCCAGCGCTTGCGTGAACAATCGGACGGACTCATCCCATTGGTGCTGCCGGGCCTCTTCCATGGCCAGGTTGTGGTAGAGGATGCCAAGGGCGCGATGGTCGTTGAGCGGCTTGAGGAGGTCCAGCGCTTCGAGATAATAGGGACGCGCTTTCTCCGGCTTGTCGGCACCGATGTAGAGGTTGCCGAGATTGACGAGTGTATGGGCGATGGCGTGTGGGTCCTGTTCGCTGCGTTGGATCGCCAGCACTTCTTTGTAACAGGTGTCGGCCTTCTCCAAGTCGCCGGCCAGGGCATAGGTGTTGCCGAGATTGCCGAGGCTGTTCGAGAGTTCGCGCTGAGTCCCGGTCAGCCGGTCATCCTTGACGGCTGCCTCCCAGGCGGCACGTGCCTGGACGAGATCGCCACGATGGAGAAAAATGCGTGCGCGGTGTTTGTCGTTTTCAGCCATGTCTTAGAACCGTCGTTCGTCTCCCGTCGCTTGTATCTCGTTTTTGAAACGTTTCACGTTTTACGGGTCACGCTTCACGGCTTGGGTCAGTCGCCGCCCTTCGGGGTGTCTTTGCGAAACTCCACCACGATGTCGTCTTCTTCGTCTAGGCCGAGGCCGGCGCGAAATGACTCAAGCAGCTCGGCCACATAGGCCAGATGGCGCGGGTCCTTCCCCTCCGGTGAGGCGAGATAGGCCTCGGAGAGCGTCATGCCGGTTTCAAAATGACGGGCGATGGTCTCCTCCGTCACCTGTTGCCAAGTGATGTAAATACAGAAGGCCTGGAAGCGATGTGCCTTGGGGTGGCGACCGGCCAACGCCAGCAATTGTTCATAAGCCTCGCGGGCTGTGGAACCGGCATTGGACGAGAAGGTTTGTTCGAGCTCAATGGCCTGGTCCCAATCGGCACCGAGTTCGGCTTCTGATTCCTGTAGGGTATCCTGCGCGGCCAGCGCGGCATCGAATTGCATGGAGTCCTCACTGGGTCGGTAAATGATGTCCGGCGTTCATTGGCAGAATACTGGGGGCAGGGAAGGGAGGTCAATGCTGTCGACGCTTGAATCATCAGTCACGCAATTGTAGGGTGGATACATCGTGGTGTGTGCATATTCCTCAGGAGGTCATGATGGCGGTCGAATCGGCTATGCTCCCGCTCGGAACGAATGCGCCTGATTTCTCATTGCGTAATGTGGTGAATGGTCAGATCTACCGGTTGGATTCGTTCAATGAGAAGGCGGCGTTCCTGGTGATGTTCATCTGCCGCCATTGCCCCTATGTGGTGCACGTGGAGCAGGAGATCGCCAGGATCGGGCGAGACTATGCAGAGACCGGACTGGGGCTTATCGCGATCAGCAGCAATGATGCGAAGTCGTATCCGGACGACGCACCTTCGTGCTTGAAAGAAATGGCCGAGCGGCTGGCCTTCTCCTTCCCGTTCTGCTGCGATGACACGCAGGAGGTGGCAAAAGCCTACCGGGCCGCCTGCACGCCTGATTTTTTCCTGTTCGACCGGCAGCGTCGACTGGTGTATCGAGGCCAATTGGACGACTCACGTCCCGGCAACAACAGGCCGGTCACCGGCCGAGATCTCCGCGCCGCGATCGATGCCGTCCTGAGCGGAAAGCCGGTGAATCCCGATCAAAAAGCCAGCATCGGCTGTAGCATCAAGTGGAAGCCGGGCAACGCACCGGCCTAGGACTGAACGGCTGCGGAGAGAAATTGAGAATTGTTGAGCCGTTCTTGTGTTCCGTTGGTTATTTTCTGGCGAATGTCTGGCGGTACCGCTACTTATCGGTTTGAACCGTACACAAGTCGCAGGCGAAATCGAACACTATGGGCACGTGATCACTGAATGCGAGCCACTCATCGGCTCGGCCGACTGAAATTTTTGAAGATCGAAGAAGATCCGCGGAAGCAAATGCATAGTCGATGTGATAGGGACGAGCAAGCTTACGGTGCATAAAAAACGTGGGCTGTGATTCCTTTCCCTGCTGCTCGCCGGTCTGGTGGTGATACACGCTTTCTATGCCAATCGAGGAGAGCTCCCTGACGACATCACTGTGGTTCCACCACCGATCCCAGACGTCCCAGCGGGCGTTGCTGTTGAGGTCTCCGCAGATGACCATGTTGCGATCCCCAATTCTTGCCTTGTGGACCTGAAGGTATTTCCACAATTGACCGATGTAGCGGAAGGTCGGCGAATTTGCGTGACGCGTCCAAACCGCCAATGCCGTGATCTTGTTGTCGATGGTGAACGGAACAAATGACTCAAGTCCATTGCCATCCCAGTCGAGCATGACCAGAGGCGCGTTACTTGAAAATACCCCCAGCCCCCTGTGTTTGTTACTACCAACCCACAATGAACCCTTCGCCCAACTCTTGTATGCACTGTCTATGGCCCCTTCCGGCTTTTCGCATTCTTGGACAATGTAGATGTCGGCATTGAGAGAGAGAAGCTGTGGGAGCTTTTTGCGAAGGGCGCCACTGCAATTCCAACTGACAATTCTCATGAGGTGAACAAATAGAATGGCTCTGGCGTTGATATGTGCGTGAAAGCGGAAGTTTTTGCCATCGGTTGCCGTCAGAAGTTACAGAATGTCCCAATGCTTGTCTACCTCCTTGCGGGACCAAACAAGACGATCACAACCGGCCCCTGCCTGGTATAGACCGGGGATCTCCTGGCCCTTCAGAAAAGACAGGCCGCAACCGATAAAGATAGCCGGGGCCCCCTGTGCAGGGCGCACGCGCAACGCGCACCAAGGAGGATCGTCTATCATGGCATCGGCGCAAGAACTCGTCCAATCCTGCTCAAACGTCTTTACCCTTCCTGAGATCTACTATCGAGTTCGCGACGTCGTGGACAACCCGGACTCGACAATGGATGATTTGGCGAAGGTCCTCAAGATGGACCCGGCAATTTCCGCCCGCGTCCTGAAGATTGTGAACAGCCCGCTGTATGGGGTTCCCAAGCAGGTGGATACGGTGACCCGGGCGGTGAACCTGCTCGGGATGCAAGCGATTCGCGATTTGGTGACGGCCACGACCATCGGCCGCAGCTTCAGCGGCATGACGGTGCAGATCATGGATCTGTCGGCCTATTGGCGTAAAAGCGTGCTCTGCGCTTTGATGGCCGGCAAGATCGCCAAAGCCTGCGGGATCGATGACAGCGAGCGGTTCTTTATCGAGGGCCTGCTGCGAGACATCGGGCACCTGGTGTTGTATCAGACCATTCCCGAGCGCGCGCAATCGGCGCTCATCGAGGCGGGCAATCTGGGTAGCCCGCTTGCGGAAGTCGAACAGTCCAACTTCGGGTGCGATTTTACGGAAGTGGGCGCCGAGTTGATTCATTCCTGGGGGATGCCGCTTCAAATCGAGCAGGCCATCCGGCACCAGCTCTATCCTGACGAGGCGGGTGAGTATGCGCTTCACCCTTCGATCGTGCACCTCGCCGGGGTGGTTGCCGACCACAATGAATTGCATCCCTCCGTTGCTCCGAAGGAGTTGTCGTTTCATGCGGCCGCATTGCAGTCCACCCGATTCGATGTCAGTCAGTGGCCGGCATTACTGAACGAGGCGCAGGAGCAACTGCAGGAGACGGTGAAACTGTTCAGTCCCGTCGCGATGGCCGCCTGACTTCAGGCAGAGACGCGATCTCACCGCCGGCGATGCGCTCCACGTTTGAGACGGCTCGTCGGCGGATGCGGACCCTGTTCCAGATATTCCCCTCCAACTCATCGTTCTCATGAAACCGGAGTCTGTCCGACCATTGGGGCAGGGCCCAGTCCCCCAGCCTGCCGCACCGTGCTAACCTCAAGTAATAAGTTAAGCTATATTCCATTCGATTGGCTCCTGTTGCGTTTTAGCCGTTTCAGAGGTGAAGGATAGGGGATTCGCAGCAGCTTCGAACCGCCTGACCAACACACCTGCGTCCATGGGACGACCAATCGATCCATTTTAAAACTTTAATGATCACATGAGGTTTTATTCTGGGCGGCGAGATCTCCTTCTCCACATCCTTTGCTTGACCGGCGCCACGAAGGCGCGTACACAAGCACCCTAACCAGGAGGGATCTATGCCACCCAAAAGGAAAGTGCCACGGCAGTCGGGCCGCAATCGGTCGGCCGGACAGAAACGGAAGGGCGCCGCGACGAAAAGCGGTGAGGCCGGGATGACCCGCCGGTTACAAGATCTCGTGGAGCGGATCGATGTGGTGCTGCCGGAGGTCGCCGCCCGGGTGGCGGCCTTAGAGCATCTCTTGCTGGAGCTGAAACTCTGCACGCAGGAAGATTTGCGCAGCGCACGGGAGTTTGTACGCATTCAAGAAGCGTAAGCGGTGGTGCGTTCCCGGAAAGAGTGTGCCCATGCCCGTGACGCCTCACATTGAAAAACATTTCACCGCCACCGCGACCGTCCGCGATATCGTGATCGGTATGGCCGATGGGTTGACGGTGCCCTTTGCGTTGGCGGCCGGCCTGTCCGGCGCCGTGGCCTCATCCGGCCTGGTGGTCACAGCCGGGTTAGCCGAGATCGCGGCCGGCTCGATTGCCATGGGTTTGGGCGGGTATCTCGCGGCGAAGACGGATCTGGAACATTACGCGTCTGAGCGCCTGCGGGAGTTGCGAGAGACGCAGCATATTCCGGAACGGGAGGCCGAAGAAGTGTCCGAGATTTTTCGCGGGTATGGTTTGCGCGATGAACAGATCGCTCCATTGATCGAGACACTTCAGGCCAATCCGACGCAGTGGGTCGATTTCATGATGCGGTTTGAGCTGGGACTTGAGGAGCCTGATCCCACACGCGCGCGGATCAGCGCCTGGACGATTGCGCTGTCCTATGTGGTCGGCGGGCTCATTCCGCTGGTGCCCTACATGGTGTTCGCCGATATCCAGACCGCGCTCTGGTGGTCGGTGGCGGTGACTCCCGTGGCGTTATTTGTGTTCGGTTACGTCAAGAGCGGGTATACCGGTGTGCCGCCGTGGCGCGGCGGATTCCAAACCGTGCTGGTCGGTGGTCTTGCGGCGGCGGCGGCCTTCGGTATTGCCCGCCTGCTCGGTTGAGGCGGCCCGCGTTTACTTTCCTTCCTCCGCCTCGTTAGACTGCCGCCATGACTCCTGAACAACCGTCTTCCACTACTTCCACTGAGCTGCTTTCAACCGATCCGGTCGATCGCGTGATCGCCTATCACGTTCGAACCAAGCACTATTTCAATCGTTATGCGCGGTCATTGGGCTATCTGGACTGGGCGAATCAGCCCAATCCCTTTCGGCGATTCGACGGAGCCGAGTTGGTCCGGTTGCCGCTGTTGAAGCCGGAGGATGAACCGCGGTCGCCGTCCTACCACGCCATCTATCAACCAGGCGCCGTTTCTCCTCAGGCGGTGACCACCCGTACCATCTCACGGTTCTTCGAGCTGGCCCTCGGGCTGTCGGCCTGGAAGAAGGCCGGGGAGTCGGAGTGGGCCCTGCGGAACAATCCGTCGTCCGGCAATCTCCATCCGACAGAAGGCTATGTCCTGCTGCCGTCGGCCGAGGGACTCGACCTGAAGCCGGGGCTCTATCACTACGCACCGAGAGAACATGGGCTGGAGTTACGCGCGGACTGTTCGCCTGCCGCCAGCTCGAGTCTATTGGCGCCCTTTCCGGCAGGAGCGTTTCTGTTCGGTCTCACCTCTGTCCATTGGCGGGAAGCCTGGAAGTATGGCGAGCGGGCGTTTCGCTACTGCAACCACGATGTTGGCCACGCGATCGGGTCGGCGCGTATTGCGGCGGCGACGCTCGGGTGGAAGATGGCGCTCTTGGATGGAGTCGATCAGAACCAGATCGCGAGAGTATTGGGCACTCATCGCGTAGACGATTTCAGCGGGGTGGAGCCGGAACATCCCGATTGCCTTGCGGTGATCTGGCCGGGTGAAGCCGAGGTGGGGTCCTCGGCGAGCTCATCGCTTGAGAATCAGGGGCTGCCGTTGTTTCTGGATGAGGCGGCTGTCACGGGTGTGGCTGCGGGGCCATGGCATGGGAAGGCCAACGAGCTGAGCCGCGAACATGGGGTGCATTGGGATGTCATCGACCAGGTGGCAGAGGCCTCCTGGAAGACCAGCCTGGAGCACCCGACGGTTCTGCTTGGCGCGGCGCCCATTGTTCAGGCCGGGACGCTTCACGCGTCACGAACGACGGACGATGCCGGCGCGATCATCAGGCAACGCCGCAGCGCCGTCTCCTTCGATGGCCGCACCGCTATTTCAGCCGCCACATTCTTTCACATCCTGCAGCGGGTGATGCCTCGCGTGGAGCGACCGCAATTGCAGCGGCCCATGCCGTGGGATGCCTTGTCCTGGGATCCGGCGATTCACCTCATGCTGTTCGTGCATCGCGTCGAAGGGCTGGAGGCGGGGTTGTATCTTCTGGCGCGTGACCCGAACAAGCTGCCGTTTCTGCAGCAGTCGATGAATCCTGAATTGGAATGGACCCCGGCGCCCGGTTGCCCGGGAGATCTTCCCCTGTTCTGGCTGCTGCAGGGCAATGCCCAACGACTGGCGGCGCAAGTCAGTTGCCAACAGGCGATTGCCGGAGACAGCGCTTTCTCGCTCGGGATGCTGGCGGAGTTCGAAGGCCGCTTGCGGCAGGACGGGGCTTGGTGGTATCCACGCCTGTTCTGGGAAACAGGATTGCTCGGGCAGGTGCTCTATCTGGAAGCGGAGGCCGCAGGGGTGCGGGGCACGGGGATCGGCTGCTTTTTCGACGATCCGGTGCATGAGGTTGTCGGCATCAAGGACCTCTCCATCCAGTCGCTGTACCATTTCACGATCGGCGGGCCGGTGGACGACCAGCGGCTCATGACGCTCCCTCCCTATCATCACCTCCGGCATGAGTGATTGTGCAGGACCTGCGTTGAACGAGAGACGAACGACGAGAGACGAGGAACGAGCTTACTATGTTTAAGATCAAGAAGAAGATCGAGAAGCCGAAACCACCGGTTTTATATAACGTGATCGAAGATTACTCGGAGTTCGATGCGCCGGGGAACGTGACGGCCTGCGCGATGACGTTGCCGGAAGATCTGCCAGCGCATGCGAAAATTCTGGCCGAAAGCTACGATGTGCCGTTGGAGCAGATGACGCAGCTGCTGGCGGAGGGTGGTGTCTATGTGTATCCCCAAGTGGGCGGGTTGCTGACGCGTGGCCTCTTTGCTTGTCGGATCGATGCCACGGGCGCCACGCCGAAACAGACCTGGGTGCTCGACCTGATGCAGTTTGCCGAAGCGGAGCAATGGGCCCGGTCGCGTGCGGTGCCGCTGCTCGAGGCGGCGACAGAGGTGTTCTATCGAACGCTTCCTCAGGAATTAAAAGACAAGCTGGCGAAAAAGAATCTCGGCCTCGATTACCGGACCCTCGACCGCGCGGTGGCGAAGGGCGGGGATATTAAGTTCATCGACTTCCGCAAAGACTGGTCGCCTCATTTCAAACGGCTCTGCATCATGCCGGATGGACGTCTCGTGGAGACGGGCGGGTTGGAGGAATTTGCGCAGCTGCACCAGATTACGGTGCCGCAGGCGAAGAAACTCGTGGAGGAGGGCGGTACGATGGACGTCGCCGGCGGGGAAGTGCTCGCCTGTCAGATCGTAAACGGTCAGCCGGCCGTCGCCCGTTTCAGCGCGAAGAACTACACCAAGGCCAAAGAATTAGTGGCGAGCAAAGGCCTGCATATTCTGGATGCCTTGAGCGAAGTGGCCTATAACGATTCGGTGATGATGCGAACATTGCAGCGGAAGGATCTGGGGGGACGGATCTAAGCCTCAGCAGGCATCAGGCTTTCGCTGATGCGGCCGGTCAACCCAGTTGCCCCGGTGTCTTGGAACAGAGGACCTGTGAGCCATGAAGCAAACGATGCTCATCTGCGCCATGAGCCTGCTGCTCGCCGGTTGTGCGGGGCCCAAACCGATTCTCTACCCCAACGATCACTATCGACAGGTCGGCGCCGATGCGGCCGAATCGGACATCAAAGACTGTATGACATTGGCCGAGCAAGCCGGGGCCTCTCCCAGCGAAGGGAAAACCGCCCAGGTTGCCACCGGCACAGTGGCGGGCGGGGCGATCGGATCGGCCGCCGGTGCGGTGGGCGGAGCGATTCTGGGACATCCGGGGCGAGGGGCCATGGTCGGCGCAGCAAGCGGCGCGACGGCTGGCTTTCTGCGAGGCCTGTTCAGGCGATCGCCGCCGAGCGGGGCGTTTACCAACTATGTGGATCGTTGTCTGCGTGAGCGCGGGTATGATCCGACCGGCTGGCAGTAGGGTTACGTCGCGGCTTCCATCACTTCCGCCGCTTTCTTTCTGAGATACATCTCTCCCACTCGCATGCCGATATAGGCGCCGAGGACATTATCCAACAGGTCCAGCAGCGATGTGCTGCGATTGTGACAATAGACCTGGTAGTACTCGATGCCGAAGGAGAGGATAAAGGCCATGAACATCAGAAGGCCCGGCGAGAAGGATTTGCCGCCCAATCCGCGCAGGGTATAGAGCAGCCCGAAGGGCACAAAGAGCATGATGTTGGCCACCGCATCGATGCCGAGATCCAACAGCACGGACGGAGAGCTCAATTGGTCCGGCGTGGGCACCCAGCGAATGTATTGCCAATGCGCATGGCCGACGAAGTTATGCAGCGGAAGGATGCCGACGAGCACGATCAGCATGCTCCAGGCACACCAGAGACGCCATGCGCGAGTGGGGGTTAGAAACACGGGTGATTGGGGGTGGCTGTCCGCTGCACCGGCCGATTCTTGCAGAAGCAGCGGTGGGGTTTCCAGCAGAATTTCCTTCGTGAATGGCGCTCCGGGAAAGGCCGGGGGCGCAGAGCGGAGTGCGGATTATTTCTGGGCCAGTTCCGCTTCCACGGCGTTCAGCATTTCCTTCAAGTCGAAGGGCTTTTCGAAGGTCCGGTGGGCGCCGAAGAGTTTCGCGATATCCAAAAAGTTCCGGTCCCCTTGGGCGCCGGTCATCGCGATGATTTTCGTGTCCATGTATTCGCGGGTCAGCTGCAGCGTGGCTTCCAGTCCATCGACCTCCGGCATGAGCAGGTCCATGATCAGCAGGTCGGCTTTATGTTTCTGATAGAGATCCAACGCTTCCCGCCCATCTTTCGCTTCGACGACCTTGTGTCCTGATCGTTCCAGGACCTCCCGCAGGAGGCCGCGGATGGATGGTTCGTCGTCGATCACCATGATGGTCGCCATAACTACTCCTCAGGATGGGCACCGGTTCTGCGTGTGATGGAACGATTTCGCAGTATTCGGGCTCGGTTGCAGACAATTCGACTCGTAGAGGAAGCTTACCGCCGGGATGAAAGTCTGTCCAGAAAAGAGTCGGAAACGGCTCGGCCCGGATTCGAACCTGCCCCGCCCCGCCTTGATGGGCCAATAGGTTACAAGCCGGACTCGGTGATTCCTGCCCCTCCGGCCGCGGGCGGCGGCCCCGTGGTCTCGCCGCGCACAAAGTAGGGATAGAGCGCCGGAATAACCAGCAATGTCAGGGCCGTCGACGTCAGAAGGCCGCCGATCACCACCGTGGCCAGCGGCCGTTGGACCTCCGCGCCCATGCTGGTCGCCAAGGCCATGGGGAGAAATCCCAGGCTTGCGACGAGCGCAGTCATGAGTACCGGCCTCAGGCGATCCATGGCCCCTTGCACAACCGCTTCGCCGGTGGAGGCGCCGTCCGCCTCCAGCCGGCGGATATGGCTCGCGAGGACGACCGCGTTGAGGACGGCAATGCCGAACAGCGCGATAAAGCCAATGATGGCGGAGATGCTCAGCGGCAATCCCCGGAGCCACAGCGCCAGGATGCCGCCGGACAAGGCCAGGGGCACATTCAGGAAAATCAGCAGGGCCGGCCGCATCGCGCCGAAGATCACCGACAGCATGCCGAGGATCAGCAGCAGCGTGACCGGCACGACCATGGTCAACCGGCGAGCGGCCTCCTGCAGGTGTTCGAATTGCCCGCCCCAGGTCATTTCGTAACCGGCGGGGAGCGTGACGGCCCGGGCGACGGCTTGCTGGGCGTCAGCCACAAACCCACCCAGGTCCCGACCTCGAATATTGCATTCCACTACGATGCGTCGTTGCACATGCTCCCGGCTGACCTGCGCCGGGCCTGAATCAATGGTGATGCTGGTCACACGCGAGAGAGGTACGAGTTCTCCGTGCATGGTCGGGATCAGCAGTCGGCCCAAGGACGCTGGATCCTGCGACACCCGGTCGGCCAACCGCACGACCAGCTCGAATCGACGGGAGCCCTGTACGACAGTGCCGACGACCGTTCCCACCCGGGTCGATTGAATGAGCGTGAGCACTTCGTCGGCGGTGAGCCCATACCGGGCGATTTCTGCACGATCGACGATGACACGGAGCAGCGGGAGCCCCGCGACCTGTTCGACCTTGACGTCTGCCGCGCCCGGCACGTTTTGAAGTGCGCGCGCCGTGCGTTCGGCCTGCTGTTTGAGGACATCCAGGTCGGGGCCGAAAATCTTCACGGCCAGATCCGATCGCACGCCGGCGATCAATTCGTTGAACCGCATTTCGATCGGCTGGGTGAATCCGAGGCCGACTCCGGGCACCTGTTCCTCGATGCGCCGCTTCATGGCCTCGATCAGGGCGTTGCGGTTGTCGGCGCTGACCCAGTCGCGTTGCGGTTTGAGAATGACGAAGACGTCCGACATCTCGACCCCCATCACATCCGTCGCCACTTCGGGGCTGCCGGTGCGGGTGACGACTTGAGTGACTTCGGGAAAGCGACGGAGCACCCGCTCGATCTCGAGTGCGGTGGCCACTGATTCGGTCAGCGAGATACTGGGCAACCGCCACACTTGCACGGCGAGGTCACCTTCTTCCAGTCGCGGTACAAACTCGACGCCGAGTCTCGTGGCGGCCCCCAGGCTGATGGCAAACAGACCCACCGCAAGCGCCACCGGCCAGACCGGTCGTGCGACCGCTCCCCTGACCCAAGGGGCGTAGAAGCTTCTGAGGGCCCGAATGACCCGGGTTTCCTCCTGGTCGGTCCCGGTCCGTACAAACCAGAACGACAGCAGGGGCGTGACGGTGACTGCGAGGAGCAGGGAACCGGCCAGGGCCATAATCACCGTGAACGCCATGGGACGGAACATCTTGCCCTCGATGCCGGTGAGCGCCAGGATCGGTACATACACCAGAATGATGATGCTCACGGCCAGAGTCATGGGACGCAGGACTTCCCGCCCGGCCGCCAGCACGGTCGCGAGTCGCTCTTCCTGGGTGCGTGCCGGCTTGTCGGCCAATCGGCGCAGGATGTTGTCGATCATGACCACGGAGCCATCGACCAAGAGGCCGAAGTCGATGGCGCCCAGGCTCATCAAGTTGCCCGAGAGTCCGGCCTGCATCATGCCGGTGAAGGCGATCAGCATGGCGAGCGGGATGGCCGAGGCGACGATCAGGCCGGCTCGCAGGTCGCCGAGAAAGAGAAACAGCACGGCGATGACGAGCAAGCCGCCTTCGAGCAGGTTGTTGCGCACGGTCGTCATGACCTTGGACACAAAAATCGTGCGATCGTAGTAGGGTTCGATGGTGACGCCGGAGGGCAGGGTCGCCTGGATTTCCTGCACGCGCGCCTTCACGCGGGTCACGACCTGCTGCGCGTTTTCACCCGCGAGCATCTGCACCATTCCGATGACCGTCTCGCCCTCGCCCATGGCGGTGGCGGCGCCGATGCGGAGCCCTGACCCTTCTTTCACCTCGGCCAGGTCGGCGATGTAGACCGGCACGCCGCCCGAACCGTGGGCTACAACGATCCGGGCCAGGTCGCTCACCTGCGTGGCGAGCGCTTCCCCTCGAATGAGCAGTTGCTCACGCTGATGTTCGATGTAGCCGCCGCCGGCGATGGCATTGTTCCGTTGCAGCGCGTCGAAGATCTGCTTCATGGTCAACTTGAAGGAAAGCAGCTTTGACGGATCCACGATCACGTGGAACTGTTGCGGTTCGCCTCCCCAGATGTTGACCTCGACCACGCCGGGCACGGCGCGCAATTTCATCCCGATGTCCCACTGCAACAGCGTTCTCAAGGCCATGGGGCTGTAGCCCGGGCCTTTGACCGTGAATTGATACACTTCGCCCAGCCCGGTGGTCAGCGGGCCCATGACCGGTCGTCCATATTCGGCGGGGATGCGTTCCATGGCCTGCGCCAGCCGTTCGGTCACGAACTGTCTGGCCCGATAGATGTCGGTGTGGTCGTCGAAGATCGCCGTCACGGCGGAGAGTCCGTAGCGCGACACGGAGCGCAGCTCCCGCAAGGCCGGCAACCCGTTCAAGGACGCCTCGATAGGGAACGTCACGAACTGTTCGACTTCCACCGGACCCAAGGCCGGAGCGCGGGTGAGCACTTGCACCTGCACTGGTGTGAGGTCGGGGACGGCGTCGATGGTGAGGTTCGTAAAAGACCAGATGCCTGTGGCCATGACGACGGCGATCGCCACCAGGGTAAAAAATCGATAGCGGAGCGAAAATGTCAGCAGGTGGTCCATGGGGTCCTCAGTCGCCCGATCCGATCTGTTCTTTCAGCAGCACGTTTTTCAGATCGAACACGCCTTCCGTCACGACCGGGATGCCTTCTTTCACACCAGTTCGAATCTCGACCCAGCCGCCGCTTTCATGTCCCGCGTCGATCGGTGAGAACGTGTATCCGTCTTGGCTTTCGAGGAAAACCCCTCGCGTCTTATCGATGGTGGTCAGAGCCGACACAGGAACCGCCACCGCGGGCGCGCCTGAGAGGGTGAGGGCCACTTCCACATATTCGTGCGGCTTCAGTTGTCCCTGCCGGTTCTCCACCTCGAAGCGAACGTGGATCGTGCGCGTGGTCTCGTCGGCGACCGGCGCCAGATAGGTCAGCGGGGCCGTGATGACGTCGCCGCCTTTCGGCGTGATCGTGCCCAGGTCGCCCTCTCTGAATTTGCGAGCCTGTTCGATGGGGAGATTGGCAATGACCCAGACGCGGCTGGTATCGACGACTTCGAAGAGCTCGGCTCCGGGTGTGACCCCCTGTCCGCGCACCGCATTCTGGGCCACCACCGTCCCGGCGATCGGAGACGTCAGCGTATAGTGATGGCCTTCTTCATGTCCGCCGCGTTCGAGTCCGGCCAGTTCGGCTTTCGAGATGCCCATGGCCAACAGCTTTTCGCGGACGTGCTGGTAGCGTGCCTTCGTCTCCAGGTAGTGCCCCTTGTCTTCAATGAGTTTTCGTTCCGGCACGATGTCGTCCGTGCGCAGTTTTTCGGTGCGCCGGAGACTGTTTTCCGCCACGTCGGCCTGGGCCTTCCCGACGAGATATTCTTCCACGAGCTGATCGAGCTGCAGGCTGCCGATGGCGGCGAGCGGTTGGCCGGGCTTGACCCGGTCACCCAACTGCACGTGAATCTGTTCGACCTGTCCGCCGATGCGGGAAGTAATCTTGGCGACCTTTTTCAAGTCGAGCGCGACCTCGCCGGGGGCGGTCACCAATTCGGGAACGGTGCGTCGCGCGGCGGGCTCGGCGCGCAGACGCTCACGGACTGCCGGCGGAGGGTGAATCGCATGCGTCACAGTTGCATGCGGCGCTACCGCGGCGGGCGTGGACGGTTTCGGCGGTTCCGTTCCCGGATCCCCGCATCCGGGGAGAACGGAAAGGATGGTCAGGATCATTCCGGTTGTTGCGCCGCGTCCGATCATCGGCTCTTGCTGAGGTGCGAACCAGGCAAGGAGACTCATAGCGAGGCTCCCAGTGCCCGCTCCAACCGGGCCAGCGCAATGGAGAGATCGGCCCGCACCTGGGCATATTCCAGCTGGGTTTGCCGGTACACTCGTTGAGCATCTAACACATCCAACAAACTGGCGGCGCCGTGGCGAAAGCTGGTACGGGCTACGGTCAAGGTTTGTTCGGCCTGTTTCAACAGACCGGTTTCAAACACCTGGAGCTGATCCTGCGCCGTGCGGACCTCCTGCGCATGTTGAGTGATGGCCTGTTCCAACTCATTCTGCGCGCGCCGGCGTTCTGCGTCGGCACGGAGCTGTGCCCCGAGGGCGGATTGAATTTCGCCCTGCCGCCGATACCAGAGCGGCAACGGCACGCTGAGCCCGGCGGTGAGCGATTCGTCGCCCGCTTCCCGGTGATAGCTTCCCACGACGCTGATGTTGGGCACTCGAGCTTCGCGTTCGAAACGCACCGTATGTTCCGCTTGTTCCGCCAATTTGCTGAGGCGGCGAACGGCCGGATGTTGTTCCAGGGCCTGTCCTGCCGGCACGTCTGCACTCATGCCCTGTTTCGGAGCCTGAAAATCCCCCTGGATCGAAAAATCTTTTCCGAGCGACCCGGCGGTCAGCGTATTCAAGCGGGCCTTGGCCACCAAGAGCGTGCTGTTCGCCCGGGCGACTTCCTTCTTGGCCTTCTGTACCTCGACACCGGCTTTCATGCTGTCGAAGGAGGTGGCTTCTCCGGCCGCCACGCGCGCGTGTACCGTCCGCTGGACTTCCTCCACGCTGGTGACGTTTTGTGCGGCGAGTTCGACATCACGCTGGGCGAAAAGCAGGTGATAGAACGCCACCTTCACATCGGCAAGTACTGTGAGGCGGGTTTCTTCCAATGCGGCATTCGCACCGGCCACTCCGGCATCGGCCGCTTCCTGGCGGGCCTGTCGCTTGGCGGTCCATTCCAGCGGCTGTTCCACGGTGAACGTCCGCTCGGTGACGTGTGTCCCGGTACTCGGGTCGCGAATCGCACCGCGACCGGCAATGCCGGTGATGGAGGGGTTCGGATAGGCGCCGGCCGCAATCTGTTGGCCCTGGCTTTGTTTGACCATCCCCTCGGCACCGGCCAAGGTAGGATTGTGCTGGACCGCCAGACCGAGAATATCCGGTAAGGAATAGGCGGCGCTGCGAGGCGTTTCAGCCCGGGCCTCGTGACCGCCTGTGAAGGAGACGGTAGCCAGGCTCATGCAGACAACGGACATGACGAGACGAGCAATCATCGGGAGCCTCCTCCGTTCGCAATCGGGCCACACCGATCAACAGGAGAGCCCTGAACCGGTGCGCGAGTGCGAGCAGGCTATGGGTGTCGGGACGTACGGACGTTAGCCGAAGAGGGGAGCGGGCGGCGCGCGCGCAGGAATGCCAGCAGCAAGAAGGGGGAAGGCAACGGTTGAATCGCCCTGGTCCACCGCCGGTTCACGGCGTTCAGGCAGGGGGAGAAAGTGTTGGGCGACGAATAGGAGATGCGTGAGCAGGGGCTTTACGAGCTTGCGGTCGGTGGCGTCGTTCAGCAGCGAGAAGCTTAGTTCGGGATCAGCGTTCCAGGCGTGCGGGCCTTCCACTGAGAGGCCCTGCCCCGATTCTGTGTCCGGCGCATGGTGATGGGACTCGCGATGGTCCCTGAATTCCCCCTCAAGGTCGGCCGAAAAAACCGTGTGCACGGCAGCGGCGTGGATGTGACCGGCTTCGCCATGATGGGGATCCGTCTCGGGATGGATATGGAACAGCGGCAAGGCCAATAGCCACAGGACTGCCCATGCACGTAGCATGTGGTCGAGTCGGAGGAGTCTGTTGTGCATGGAACGCATAGGCTTCTAAGTAGACGCTATCACAGGGCGCGAAACACATCAAGAAGCGCTCTGAAGGGTGCAGGGCCAGAGACGGCAGGGGAGGTGAGGGCTTGGGCGCATGTCGCCAATCTTCGGTCCGCAGGGGCGGCGATTCACATGCGCCCGATGTTCGAACACATTACGAAAGCAATTTCCGAAGATCTTTGAGAAGAATGAATAGGTGGAGCGGATCGCTGGGTGAAGGGAGAAAATCGAAGCGCTCGTAAAACGTTCTGGCCTCTTCATCTTGAGCGTGGACCACCAGGGCACGAATCCCGGCAATATCGGCAGCCTGAAGTGTTCGCAGGGTCGCATCCTTCAGTAGCGCGGCACCGACTCCTTGTTGTTGCCAGTGGAGATCGACGGCCAACCTTGCCAGTAACATGAGGGGAATGGAGTGCCTCGCCATTCCTTTCTTTACTCGCGCTGGGGCATGTTCTTGTTCGACTGAGCTCACAGCCAGAGCGTAGTAGCCGATCACTGTGTCGTCGGCCGTTCCTACATAGGTCTGTGAGCCTCCGGTGCGTTGATTCTGCAATGCGTGCTTCCGGAGAAAAAGATTGAGGGCTTCCCGCCCGCAGTCGAATGCGTCAACGGCATGATGCGGTTGAAGTTTCTCGATACGTCTCTTCAACGTTTTGCTTTGGAGTTGGCCACCGATGCAGCGTCAAAAAAGCCTGGCTCCGTAAGGAGATGCTGCATCCGAGGGAGAGGGCGGGGGGACGCATCAAGTGCCGCCAAAAAGTCGCTCCATTTCGCTTTGCTCAAGGGAAATGCTCGACGATCTGCCAAGGCTTCATCGGCACGAGCCAGCGCACTCTCAAGGACAAATGCGCTCAGCGAACGATTGGAAACCGAGGCGGCAGCTTCCAGCATACGTTTGGCTGAGGAGCTTACCCGGAGATCGAGTTTTTCAGTACGGAGGGTACGGACCGCCATGGATCACCTCGTATGACGAGCACGATAACTCGATCACGATGCGCTGTCAAGACAATGTCATGACTGTTTGTCGTAGATTGCCGGCTCTTGTGAGAATCTGTCGACAGATATGCATCCAGTGGTAACCGTTCCTTCTCGTCACACGACAGACGCCCAAAGGAGACTACATGCTATTCGCCTACCATGCCAAGAATATGTTCACGATCACCGACGCGCTGAACCAAGTGACCTCGTTTTCCCGCTCCCTTAGGGTTTCCTGCTGCCGCTTAGACTCTGCTCCACCGGATCGCTCTCCTTGCTTGCATCGACCGGTACCGCCACCACGCCATCTTTTCACCCAATGCTTGCTGCGAAGGTACGCTCATGGAAAGATCCAAGAGCGAGTTGTCGCGATCTTCTGACTCAAGAAGAATGCATGGAAAGGGTGGGGGATGGCCATGGTGCTGAAATCGTTAGCCTGGGTACTCGGGTGCAGTCTTGTCATCCTCGGGGCCTGGTCTTATACCGTCACGAATCACGACCGGCCATCCGCGGGAACCCCCACGCCCCGGGATCTCGCGCGGCAAGCCTATTATCAGATGGAAGCGCATGTGTTTGATCGCACGCAACTGCAGGAGGCCTATACCAAAATCAACCAGGCCGCCGACCAGAACCGCAATGAAGCGTTCATATATGTGGCTGTGTCCCTCGGTACCCTGATCGGAGGCTACACCATCGGCGATTGGTATGACCTCAACACGTTTTCAGGGGATACGGTCCAGCAAGCGCTCGGCCATGCCCAGCAGGCAGTCGCGTTGGATCCCAACCTTGGAGCGGCCCATGCGCAGTTGGCGCGGGTGCTGATCGTGAAAAGAGAGTTTGAGGAAGCGGCACGTCACATCGCCACCGCGAAAGCACTCGACCCCGACAGCTTTTATCCGCCGTATTTCGAAGGCATCTGGCATGAGAAGCAAGGTCAGGTGGCTGAGGCCAATCAGGCATTCGATGGCGCGCAACATGCGGCGACACTTCCACACCATTCGATGCTCGTCGTGGGGCATCGGACCAGTGTGACGAAAGTCGAGGGGAACGCTGCCTTACAGGAGAAGCTGCTGAAGGAGGGCATCGGCCTCAATCCGAAGAATGCCTACGCCTATGGTGAGTATGCTGCGTTTCTGATGTGCAAGGGGCGCTATCGCGACGCGATTGTGCAGTGGGAACAAGCTATTCGCATCGCACCCTTCCCCCGTGCAGTCTCGCAACTTGAGAAGGCCAAAGCACATCTCGCTCAGGAACCCACCACACTGGTTCAGGCGGAAGTGCATACAGGCTGTGGGTAAGGGCGGAAGAGGAACATGCCTGCCGCACCGGTGGTATCGCCGGCTGATCAATTGGGCTGTGCGCTGGTGTGTCGGAACACGTTTCAGGTGCAGTTTTGGTGAAGCAGTGTTTGATAGCAAGACCTGACCCCAATTCCGGTGGTGCCTTTGATCCACAGGATTTCTATTCGAATGCGCTCGGCGCACAATTTTTTGCGACAGCGAATCCAAGCCAGAATTTTGGAGATCAGCTTCGCGCTTTCTTTGCTAAACGAAAGCATATTTCCTGCCCGCTGGATCCGGTAAACTCTTGTAAATGAGCACATAGGTGAAGGTAAATGTTATGAAAAAGAGGTGGTCGCAAGGAAGAGGTTTCTACTTGCTGCTACTCGGGTTGCTTCTGAGCGTCAGCTGTGATGGTCAATCTATGGAGCACCGGAGAATGATTCAGGCGTGCGAGAAGGTGAAAATAGGAGATACTGAAGAGAAGGTACGGGAATTGATGGGCAAGCCAATGGACGTTACGGATGTTGATGTTACTAAGATGGATTCTGCTAAAAGCGGTGAGCCTTCTGCGCACCGTAAACTCTTGACTTATCCGGCTCCGGCAATCGTGCCGAGCACGCCTCAGATCTCCATAGATGGCAGTGGGCACGTCGATGAAGTAACCTGCTATGAGTCCCACCGCTTGAAAAAGGATCAAGGCAACCCTCCTCAAAGCATCCGACCTTCAACCAGGTGACCAGCATCCGCGACCCCAAAGGCACCCTCACGCAGATTGCGTATGATGCCAAGGGCAATCCGCTGACGATCACCGACGCCCTGAACCAGGTGACCACGTTCACCTACAACCCGCAGGGCCTCTTGCTCACGACCCAGGACGCGCTGAATCAGACCACCACCTCTACCTATGACGCGCTGGGCCGGCTGCTCACCACGACCGATCCACTGAACCGGACGACCACGTTGACCTACCTCTGACAATGTCAACCTGGTTTGGGTTTGTCCACCTGGCGCGAGTGGCGTTCGACGGATGTCTCGGCGGTGAACCGGGCAGACCGAGGTTGACGCTGCACACTGTGGAGACTCGTGACGAACTGGTGGACGGCCTGGTCGAGGGCCACCACCCGTGTCTCCGCCGCGGGAGCCGGACCGGGCGCGGGCAGCCCTTCCTGTTGATAGACCGTTGCCAGCGCCGGGATGCCCCGAGTCCGCTGACCAGTGCCATACGTCGCTGTGCGGGGGGTGCCCGCCGAGGGGCCACTGCGTCGGCGTACGCCGGTGGCGCGTCGCCGGAGGCGGGCGAGCTTCTCCTGGGTGACACGGGGCATCGCATAGCGATAGGGTGCACCGGTGCGGAGCACGTGCCAGGCGAGGGTGACGAGCTTGCGGGCGGCGGCCACGATAGCGATATTCCGATTTTTGCGGCGCAGGAGCTTGCGCACAAAGGCGCCAAGCGGGCCGGGATGGCGATCCAGGTGTTGGGCCGCCTGGACCAATAGCCACCGTACATGGCTGGCGCCTTGTTTCGTGATGTGGCCAGTGTAACAGTGCTGGGCAGACTGACGGACCGAGGGAACGAGGCCCAGATAGGCCGCCAATCGAGCGGGAGTGGGAAACCGACTCACCTCGCCAATGGCGGCCAGCAGGGCCGTGGCGACCGCGACATCGAGGCCGGGCAGCGTGAGCAAGAGTCGGATGCGGGGGTCGGCAGCCGCGTCGACGACCTGCGTCTGCTCCAAGGCCACCAGTTCCTGGTCGATCGCCGTGAGCAGGCGGCAATCGGCGTCCACGGCGGCCCGCTCCGCCGCCGGCACCTCGACCGTGGCCAGCCAGGCGAGGCCGGTGCGGGAAAAGAGATCGGCCACGGGACAGGGCAGCAACAGCTGGTGCAGCACGCTATGTAGGCGATTTTTGAGTCGGGTCCGTTCCGCCACGAGCACACTGCGGCGGGTAGTGAGTCGTCGAGCCGCCAAGGTCGCCGCATCGGGAATCCACACCGGCGGCAGATAGTCGCAGCGCAGCAGTTGCGCCAAGACCTCGGCATCTACTCGATCCGTTTTGATCTTGGCCGTGGCAATCGCCCGCGTGCGCAGCGGGTTGCTCACGACGAGTCGCGCCGGGGTCTGCTGCAGCAGTGCCACCACGGCCCAGGTATTGGTGGTCGCTTCCAGTGCCACCGCATCCTCGGCGGTCAGCTGGCGCGCCCAGGCAGTCAGAGTTGCGCGGGTGAGGGGAAAGCGGAGTCGCGTACAGACGGTGCCGTGTGCATCCAGTACACACACCGCCACGACGGTTTTATGAATATCCAGCCCAATAAACTGGGGCATACGTCCTCCTTTCCGTGTGAGCGCAGGCGACGGTGTGGGGCGCCACTCGGCAACTACCTCTCCGGCCTCGTAGGCCAATCGGGTGGGCCGCAGGGGCGGTCAGATACGATCGCGGGCTCGCAGCCCATAGGCATACGCGACCGGCCCCAAGCGACGTGGTCCCCGCGCTCCCGTTGCCACCTCGCTTGCCCCGAACCCGATCACACGTCTGTACGCGCTGTGACGGTTCCGCGCAAGCGGGCGACTCCGTCTGTTCGTTGTCATACCAGATACGACGGCAACGACAACCTGCTCACGAGAATCACGCCCAAGAACGAGACCATCAGCTTCGCCTACAATGCCGTCAATCAATTGCTCAGTAAGACTCTGCCGGGCAGCCAGGTGACGAGCTGCCTCCGGGGACTCTCATCTCATCCCGCATGGACCGCTCGCGCGTTGCTCTGTACGGTCCCTCCTTCATTGATGGGGTATGGACTCTTCGTTCAGCACGACGTTCCTTCCCTTCCTTGATTTCAGTACGCACGTCGTGCGCATATGCACGGCTGTGCATCGATGCACGGCGCTTTCAGGGCGACAGCTCGTTTTGCAGCTACCCGGTGAGAGGCTGATTCCGTGGTTTCTTGCATTTCACCGCTTTTTAGAGGTATTTGCTCCCCGGGCCTTGTTCTTGCTGGTGCCCCTGCACAACCTACGTGACTGTCGGAGATGTTCGTGTGATGGAAGCGATTGTTCCCCTGCTGACGATATTTGCGCCCCTGTTGGGCACGCTCTTCATCGGTCTATTCTGGCGAGAACTGGGAGAACGCATTTCACGCATCGGGATCGGAGCGTTATGGTGTGCGGCGCTCACCTCGGTGGCGACGTTTGTGATCGTGTTCTACGGCGAGCCGATCCGTCTGACGATCCTTGGCGCACCTTCAGGACCATTCGCCTATACGATCCTGGTCGATCGCTTGGCGGCGGTGATGATGGTCCTCATCAGTTGCGTGAGCCTGATCATTCATGTGTACTCCGAGCGTTACATGGTCGGCGATGCGGGCTATGTCAGATATTTTGCGTTCCTGGGCGCCCTCACGTCCGTGCTGCTAAGTCTCGTCAGTAGCGGGAATCTCCTCTGGATGTTCCTGTGCTGGCACCTGGTGACCTGGCTGCTTTCGTCGCTGTTGGTCTGTAACCCGGCAAGCCGCGCCGCCAGGGAGGCGGGACGGAAGACCTTCTGGACACAGGGGCTGGGCGATGCGGCATTTGCCGTGGCGCTGGTGCTGCTCTACAGGGCCTATGGCACATTGGATCTGACGGATCTGTTCGCGCGATTGCAGAACGCTTCAACGCCCTCAGCCGAGGTCAGCGGCCTGCAGGCCGGACTGAACGTACCCTTAATCGCCACCCTGCTGTTGATCCTGTCGGTCATGACGAAATCGGCGCAATTCCCGTTTCATGTCTGGCTGATCGGCACGATCGAAGCGCCGACGCCGGTTTCAGCCTTGATGCACGCGGGGATCGTGAATGCGGGCGGCTTTCTCGTGAACCGACTGGCGCCCCTGTTCAGTTTCGCCCCGACGACGCTGCACCTATTGTTTGTCATCGGCGGCGTAACGGCCTTGATCGGCGCCACTGCGATGTTGACGCAGACCAGCGTGAAGCGCCGCCTCGTCTACTCCACGATGGGACAGATGGGCTATATGGTCATGGAGTGCGGATTGGGCGCCTTCGCTCTGGCCGTGTTCCATCTGTGCGCGCACGGCCTCTTCAAGGCGACCCTGTTTCTCAATTCAGGGTCGGTCATCCATAAGGCGCGGACGGAGTTCAAATTGCCGCCGGCCGCGAAGGTGGATGAGGCCGGCGCATTCTCGCCAATGACGTGGACGACCGGACTGGCGGCGACATTGGTGTTACCGCTGGTGATCCTGCTCGTCGGGCATGGTGTCGTCAGTATTCCCCTCCAGGATGCCCAGGGCGCGGTGATCTTTCTCTTCTTCGGGTGGGTCACAACCTCGCAGGCGATGTTTACGCTGTATCGTCTGCACACCGGCGCTTCATGGACCGTGTCGTTAACGATGCTTGGGGCGCTCGCGGTGATCGGACTTACGTATCTGTGGGCGGGCGAGGCGTTCACGCATTTTCTCTACCCCGGACATGAGACGGCGGCGGCGTTCATGCGCGCTGCGGAATGGAATCGCTCGTTCTTTGATCTCGTGGTGGGATGCGTGGTGCTGTTGATCATCGCCGCCTGGGGAATGATCTACGGCAAGGCCAAAGGGGTTAAGCTTCTCATGCCGGCCTGGATCGAAACCCTACGCGCGCGCGCCTATGTGACCTTTCTCAACGGTCTCTATGTCGAGGACCTGATGCGCATGATCGGTCGAACGGCTTTTCGCCGCTAGTCGGGCCGGGCGGGCAGCCGTACACGGAGTTATTGGATGGCACTCGAACAACGCGCCTTCACAGATGCCCAGCGGATGGAGCTGCGGTCCCATGTGGAACTGGCAGGCGAGGCAATCGCCGCCTACTGGCCCATGCGCACGTTTATCCATCACAACCCGCTCCATGGTCTGGAGCATCTTCCCTTCGATCAAGCAGTCAAGCGGGGGGAGCAACTGCTCGGCGGAAAAGGCTATCTAGCCGGCGCTCTCTATCGCCGCTACTTTGCACAAGGTCGTATTAGTCAGGAGGATATCGCTCACGTGTTGGCTCCCCTCGCCAGCGACCGGCGAGTCATGTTTGCGGGACGGGAGTTATCACATCTGGACTTGCTCCGGTATTCCATGGTGCAAGGGCTGGACGATCCTGCGACGGCACAGTCCGGTGCTGATGCGGCGGCAGAGAAATCGCTGGAGGAGCTCACCGCCTGGCTCACCACGTCTCTCGCGCAGGCGCGTACTCGAGTGGAGGAGCCGCTCGTTCCGTGGGAGGCCGTGGATGTATTGGCTCACGAAACGCTCTCGACTTGGTGCGACCGGACACTGGGTACGTCCGCCGCGGCGGACATCGATGAGCAGATGATCAAGTGGTGCGGCGTATTCCTGGATGAAGGCGAAGCCTCCTGGGTCATGCCGGAACGGGAGCAGACGTTTTACCGCGCCTGGAAGCGGCTGGCCCGATATGATGCCGGCCTGCGGCTGCTCGGGATCCATGATGCCGCAACCAAGATCGATGCCTTGGGCGAGCGGCCGGAAGAAGCGGTCTTGCAGTGCCTGGCGGATTTGGGAATTCCTAAGTCTTCCTGGGAGTCCTATTTTGCGTTGCACCTGGCCGCGCTTCCAGGTTGGACGGGGTATATCAAGTGGCGAGCCGAAGAACAGCATCATCCCTGGCAGGCGCGGTATCCGATCGATCTGGTGAAATATCTCGCGGTGCGATTGTTCTACGAACGTGAATTGGTCGCGTTACGATGCCGCGGCTTGTTAGATCTTCCGGGGCACTACGATGCGATTCGCAGCTACATCGACCAGGCTCCCCATGCGCACTGGCTGAGGCGTCAACTGGTGGCAGGCCGATTGCCTGCGTCTGCCGAGAGAGAGATACAAGCATGGAGTCGTCTTCATCGGACCGCTCAGCCGGCAGAGTGGAACGAGATCGGCCGGCAGGTGTACGAACAAACCGCCGAATGGCGTGCCGCAGAAATCATGCAACGCGATGCGAGGCGGTTGCTTGCACTGGCGACTGCCATGGGCGTCGACCCCGAACTTATCAGTCAGACGGCGCCATCAGACGTGCTCACGGTGTTGACCTGGCTGGACGGGTTTCCGCCCGCGCAACACAACCATCGCTGGTTGGAAGCACTGGAAGCCCGCCATCGCCGCGATGTGGTCGCACAATTGACCGGCGTCGCGAACCAGTTGCGGGTTACGGATGGTCAGGCCCCTCCTGCGGGAGGCTCGCGACCGCTGGCCCAGATGGTCTTTTGCATCGATGTGCGATCAGAGATTTTTCGACGTCATCTCGAGCAACTCGGAGGGTACGAAACTCTGGGCGTGGCAGGGTTTTTCGGTATTCCGGTGAAGTATCAGGCGTTTGGTGAAGAGCATCCGGTCACCCATGCTCCGGTGTTGCTAAAACCCAAGAATCATATCCGTGAAATCCCGCGCAGCTACCATGGGGCGGCGGCAAGTCGGCATCGACTATTTGCGCGTCTCAGTCATGCCGGCCACACGCTCCTGCACGACCTGAAAGAAAACGTCATCACGCCGTACGTCATGGTCGAAGCCCTGGGCTGGTTCTTCAGCGTCCCGTTTTTCGGTAAGACGCTGTTTCCCCTGTGGTACCAACGCATGAGTTCCTGGTTCAAAGGGCTCTGGCTGCCGCCTTTGGCGACGACCCTCACCATCGACAAGCTGACCAGAGACGAGGCGGAAGAGATGGTCGCTGTGGAGCAGCGCGCGGCCATCCGTGCTGCGCTGCGGCGGGAATTTCCCGCGCTGGGCTCCGACATCACGCCGACTTTGATTGAGGCCATCCGCCTTGGGGCGATGGAAACCCAGGACGAACAGAAGACTCGCGAAGTGGCAAAAAGTCTCGGCCTGACTCCTTCCGAAGCGGATGCCCTGTATGAACGATTTCGGCGCGATTTGAACCTCACGCCGCGCGGCATGTCGTCCCGCCTCCAGCGCATCACCCTGCATGGTTTTTCGGTATCCGAGCAGGCCTATGCCGTGGAGGCGGCGCTCCGTCTCATGGGGTTCACCTCCGGGTTTGCAAGGTTGGTTGTGATGTGTTCACACGGGAGCACGTCCGACAACAATCCCTATGAGTCCGCACTCGATTGCGGCGCCTGCGGAGGCAACAGCGGCCTGCCGAATGCGCGGGCCTTTGCTGCCATGGCAAATAATCAGGCGGTGCGCAAGGTGTTGGAAGGGCGCGGCATCAAGATTCCGGTCGATTCGCATTTCGTGGCCGCGGCACATGACACGACAAGGAACGATGTCAGGATCGTCGACTTGGAAGATGTTCCGGCGACACACCGTAAAGACCTTCTCCGGTTGTTGGATGATCTCCAGGAAGCGGGGGCGCAATCGGCGCAGGAGCGAGGTCTGGCGTTAGAGGGGCCGGCGAGCACATCGAAACGCAAAGATCCGCTCACCAGGGCCAGTCGCAGAAGTGTGGATTGGGCGCAAGTGCGTCCGGAGTGGGGCCTGTCCAAAAATAATCTTCTCATCATCGGCCGGCGAGAGCTGACGCGACCGTTAAATCTGGAAGGCCGGTCCTTTCTCCATTCCTACGATTACCGGCAGGACGAGTCCGGGAAATTGCTGGAAGCGATCATGACGGCGCCGCTCATCGTGGCGCAGTGGATCAACATGGAGCACTACTTTTCTACCGTGGACAATGAGGTCTACGGAAGCGGAAGCAAGGTGTACCACAATATCGTCGGGCGTGTCGGGGTCATGAGCGGCGCCACCGGCGACCTTCGATTGGGGCTTCCGGCACAGACTGTTCTGGACGGCCCGGCGCCCTACCACGAGCCCATGCGATTGTTGGCCGTGATTGAGGCGCCGAGAACGCGTGTCGAGGCGGTGATCGCGAGACATCCGGGTCTTGAGCGGTTATTCCACAACGAATGGGTTTCGCTGGTTGTCTGTGAACCGGGCGAAGCGAAGTTTTATCACTATGACATCATGCAGGGCTGGCAGCCGGTGTTGAAGGAGTCCGAAAGGCGTCCGGTGTTCTCGGCAGATGGCATTGGCCAACCGGATCCGTCCGTTTTTCGGAAGGACTGTGAAGTTGCAGCGAGGCTGGGAGAAAGACAGAACCCGGCGACATCGCATCCATAGCGGTGTCGCTCGGGTAGGAACGACATGTGATCGTGAGAGGCGGAACTGTAGGAGGGAGGGATCGGGGTATGCTGACGCTGCATCCGATGAAAGAGATTCGCATTGTGATCGAAGGGGAGCATTTGAAGATCGTCACCAGTCTATTGGACCGGGTAGGGGCGACCGGGTACACGATCATCAACAATGTTTCTGGGAAAGGTCATCATGGATTCCATGAAGGCCACCTGTTGTTTGACGACACGAGCAGTCAGGTGATTGTGTTTACCGTCGTTCCGGAGGAGCGGATCGAGCCGATTCTCGCGGGCCTCGGGCCGGTGTTCCACAAACATTCGGGAGCCATGTTCGTAAGTGATGTGGCCGTGACTCGCCGTGACCATTTCGTGGCCCCATAGGGAAGAGGAAGCCTTTTTCCTCCTCTCGACGGGGTCGCGCCTGCTCGGTATACTGACTCGCGCGTAGCAGCGTGCGAGTCAATCACGTGATCTCCCGGACGAGCAGGGCTGAGATGACTTCTTCTCATCGTAGTCGTTCCAAGGTCCCCCGGCCGGTCCGGTCCGAGATCGCCGCCGCGGAGGTGCTGGCCTGGCTCAGCGATTGCATTCACGGGGGGCTCTGCTTCGTCTGCAAGGGCCTGCTGATCTTCGAAAATTCTCAATTCGCGGAATTGGTGGAAAGTGTCTCGCTATCCCCGGAAGGGCAGGAGCATGCGCTACGAAAACGCCTGCTCGATGATGCCATTGCGTGGAACCAACGCGATCTCGGGGCACGGAAGAGCGTGGACTACCGACTGGCGGCCCATGACGGGCGGCCTCTCCACTATGCGTGCCGGTTCAACGTGGTCCCGTATCGAGGTGAGCGCGGCGTGTTGATGGTGCTGGAGGATGTGACTGAACGAGTGCTCCTCTCGCAGGATGCGTCGCAAGTGGCGCGGTTCCAATCGGTGCTCGCTCGGATCGGCACGCTGGGCGTCAGTGGGGTCTCGGCTCAGGAACTGATGAATGAGGCCGTGAAGGAAACGGCGGCCGCGTTGGAGGTGGAGCTGTGCAAGATCCTGGTGCCGCGCCAGACGGATGGTCAGCTCTACATCATGGCGGGGAGCGGGTTGCGCGATGACCTCATCGGCAAGTTGACGATCGAGGGCGGCACCCATTCTCAAGCCGGCTACGCCATTCGCGAGCGAATCCCGGTCATGGTTGATGACCTTCGGCGGGAAACCAGGTTCTCCGCGTCCAAGTTGCTCACGGAACATGGCGCGGTGGCGGGGATGTGCGTGCCGATGCTGGTCGAGGACCGCGTTTACGGGGTGATGACCGCCCATTCGAAACGGGTTCGCAAATTCAGCCAGAAGGAACAGGAGTTTCTCTGCACGATGGCGAACACCATCGGTGCGGTGTTGGAGCGTCGGCGCCACGAAGAGACGCAGATAGATTTCTATCATCGGCTCTTTCTCTCCGCACAGGACGGTGTGATGATGACCGACACGGCCGGCAGGATTCTGGAATGGAATCCGGCTCTGGAGCGGATGACCGGGTGGACGCGCGAGGAGGCGCTGGGCCAGCGTCCTGTCATTCTCAAATCCGGTAAACATCCGCCTGATTTTTATGAACGGCTGTGGCAATCGATTCGTGCCGGGCAGCCGTTTGTCGAACGATTCGTCAATCGTCGCAAGGATGGATCGGAGTTCCTGGTCTGGGAAAGCGTCAGCCCGGTGAAGGCCTCGGACGGTACGACGCAGTACTTCATGGCCATCCTGACGGATCTCAGCGAGCGCGAACAGATGTTGGAAGCTCTTCGCCATACCGAACAGGTGAAGCTGGTCGGGCAACTGGCCGGAGGAATTTTGCATGAGGTCCGGAATCCGCTCATCGGCCTCGGCAGCCTGGCCACGCACATGGCCGAGCAGAGCTCCCTTCCGCAGGAAGCCCGCGACCGTTGCCGGCTGATCGCCCGAGAGGCAGCGCGTATCGATGCACTTCTGGAGTCTCACCTGGGCCAATTGCGGCCTCGGCCCTTCGATATTGCTGCCTGCGATCTGGGCTCGGTGCTGGACGACACCTTCACGCTGCTCCGGCCGAACTTGACGAAGAATCGCATTGTGGTCCGAACCTCATTCGCATCCGATCTGCCGGCTGTGGACGTGTCGAGAGCCCATATTCTGCAGGTCTGCCTCAATATCGTGATGAATGCCATCGACGCCATGCCGGACGGCGGCAATTTGCACGTCGCTCTCGCTCCGGAGACCCGTCGCATGCCCGGTCTCTTGATTCGATTTTCCGATTCGGGCAAAGGGATTCCTGCCGAGGATCTACAGCGCATCTATGAGCCGTTCTTTACAAACGGCAAAGCCAAGGGTGTGGGACTTGGATTGACCATTACCCGGGACATTGTCGAACGACATCATGGGCAGCTCGTCATTCAGAGTCCGCCGGGACAGGGAGCGGTCGTCGAGGTGTGGATTCCCCTGAAACATGAGGCGTAGCCAGTGGTAAAAAGTGCCTTCTTCTTTCAGATGTTCTGTGTGATGCGCCTGTATCGCCATCAACCGGGGGTTGCCTGACGATGGCCTGGCATCTCTTGCTCTTGGAAGACGAGGCCTCCGTCCGCGAGGCGTTTGCGCTGCGCCTGCGTGACCAGGGCTATATGGTCCAGACGGCCGGTTCAGGCGAGGAGGCGTTAGGTCTGCTGCGGTCGTTCGAGCCGGATCTCCTCGTTGTCGATCTCGTGATGCCGAATTTGTCCGGCCTGGACGTGCTCGCCCGCGTCAAACAGCAGTTGCCTGCCCTCCCGGTCATTGTGTTGACGGCGCGAGGGACGGTGAAAGATGCGGTGGAAGCCATGCGGCTTGGCGCGTTTGATTTTGTCGCCAAGAGCATCGATATGGACGACCTCCTCCATACGCTGCGCCGGGCGACGGAGCTCCTCACACTGCAGCGTCAGGTGCAGTTGCATAGCGGACAGGATGTCGCCCGGTACGCGCTCGATCGCGTAGTCGCCAAAAGCCCGGTCACCAGAAATTTTCTTGCCCAAGTGCATGAGCTGGTGAAGAACGACCGCGTCACCGTGCTGTTGCAAGGCGAAACGGGCACCGGCAAGCAGTACATGGGGCGCGTGATCCATTACAACAGCGCGCGCGCCGGCAAACCCTGCGTCGAAGTCGACTGCCCGTCGATTCCACGCGAGCTGTTCGAAAGCGAGTTGTTCGGGCACGAGAAGGGGTCTTTCACGGGTGCCACCGGCAGAAAGTGCGGCCTGTTGGAGATGGCCGAAGGGGGCACCATTTTTTTCGACGAGATCGGCGACCTGCCCCTCGCCCTTCAGGCCAAATTGCTTCGTGTTCTGGAAGAACGCACCATCCGGCGAGTCGGCGGCGCCATGAATATTCCTATCGATGTGCGGGTGATGGCCGCGACCAATCGCAATCTGAAAGAGGCCGTGGCCAAAGGGGACTTCAGGGAAGATCTGTACTTCCGCCTGAATGTGGTGACTCTGACGGTGCCCCCGCTCCGCGAGCGGCGGGAGGATATCATTCCTTTGGCGGAGCAATTCCTGCATCGCTCCGCGCTGGCGCTCAAGAAGCCTGTGCGGAGCCTTGGTGAAAGCACGCACGTTCTGCTCCGGGGTTATCACCTTCCCGGCAATGTCCGGGAACTCAGCAACCTCATCGAACGGGCCGTCCTGTTTTGTTCCGGAACGACGCTGGAGGCGTCGAATTTTCCCATCGATGTTCAGGCGGCTCGACCGATGCCGGCCGCGGCGCCTCTGGACGCCTCCTCCGCTGAGGCGGACGGATCCGATTCCGGGGACGTCCACATCAGTTTTCGGGTCGGAACTCAATCGTTGGCCGATCTGGAGGATCGGATCATCGAAGCGGTCCTGGCGCGATCCGGCGGCAACAAGACCCTGGCCGCGAAGCAATTGGGGGTGACGCGGTGGATGTTGGATCGTCGCCGCAAACCCCGGGTCTGACGTTCCACCCCCCATTCCCGCACGATTCCTCCGCCTGACCGATTCAGACCCGACTGCTCCCGACTTCGGTCCGGTTCAGCCGCTCTCACAGGCCGCCATGCACATGGTTACGGTCGAAGTTGGCCCGCCGCACCTGTGTTCCCCGGCACCAGTCGACGGGTACCCGTGCACGCTTGTTCGTGCATCCGTGCGCGCGCACACACCATGGGGCAGGCAATCAAGCCGGTGCGGTCGGTGATTCCCGTCATAACCGGTCGAGGCCTGGCTAGAATCGCTCATTTTCACGAGAAATACCGGCACAGGGAGCGCAGTCCTGTCGCCATACCTGCGTGGACTGAGGTTTGCACGGTGATCGAGGAGACATTACGGCTGTGCCTGACAGCACCAGCAGATACACCATGGAGACGGTTATGAATTGCTTGCGATGCAACAGCCCGATGTATGCCGAGATCTACGATCATATAGCCGAAACGCAGGGGCAGGGATTTCCTGCCATGCACTGCCTCATGTGCGGTGATATTGTCGATCCAGTCATTCTGAAACATCGGCAGGCCCGTGTGGAGCCTCGCGGAGAACGGGCCAGGCTTGCAGTCGTGACGGCGACGTCGTAAGGAGCCGCTGGACAGGCTGTGAAGTTGAGAGACGGTGCCGGAATTGCTGCAATCACCACAGGTGAGAGGTCAATATGGCGCAGGCTCGGAGTAAGGCGGACATCGAATATGCCGTGATGTTGGCGATCTTGAACTTTCACACCGAGTTCATGAAGTCAAACTATGCGCATGTCCGGGTTCAGATGTCCCCGGATGAAATTGACGTGACCCTTACGAGACAGGGATCCGTTCCTGCTGAAATGAGATTGGCCCGATCCGAGGAGGGGTGCGCCTTGCTTCGCCAAGTGCATGAAGCCATGTTTGTATCCTGTGAGGACATTCTCAGGGAACGTATCGAACCGGTAGTGGAGCGGAAAGTACGAGAAATGGTCACCACCCTCGACCCCCTCTCGGGGCAAAGCCGCATCGCGATCAGATTCTGAATGTGTCCGGGAACTCTTCCGGCGGTTCCCTCCTTCCACTCCTTAGCGCTCATCCCGTTTCAGGTTTTTGTCGACGAACCCATGCGGCCGGGGATCATCCTGGGGGCTTCGATTGCACGTCCGTGCCGGCCTCTGCGGAAGTCAGCAAATTCTGAATCTTCCGGGGCTCCCCGTCGGTTATGACGGTGATGAGTACATCGCCCCTGTGTACCGCCTGCTTGTAATGGATGGCCGCGGTTTCAGGAATATTGATACTGATCAGCGCTCCGACGAGCCCACCGGTGACAGCACCGGGCTCGTTGTACTCCAATCGCCACATGTGGTCTCGGTAGAAGATCCGGGCGTGGTGAACATCCTGACCGGTTCGGGAGAGTCGCTCTGCGGTACACTCCAGCGCCTCGCAGGGGAGTGAGATTCCTGCCGTGACCACTCCCATCAGCCCACACAAGCTCAGGTGTTTCATCCCTCTGCCTCATTTGTGGAGGGCGAGAGCAACCTGTCCGTGAGACGACTCTCAACCGGAGCGTGGCACTCAAGGCCTGTGAGTGATTCGGCCGTGCCTCAACCGGACGATGGAGCAAACCGTATGCCGGAGAGCGCAGGCCTTTGATATTCGCGCGCTGGAGCGCGGGGGAGGTCAACGGCGCAGTCGCGAGGCGGGCAAAGTATCCCGCGCGGGACAACCTGTCCTCCGCAGGAGACCACCATTTTCGTCACAACCCAACATCGGGAGCAACTGAGGTTATTGAGGAGGCGCAGGTGGAATGGGCTCTGGTTTTTGAAAAATCTGAGCGCTGGCATTGGAAGAGATGACGGCGCTCCAGAGCGCGAGGAAGCAGAGCATCCTGCGGGGATGCCGGAGCATACGTGATGGTGGCGGCGCAATTGCTTCATGTCCTGTTTGCCTGCTTTGTCACTCGGTTTGTCGATCTTATGCTGACCTGCATCGGGGGCCAGGGTTTCTTCCAGGTTACGATGCTGCTCTCGGGGGGTAGCTACAATTTCTATACCGGGCTTCTTTGTTGCCTTCAGGAACGTTGACTGATGACCATCTCACTGGCCCGAATTCTACTCGTCGACAGCAACGCCGACGCCGCGCAGGAATTGCGCGACATTTTGTCCCATGAGGGTTACAACGTGTCATCCGCGCGTGACCCGCAAAGCGCACGGCGATATTTCGAGCAGGGTTCAGCGGATCTGACTCTGACGGATCTGCACCTTCCTCAAGCCGACGGCCTGACGTTTCTCACGGAAATGCGTACACGCTTCCCGAATATGCCCGTGGTGTTGATGACGGCCAACGGTTCTCTCAGGACTGCAGTAGAAGGGCTCAAGGCCGGGGCCTTCGATTATTTGACGAAACCATTTATTGTCGATGAAGTGCGATGCGTCGCCAGACGGGCACTGGAACATTCCGCTCCGTGTTCGAAAAGTCCTGCTGTCTCGGACCGACAGCCGGATGACGCTTCTCCGTTCGGCAGCCTCATCGGCAGTAGTCCCGGCATGGTGCATGTGTATAAGGCGATCGCCCGGGTGGCACAAACCGACTGCACCGTGTTGCTGCAAGGCGAGAGCGGCACCGGAAAGGAACTCATCGCTCGTGCCATCCACGCCAGTGGTCCTCGTAGCGGAGGCCCTTTCGTGACCGTCGATGGGGGCGCCCTGGCAGACACCCTGCTCGAATCCGAATTATTCGGACATGAACGTGGATCTTTTACCGGAGCGGTGACGTCGCGCAAAGGTCTTCTTGAAAAGGCACATTCCGGGACCTGTTTTCTGGACGAGGTGGCTGATTTGTCGCCCGCTCTTCAGGGCAAGCTTTTACGAGTGATCCAGGAAAAGGAGATTCGGCGCGTCGGCAGCAGCGCCTCGACATCGTTGGACGTGCGGATGATTGCCGCTTCCAAGCTGCCGCTCGAACCTCTCGTCCGCGCAGGGACATTCCGCGAAGATCTCTATTATCGAATGAATGTCGTCACGATCGACATACCGCCCTTGAGAGAGCGCCCAGAGGACATTCCTGCCCTGGCCCAACGGTTCCTCAACCTGTACGGGGCGATAAAAACGCCACCGGTGAAGGATATCTCCCCGGAGGCCATGGAATTGTTGAGCCGACACTGGTGGCCGGGCAACGTTCGGGAACTCGAACATGCGATTGAGAGAGCCGTTGCCCTGAGTCCGCATGCCGTGATCTGTCCGGAAGATCTTCCTCCGGCCGTCAAGAACCCTGCGCCGGAATCTCTCGCGCGCGATCAGGGATGGGTGACGCTGGAGCATCTGGAGCGGGACCACATCCTGCGGGTGTTGGATTCGCATCAGCATGATGTAGGCCGATCGGCCGTCATTCTCGGCATCCATCGAAAGACGTTGTTGCGGAAACTCCGCCAATACGGCATGGCGACTGCCGCTACCACGCATGGCGGCGGCTAGGCAGCCCACGCATTCTGACTCACCGTCCTGGCGGAGGCACCGCAACATCGATCACTTTATTCTCCGTGTCCAGCAGCAGAATGACGGCATCCCCTTTACGAAGAGCGGCGAGTTTTGAGTGAATGAGCTCCCGCACTTCAAAGGGTTTCTCCGACCCATTTGCCGTTCGCACGGTAATGCGATCGGCCCGGAGCGGGCTGGTCACGGTTCCGTCTATCTGCTTGTGTGCCCCCTTGATGGGAGGCATGGAGTCTGTGAGTCGTTCGGCCTGTTTGCCGGTCTGTCGACCTGACAGTCCTACATCCGCAATCTGATTCGTCTCATCGATCAGGAACACAGCGGCCACGCCGACGGGTATCGCGGCAACTTTGCTGCGCACCTGTGAACGGATGGTGAAGGACAGTTCTTTCCCGGCGGACTTAATCACAACCTGCTCCTGACCCACTAGGAGGTTCTGCGCAATCTCTCCTCGAATAATCGTATGGGCGCTGGCTTGCCCGTCCAGCGGGTGATAGTCCACCAACAGATTTTGCGCATTCAGTACGACGATCAAATCATCTCCTTCCGTGATACCAGGAAACCCTTTTTGCTGGGCCTGTTTGAGGGGAAGGAAGCGGGGCTGCACTTCCCCGATGTCGACTTTGATCTGATCCGACGTGATCGCCAGCACCTTGCCTAACACAGAGCGATTCCCTTTCAGGAGTTTCTCCGCATCGTCTCGCAATTGAGCTCCTTCGCCCGGATTTATACGTTGTCCGGATTCCGCTGAGTTCGCCATCGGCAGCAAGGAACCCCACAGTCCAATGAGACCGAAACAGAGCATCACGCGAATGCCGGTGTTTGGATATGCGCTGCGAGCAATATATTTCATGATGACTCCCTCATGGTGAATGTGGTCACGCCTACTCTCCTAGCAAGAGCTGCGCCTTTTCAGGCCCAACCATCGTGAAGTGTTCCGTTCGACCAGAGGGCCAGAGGCAGAGGGCGTCACCCACGAATACGGCCGGTTGTCATGAAGCGCCAGATCGCCTGATCTCGGGGACAAAATGTCTCGCACGGGACAATTCATCCGAACTGAAAGCCGTCGCTGAACACGAGTCAGATCTCAGTCCTCGTGAGGAGAAGCATTCTCCGGCCTGAACGGGGCCTCTGTAGGCGGGGATTCGTCTGTTCACGCCAATGAAAAGGCCGTCATGCCTGATGGCGTTCTCTGAAGCGGCTTCGGCATCGCTCTTGCTGAGTACAGGTGTTATGCAAACTACGCCAATGAGGGAATTCGTGTTGGTGACGGGAAGCAGCGGGCTCATCGGCGCTCGAACCGCGGACCGGCTGTCTGCTGAATTTCGAGTGGCAGGACTGGACCGGCCCGGCGAACCGCATCCGCCCTCCTCTGTGGAGAATATCCCCTGTGATCTCACCTCGGACGACAGCGTCGTCCAGGCCCTCACCATGGTTAAAGGGCGCTTTGGCTCGGATATCGCCGCGGTTGTTCATCTGGCCGCGTATTTCGATTTCTCGGGTGAGCCCAGTTCCAAGTACAGTGAAGTCACGGTCGAGGGGACCCGACGCCTGCTTCGCGCCCTGCATGCCCTCGGGTTCCGGGTGGCGCGATTCATCTTCTCCAGCACGATGCTCGTGCATAAACCCTGCGAACCAGGAGAGGCGATCACCGAGGACTGGCCGCTCGATCCTCGTTGGCCCTATCCGCAATCGAAAGTAGAGACGGAGCGGGTGCTTGAGAAGGAACGGGGAGACTATCCGACGGCCGTCTTGCGAATCGCCGGGGTGTATGACGATGACTGTCACTCGATTCCACTGGCACATCAAATCGAGCGCATCAATGAACGTCACATTACGAGCAAGATGTTTCCCGGTCATATCTCCCACGGCCAATCCTTTCTGCATCTCGAAGACCTGGTAGACGCCATCGTGCGCGTGGTCGAACGTCGCCGGAGTCTGCCTGACCAGGCCGTGATGCTGCTGGGTGAGCCGGAGCCGCTGACATACGACGAATTACAGCACCGATTCGGCCGGCTACTGCATGGCGAGGAATGGGACACCGTACGAATTCCAAAGATGGTGGCCAAGACGGGCGCCTGGCTTCAGGGGGTGACGCCGCTGTTGGAGGATCCGTTCATTAAACCCTGGATGATTGATTTTGCCGACGATCATTACGCCTTGGACGTGAGTCGCGCCAAGGCGTGGCTCGATTGGGAGCCCCGGCATTCACTCCGGGACACGCTGCCGAAGATGATCGATGCGCTTAAGCGGGACCCGGTGGCCTGGTATCGAGCTCATCAGTTGAGCCTCCCCGCTGAGCTGGAGGAGACACAGTGACGGGAACCGACTCTCTTCGACCCCCCGGATGGACCTATAACCCGTCGAGCTGGTCCGAACGTCTGTGGCTGATCGGCGTGGCGATTCTCGGCTTTCTCATTTCAGGGTATCTCGGGCTCTATCAATGGGGAATCCTCGACTCTGTCTGGGAACCGTGGTTCGGGCGGGGCAGCGAGACCGTGTTGCATTCGCCGCTCTCACGAGTGCTTCCGGTACCGGATGCGATTCTCGGCGCGATGGCGTATGGGATCGATGCCGTGGCCGGTGCTGTCGGTGGGACCACACGGTGGAAAACCATGCCCTGGATGGTGGTCCTGTTCGGGTTGGCGGTAGGGCCGTTGGGGTTGGTCAGTGTCCTGCTGGTAACAGCCCAACCGCTTCTTTTGCACGCGTGGTGCACATTGTGTCTCTTGTCGGCCGTGATTTCCGTTGTGATGATCGGACCGGCGATGGACGAAGTGTTGGCCAGTTTGCAGGTCCTGAAACGGGCTAAAGAGCAGAGGAAAGCGGTGTGGACGACCTTTTGGAAAGGCGAGGGCAAGGCGGTATGGAGCGGATAACCATCCAAAGAAAGGCGGCCCGATCGTGTGGCCCCCGGCAGTGACCGGCATGCTCGGAGTCTGGTTGGCGGCGGCCCCGGATGTGATGGGGTATGGCGGCCATGCCCGCCTCAGCAACCAGTTCGTCGGGGTGTGGATGGCCGCCTTCGGGGCGATCGCGAAATCGGAGTGCCTGCGGGCGGTGCAATGGGCCAATCTTGTGCTGGGTGTCTGGCTCGTCGCCGCACCGTTTCTTCTGGAGTATCCCGACGAACGGGCTTGCGGCAGCCTCGCCGTCGGGATTGCGGCAATATCACTGGCGCTGGTTCGAACGCCTCTGAGAGATCGCTTCGGCGGAGGCTGGACGTCATTGTGGAGACAGGCTGAGCGGTGAACGTGAACAGGTCAAGGAGATCTACCCATGGACGCTGCAACACCAGTCAGAGAGCCGGGTCGTAAAAAGTCGCCAAGGCAGGAACCTCCGGATGATCCTCCTCCGCGGCAAGACCCACCCTCCGATGAGCCTCCACAAAGGGACCCGCGTGATGAAAACCCACCGATGAAAGTGAGGTGACGTCATGGTCACGTTGCTCGTCGCCACGGTGCTGATAGGAATGATCCTCACGGCATTGTATGCGTTTGGGGTGTTCAACACACCGTACACTGACGCCTTCAGGGTGGGATTCTATCTGATTCTACTGTTAGGGCTGGTGGCGGTCGTGCTGACGATCGGGCGGCATCCATTTGAGGGCTACGACCCTACGCCGGCTACGCCATAACCGAGGAAATTTACCTACCGAAAAAAGGCGCTCGTAGAATCGCGCGAA
Source organism: Nitrospira sp. (assembly GCA_024998565.1). Taxonomy (NCBI): domain Bacteria; kingdom Pseudomonadati; phylum Nitrospirota; class Nitrospiria; order Nitrospirales; family Nitrospiraceae; genus Nitrospira; species Nitrospira sp. Next base: position 185,114 of record JACOEM010000003.1, read on the forward strand.
AGGAAGCGGCAGGGAAAGGCTGCGGCGACGCGAGCGGTCCTTTCGTGAAAGACGAGAAGAGCACATGAAAGCAGGTAACCGGGCGGTGAAATCTCGTAAGCAGGCAGTGGCTATCGGCCTGTCGAAGGCGCGGAAGTCCGATAGACCAGGCTCTCAACGCGCGAAGTCGAGGTCCACAGGGTCTCACCGGAAGTCGAGGCGCCCAGCAAAGGCCTGAAGCACGACATGTTGGCCGGAATGCGAGAGAAGGCGGTGTTTATCTTCACGAGAGAGATGCTCGGGAGAGACGGAATGTACTCTCGGGCGGCTTCAGCTACGGCCGGCGAGGCGGAGCGGAGAGCCTATCGTCTCTTGACCCTGGCAGGGTTCACGATTGTCTTATTCACCTCGGACCCCCTTGCCGTCTACGCCGAACGCCATAAGGGAAACGGAACATGTGAAGCTGTCGTCCGTCGGTCCAGGCAGGCGCCGTTCAGTAGACGGATTGGACCGCTCCTTGATGCGGCGGCGGCGTTGCGCATTGATCTGGGCCGCTCGTGGCTTGTCGGAGACCGGCTGGACAACATAGAAGTGGGTCGCTTGCTGGGATGCAACACCATCCTCTGGTTGACCGGGAGTGAGACTGTTTGGGATATGAGCGCCATGCGTTGGCCCGATCTCATTGCCGGTGACATCTGGGAAACGGCATGTCTGATCGTGCACGCGGGCCGGGCATCCGTAGCCTCGGTATCCGATGAGGAATCCGACCAGGACGACTGAAACACCATTCCTGGTCGGTCCGGTCTATCGCTGCAAGGCGACGGCGTTGATACGATGGCGTGCTCCTCTGTTGTGCCGCGCCTCCTCGCTGCCATGGTCCCTGTTCCGGTTGTCCCGGATCTGCTGATCCATGATCTCTCCGCAGGCGAAGCAACGCCATGCGGGCGAATCCTTCCTCATCAATCCGCCGCCCCAGTCCTGTAAAGCAATCGGAAACATCAGATTGTTGCAACGATGACAATGCATGGTGTGTCCTCCGGTTCGGTGCCCCTGAATCACACCTGCGATCGTACGGTAATACCTCTCAGCGACATCACTAGGGGCAACCCTGGTTATTGACGGTACCGGTCTTCGTCGCCAGGGAACTACCTAGTAGTTCGATAGGCTGTGCGCCGGTAGATTGAGACTCACTGACGCCGACCGCGAATGCTTCTGACACCCACATGAGGTCTCACATGCGCACGTTCCGAAGAAGACGAATGGCCACAGCGGGGGTTATGGGAGCGACTGTTTTCGGCGTCGCCATTGCGTCCGGGGTGGTGTTTTTGGCGGCTCAAGGACATGGCGAGGAGAAGCGGAATCATTCACAGTCTGCGATCGAGAAAACCAAGGAGAAGGGATTCGACGGGGTAGACTTTTCTTACGATCTGTTCGGCGCGCCATCCGGTCAATCGACGGCTCACATAGCGGATGAAGTGATGAAGAAAGACAGGGCGGACAAGCCACAGGTCATGGCGGATCACGCTGCGTTGTTGCAGACACGTTATACGCTCGAATGTAAGACCCAGACCGGGATCATGATGACCAAGGGGAAACCTCAGCCGATCGGACCCACGGTACAGCTGAAGGACGGTATGACCTGGGAGAAACTTTCGCACATGAGCGCCGAGGACATCCGGCGGCAGAAAGTGTTCCCGGCTGGATTCATGCGGTTACCGCACGTCAAACACGAAGTCGGCGGCCAGGTGTTTCCTCAAAAACAGGTGGAACAATTTCCCCGGCTCGAACGTTTCGATGTGGACTTCGACCTGCCGGACTGCTTTCTTCCCGAATTTCCCCCGCCGATTTTCCTGACCACCCATCCCGAATTGGGCGATGTCTCGCAGGGAGAAGTGCTGAGCGCGGACAATTTCGATCGCTTGTTTCGCGGACTGATTACACCGGTTCAGTTGGATGGATTGAGGATGTTAGTGACCCAGTTCCCGCAGGAAGAATTCAACCTGACACCGGATCGGAAATCTCCCAAGCCGAGTCTGGGCGTGGCCTGCCTGGATTGCCATGTCAATTTTCACACCACCGGTCAATTTCATCTCAATCCGGACACCCGCCCTCAACGCGACCGGTTACGGCTGGATACGGTCAGTCTCAGGGGGATGTTCAATCAACAGGTTCACGGTTCAAAGCGAAGTTTGAGATCCATCGAGGACTTCACCGAATTCGAACAACGGACAGCCTATTTTAACGGCGATCCGATCCGCGCGATGAAGAAAGGGATGAACGTCATTGACCGTCTGCAGGTGGCACATATGGCGCAAATCCAAAACATGATCGATTTTCCACCGGCGCCGAAGCTGGATCCCATGACCGGGCGGTTGGATCGTGCACGGGCGAGTCAGCGGGAGATCGCAGGCGAGGACCTGTTCTTCGGGAAGGCGCGCTGTGTCACCTGCCATCAGCCGCCGGCCTATACCGATCACATGCTCCACGATCTGTTTCTGGAACGATTCGGTGCCGAGGCCGACGGTCCGATCAAATCGTTCGCGTTACGGGGAATCAAGGATTCGCCGCCCTATCTCCACGATGGGCGATTGTTGACGTTGGAGGATACGGTTGAATTTTTTAACCTCGTGGCAGGCCTCCAACTCAATCGCGACGAAAAGTCTGCGCTGGTGGCGTTTATGCGCGCGCTGTAGTCCACGTCCGTCCGCAGCATGTTGATAGTAGCCGAGGAGTCATATGGGAACTCATGCGCGTCTCAACCAACCTCGTGTCCTGGCCTTGATTCTTGCCGGCGGCAAGGGTGAACGATTGATGCCCTTGACGCAGGTACGCAGTAAACCCGCCGTGCCCTTCGGAGGTACGTACCGTCTCATCGATTTTGTCCTGAGCAATTTCTACAACTCCGGGATCATCGCCATGCATGTGATGGTCCAATACCGCTCGCAATCGTTGATCGAGCATCTCCGACGAGCCTGGCGTATCGGCGATGGTGACCGGCAGTTCGTCACGGTGGTTCCTCCGCAGATGAATCTGCATCGCGGTTGGTATGAAGGCACTGCGGATGCCGTGTACCAAAACCTCAATCTGATCCATGAGTTTACTCCCGACATTGTGGCGGTGTTCGGAGCCGACCACATTTACCGTATGGACATCCGCCAGATGGTCCGTGCTCATCAGGAGCGGGAGGCCGAGGTGTCGGTCGCGACCCTGCCGGTTCCCCTGGCGTCGGCGCAGGGTTTCGGCATCGTCGAGATCGATCGGAACAGCCGGATCGTCGGATTTGAGGAGAAACCCTCGGATCTCAAAGGACTCCCCGGACAACCGGATCGCGCCCTCTCGTCCATGGGCAACTATCTGTTCAATACGGACGTGTTGATCAGAGCCTTGGAGGAGAACGCGGAGAGCGAAGGGTCGCATGATTTCGGAAAAGATATTCTTCCACGCCTCATCCGTCAGGAACGAGTGATGGCGTACAACTTTCAGGAGAACGAAATCCCCGGACTGGCGTACTACGAGGAGCCGGGGTATTGGCGGGATGTCGGGACCATTCCCGCCTATTGGCAAGCCAACATGGACCTGCTCGGGGACGCGCCGCTCAACGATTTGCGCAATCCGGAGTGGCCCATCCGGAGTGAGCCGTCATTCGGCCCTCCCGCCAGTGTAGTGAACTGCTATCTGGATCATGCGGTGGTCGGAGAGGGGAGCCGTTTGATCGAAGCGGACATTCGCCGCTGTATCATTGGTCGCCATGTGCGGATCGAAGCCGGTGCCCACATAGAAGATTCGGTCATTCTCGATCATGCCAGGATCGGCGCGAAGGCGCATCTGCGTCGAGTTGTGATCGACCGGAACAATGCAATTCCGGCCGGGGTCGAATTGGGGCATGGGGATCGTGAGGCCGAACCGAACGCTCCCTGGATGGCCTCCGATGTCATGGTGTTTCCCAAGCCGGACGTTCGGACTGAGCTGTTCAAGCGCCGATTGTCGTCCCACTGAGAGCCGGCTGAGGTTCAACAGGTCATGCCGAGGATTCCTGTTTCGACCTATCGTCTCCAGTTCAACCACACCTTCACGTTCAAGGACGCCGCCGCCCTGGTGCCCTATCTGCACGCCTTGGGTATTACCGATTGTTATGCCTCTTCATTGCTCAAGGCGGCACCGGAAAGTATGCACGGATACGATCTGGTGGACCCCGGTACCTTGAATCCTGAGTTGGGAAGCGACGAGGATTTTGCCCTCTTCGCTGACGCGCTGAAACAACACGACATGGGGTTATTGGTCGATGTCGTCCCCAATCACATGGGCATCGGGACCCCGGACAACCGTTGGTGGTGGGATGTGCTCGAAAACGGTCCTGGTGCTCGCTACGCCGCGACCTTCGACATCGATTGGACTCCGCTGAAACGGGAACTCGAAGATAAGGTGCTGCTCCCCATTCTCGGCGAGCAGTATGGAACGGTGCTCGAGAACCAGGAGATCCGCTTGCAGTATGAGGAGGGCGGGTTCCTGGTGTCCTATTACCGGCAGCGGCTTCCTCTTGCTCCCAAGTCCTGGGCGTCGATCCTGTCCTTCCGGCTCACCGAGTTAATCGAACTCCTGGGATCAGGGCATGCAGCCGTCCTCGAACTGCAAAGCATTCTGACCGCGCTGTCTCATTTGCCGCCGGGCCGGGAACGTGTTCCGGAAAAAGTCGCCGAGCGCTATCGGGAAACAGAAATTGTCAGGAGACGGTTGGCTGCGGTGATCACGGACTGCCGGGAAGTGCATGCGCATGTCCTGGCCAACGTGGCGGCCTATAACGGCACGAAAGGTCTGTCGGCAAGCTTCGACAAACTCGACGCGCTGCTGAACGAACAAAATTACAGGCTCGCGTCCTGGCGTGTGGCGTCGGAGGAGATCAATTATCGGCGTTTTTTCGACGTCAATGAATTGGCCGCCATCCGGACGGAAGAGGAATGTGTCTTTACGGAGTCTCACCGGCTCATTTTCCGTCTACTCAAGCAAGGAATTGCGACCGGTCTGCGGATCGACCATGTCGATGGGTTGTACGATCCGGAGCATTATCTCCAGCAGCTGCAGGTGTGGGCGGCTGCGGAATTGCCACCGGAGCGTGAGGGGGACGTGCCGTCGCTGTTCCTCCTGGTCGAGAAGATCCTGGGTGAAGGAGAACAGCTTCCCCGCAGCTGGCCCGTCGCCGGCACCACCGGCTATGACTTTCTGAACCTACTGAACGGATTGTTTGTCCGGGCGGATCAAGAACAGGCGATGGAGGCACTGTATACGCGCTTTATCGGAGAACGGCGACCGTATCGTGAATTGGTGTACCAGTCCAAGAAACTGATCATGCGGGCCTCCATGTCCAGCGAACTCAATGTGCTCGGCCACCAATTGAATCGACTGTCCGAGCGGGACCGACACTACCGGGACTTTACCCTCAACAGCCTTACCCATGCCGTCCGGGAAATCATCGCCTGTTTTCCCGTCTATCGCTCGTATCTGACGACCGACCGCGAGGCTCCGCTTGACCGTGATCAGGCCTATATCGTGCTGGCTGTCGCCCGGGCCAAACGGCGCAATCCAACACTGAACGGTCAGATATTCGATTTCGCCCGCGACCTGCTCTTGGGAAAGCTGGACCCGTCCACAGGATTGACGAAGGAGGATCAGATCCGGTTCGTCACGAAGTTTCAGCAGACGACAGGTCCGGTGATGGCCAAGGGCGTCGAGGACACCGCCTTCTATGTCTACAACCGACTGATCTCGCTCAATGAGGTGGGGGGAGATCCGGCTCATTTCGGCTCCTCCGTGGAGGCGTTTCACCAGGCCATTCGCCAACGTCGAGCCGGCTGGCCCTATTCGATGTCGGCAACCTCAACCCATGACACGAAACGTGGCGAGGACGTGCGTGCTCGAATCAATGTGCTCCCGGAACTTCGAGAGCGTTGGAGCAAGGCCATCGCCCGCTGGGCCAGGCTCAATAAGCGGTACCGGACCGAAGTCGAGGAGTTGCCTGCTCCCGATCGCAATGACGAGTATCTTTTCTATCAGACCCTGGTAGGCGCCTGGCCGCTCATGACGATGGACGAGGTCAAGTACGAAGAGTTCGTGGCGCGCATCGAGCGATATATGATCAAGGCAGTGCGAGAAGCGAAGACGCACAGCAGTTGGATCAACCCCCACCCGGACTATGAAGCCGCGCTCTGCCGGTTCGTTCGCGCCGTCTTGTCAGGGCGAGTGGCCAATCCTTTTCTGAACGACTTTCTGCCGTTTCAGGCAATGGTCGCTCGATACGGCATGTACAACGGCTTGTCGCAGTTGTTGGTGAAGGTAGCCGTGCCCGGCGTTCCGGACTGTTACCAGGGCGCAGAATTATGGGAATTGAATCTTGTCGATCCGGACAATCGCCGCCCGGTGGAGTACACGGTTCGCGCCGGGATGCTGAATGAGTTCGATCGAGCCGCAACAAACGATGTCGGCCATCGAATCGAGTTTCTCCGAGGCCTCGCGGAATCTTGGCAGGACGGGCGACTGAAACTATTTATCTTGCAGGCGGCACTGCGTCATAGACGAGCCTCTCCCGATCTGTATCTGGACGGTGACTATGTGCCACTGGAGTGCGAGGGCCCTCACCAGTTCCACCTCTGCGCATTCGCGCGATTGCACCAGGATCAGGCGGTGGTGGCCCTCGCTCCTCGCTTCATGGCCGGATTACCCGCGACGAGAGGCGAGGGTGGGTCCGATGACACCTGGCGGGACACGTGGTTGACGGTTCCATCCTGGAAAGCCGGATCAGCCTATGAACACCTGTTCACCGGAGAACGATTCGAGACGCTCAACCGGGGCGAGCGCCAAGTGCTGCCTGTCGGGCAAGTGTTGAACCATTGTCCTGTGGCCCTGCTGATGCGTTGCGCGTGACTCTTGTCCCACACTGAGAATTTCTAGGGGCCTTCCTAGCTGTTCATCTCGACCTCCGGCGTTATGACTAACATACGAGGTCCATGTGACTGCCTCACAGCATCGCATACCAACACAAGGAGGGTTTCTCATGGCGTTACATACAGGGCGACGACTGCTGGCGGCTTCTACGATCGAGGGCACGCCGGTGCAGAATCAGGCGGGGGAAGATCTTGGAGAGATCAATGAGCTGATGATCGATCTCGAAAAGGGACGCATTGCCTATGCGGTCCTGTCGTTCGGCGGCTTTCTTGGCTTGGGCGACAAACTATTCGCGCTCCCCTGGGAGGCACTGACGATGTCCGCAGGGGGAGATTTCTTCATTCTTAACGTGGCCAGGGAACGGCTGGAGCAGGCCGAAGGGTTTGATAAGGATCGTTGGCCGGATATGGCGGATACCGCCTGGGGTGAGCGCCTCCACACCTATTATGGCTACAAGCCGTACTGGTGAGACGTTTATCCGAATTACTTGGCCAACGGTAGCACACCTGCAAGAAGGAGAACGTGATGATGCGACAAATAGCCATCTACGCCGGAACGATTGCTCTCTTACTCGCCACGAGTTCGCCGGGGTTCACGCAAGGATCCAGGGAAGGCGGGGCGTCCGATTCCACCATGGGGAAAGGAGCGGGAACATCCACTCCGACTGAGACGCTCCAGCCTGATAAGAAAACCGACTTGACCGGCGGAAAACAGGGCATCCCTGAAGAATATGCGGATACACCGGTTCGACAGGGAAAACTCGAAGAGGAGAAAGGGAGCAAATACGCCAATGCTTCTGTGTACAATACACAGGGCGCCGAGATCGGCAAGATTCATCAAGTCTTGAAAGATACGAAGACGGGTGACATCGAATACGTCGTGTTTGTGCCCAACGAATCGAAGCGGCCGATTCCCATTCGCTGGAGTCAGTTTGTGACGAAGGGTGACAAGCTTCAGTTGAATCTCAAAAAAGAAGACATTCAAAACCCGGTGTCGATGAACAGCAGCAAGGATCAGTCACCGGATATCAAGCACTATATGGATAAGATGGAACAGGTTCGCGAAGCGCCCTCCGCTCCCGGTAATCCCGGCATTCCAGGGCAGAAGGGGCCGGGCGCAACCGGGCCGATGGGTGAAGAAAGCGTGGGTGGCGGTGGTCCGAGCGGAACCAGCGGCTTGCCTCCCGGACAGGCCCCTGGATTCGAAGGCGGCCATCCGAGCAGCAAACGCTAGTTCGACACCTTGTGTGAAGTGAGAAAGGGCAGGCTCTCTCATAAGAGCCTGCCCTTTCATTTTGGAGTAAAGTGGCAGAGTACCCTTGGTTCCACAGCCAGTTCATATGCGGATATGGCAGACGGTAGGTAGGGAGAACGATGCAGCCGGTGGTGATCGTCGGGGGGGATTCGGGGGCTTGGCTGCTGCCGGAGCGCCCGAAGAGGCGTCGATCCAGGTTGTGCTCGTGGATCGCGTCCATCATCAACTATATCGGCCGCCGTCCCACCGGATCCCGACTGCTGCATTGTCACCGGCTGATTATCGCCCGGCTGATGCGTTGGAGCTTCATGAACGGATGGTGATGGCCTTTGTTGAGCCGAACGGACTGCGAGAAGAGTACGTTATGGAAACGGAAGAGCTGGTCTGATCCAGGGGGGCCTAGCGCTTTACTGCACGCAGGCCGATCACCAATTCATAATCCCGGTCCCAATGGTCCAATTCATCCCGACGCAATTCTGAGGAGATCAATCCCTGCAAGCTTGCTGTCGCGGCGAGGACATTGCCATAGGTGGTGACCGTCACATCGTCGGGTCCAAACACTTCTTCGAAGAGCTTTCGCGCCGATAAAGAGGTGAAGCGCCAGAACTCCCCCCAATTGTCCATGTCATAGCGGGAGATCTGAGTGATACCGGGAAACACCAGCAGGGCGACGCCCCCGGGTTTGAGAATGCGTGCCACAGTCCTGATCGCCGCCCGTACATCGAAGATAAATTGCAGGGTGAAAGTGAGAATGACGCAATCGAAACTGTCGGAAGGTATGTGATCCGCCTTGGTCAAATCCGCGCAAATCGTGGCGCCGGGAGTATCGGGATGAAGATGGAGAACTTCCGAAACCGTGACTTTTTCCGCACCGAATTGCCTGGTATATCGATCGTCTCCGACCTCCAACACTCTGCCGTGAATATCCGCGCGACAGGCCGGTAGAAAGTGCTGTTCGGTATAGTACCGATCGATCGGTTGCCCCGCCTGCCAACCGAAGTCCCGGCGGATAGGATGCGGGCGGCGCAGAGAATTCGCCCACCGCCAGTCGAGTCCCAGCCCCGATTGTTCACCGAGAAATGTGACCCGCACTTGCTGATACAGGGAAGGGCTCAGGATCGTCCTGACGAGTCCCTTCAGCGGCCATGCGAGGATCGATACGAGGGTTCCACGCGCACTCATGGACGTACCTCCGTGACGGGGCGATTGAGTGAGAGACGTCGATTCCCGGAGTGAAGGATTCAACATAGCATGCTCTCTTTCGTCATGGAAGATAGGCCTATCTAGTCCTACTTGGAGGATTTCCAGATGATGGCGGAGGCGGCGAACTCGGACGTGGACTCTTCTCGGGGTCGATCGCCATCTTGGGGTCGACGACCGGTGGAGGCACGACGGCTTCGGGCGCCGGCGGAGGTAAATGCTCCGGTTGTTTGAGGATCCCAGGGTCAGTTTGGGAGGGCGGCGCCGGGGGCGCCAGGCCAGGCTTGGGCAAAGGGGGAGCGGACTCAGTAGGCGGCAACGCGGGCCCGGAGTCGGCAGTGGCCACACCTGTAGCCGGCAGACAAAAGAGAAGCGCCGCGATAAGAAGCTGTGCCGATGTTTTTCTCATGGCTGATCCTCCCCATAACTTAAGCGGATCGCTGTGAGGCTGGTGGTCCGCTCATCCTGACAACCCGGGATTTTCACGAACGCTGTTTGCTCCGACCGCGTGATGAGGCCAGGCGTACTCCTTTTGGTTTCGACCCGGGCATCACCTTCGCGACTGTCTGTTCGACTGTGCCGATCACCCTGCCCAGAATCTTTCCGACGGCGCGGCCTACCTTTTTGGCTTGCCCGCGTGAGGTCGAAGCCGTTTTTGTCGGCGCAACGGGTTTCTTGGCCCTCTGCTTCTTTTGTTCTGCGGCCGCGCCGGGGGCTCGTCGTGGTTTCCGCTCAATGACATGAGTGGAGGGTTCGATCTCGCGCTGTTTGACCCGTCGCATCTTCGAACGGGTCTTCTTGCGGGCCTGCGTTTTTTTCTCAACGATTCTTTTCATGTTCCCTCCCTATGATCTAGTGCCCATCCGTCACTTTACCTTGGGTGACATCTGCTCGACGATCCAGGTTGGACCGTCAGGGTACAAACTACCTTCAAAGCGGACAAACGCCGGCGCGTCCTTCTTAATCAGCCAAAAATGATATTCGGGGATCGTTCTTCTCACGAGGGAGGCAAGCGTGCTCATGAACCATCCCAACTTCGGTGTTAAGACGTAATGTGCGGCCGCGGCCTTCACTTCCTTACGGTTGGTATTCTGCGTTGCTTCATGCTCGATCAGCTGCAAGTCGAGCTCATAAATTTTCGGGTCCGGGTTGAAGACCACCATGTGGATGGAAGCACCGGTTTTGCCGCGCAGGTTCTTGAGCGCCGTAATCGTCATGCCGTTGTAGACATCCGAAGGCAGATTTATGCGGCCCGAAATCGGCGGTTCGGCGTTCGTCTGCTCGTGCCGGCGCACCTGATACTCTCCCGTTTGTCCGTTGAGTGAAATCGTCAAGGGTTCAGGGAACGCCGGTCCGCGCTGCTTTAATTGATAGCTCAACATGGCCAGATGCTTCTTTTGCGAAAATGTCACCGTCTCGTCATAGAGGGACCCGTCGGTGAAGCGAAACGTGAGACGGCTGGCCAACCGGTCGGCTCCTGTCGTCATCTGGCTCAGCTCCCCGTCGGCGAGCTTCTTGCCATCCATGCTCTTCAGCGTGACGAATCCCTCGCTGACTCCCTCGGGATAGATCACTTCGATCGGGGCGGCGAGGGGTTCGTTCGTGGCAACCATGAGGCACAGCCCGGCGAGGGCCAGTGTGAATCGGGCACACCTTCGGCCTGACGGTGTGGAGGTCGACTGATGCTGTTGAGATTGCGGACGACGCCTGGTCACAGAACGAGCCTACCGAACATCAAGAGATTGCGATACTGGAGATCTACCTAGTCTCGGTCCCGGCCTTCTGCCGAAGCGAAGTGACACGTCGTTCCGTCAAGACATCCGTGTCGATACTGGCCTCCTTTGAGGATCGGCCAAGGATGGCCGGGTAAATACTCGCCGTTCCTGAGGGCATGTCCAGGGGTTTTACTAGGACGAGTCACGCCACCGCTGTCTTATAAGGAGACACCAGCAGCCGAGGTGGTGAGTGAAGGAACGAGTGAGGTGTTATGGCGGTGCTGCATCCAAGAGGATTTCGTAGTGTGGCGCGAGGGCTGGCATGCGGCTTGGGCCTTGTTCTGTGTGGCCTTGGAGGGAATGCCGCGCAGGCAGAGGAACCGACGCCCATCGCAGGGGAAGAATTTCGGACGACATTATTCGGCGAAGAAATCTATGTGCCGCCCCGCGATCGGAGGAGTGTCACGGCGGCAAGTTTCGGGATTCAGGCGATTCCGAACGGGCCGAGTCAAATGGAGATGCTGCCGTTCGGCGCCCTCTATGTATGGCGTAATTGGGACGACGACAACCGGCGTCTCCGCGGCACGTTCTCCGGAGTGGTCAATGACGTGGATTACACGATCGGCCTGCGGGAGTATCCCAACTGGTCGCTGATCTTCACCTGGGACAATTTCATTCTTCCCATGGGACGTTCGGAATATGTCCAGGGTCAGCGCCAACGAGGAACGGAATTGGAATGGAGTTATGCCTTTGCCGGGGCAGGGTTAGGGTATCGATTGCCCGTGCATCCGTTTCGACAGGACAGCGCCGTCAACATGTCCCTTACGTATGAAGCGGGCTATCGCTGGTTCAAAGGAACCGGCCATACCTCTGCCCAGTATGGTGTGCCCAAAGACACGTATGAGGGACGTATCCATTTTCGAATCCGCGCCGATGCGTTAAAGCGAAACTTGATGGAGCTGCCCCACGAAGGGTTCACCATGGGGGGAGATCTGATTCATGGCCATCGGGCAAAATGGGAGCAGTGGGGAGGCGCGCCCTTCAATACGCCCGATTTCAGGAAAGAACAGACCTATCTGCAAGCCAGTGCCTATGCATTGGTGGCCACCGGGCTTCCGTTCATTGAGAGCGAGAAGCATCGGCTCCTCACCAGTGTACATGGAGGCATCGGCAAGGATTTGGATCGGTTCTCAGCCTTTCGATTGCCGGGAAGGCCGACGGGATATGAATGGGAAGCCATCTCGCTTCCTATGATCCACGGCGTCGCCTTCAACGAGCTGTTCCCGACCCGTTATGCTGTCGCCAATCTTCAGTATCGATATGAAGCCTTGTTCTTCCTGTATCCCTATCTTGAGGCCACATGGGGACTGGTCGAGCGTCCGGTCTTCACGAGCAACGGGGCAGTCAAAAATATTACGGATTCCATGCCGGCCCTGGGGGGCGGGCTGGTCACCGGTGCGCCATGGAAATCGCAAGTCGAGCTGAATTATACGTATAATTTCGGCATTTATCGCGATCCAGGAGGGGCGCCGCCGACCAAGGGGGGCCATGGAATCATTTTTTTCTGGTCAAAACAGCTCTAACCGGAGGAACCCCCTCGCTATCGTCTCGAGAGGGTGGTAGGATTTTCCATCCATTCCTGGCCGCCTTCTCATCTCAGCCCGGAGCACACCCATGAAACCAAGAGTTCTCATAGCCGATGATCACACGCTCGTTGCTGAAGGTGTCGAAAAACTCCTGGAGCATGACTTCCAGTTATGCGGCCGGGTTGCGGACGGCCGGGCCCTGGTGCGGGCCGTGGAAAAGGAGAATCCGGACATTGCGCTCGTCGACATCGCGCTTCCCCTGCTCAACGGGCTCGATGCCTGCCGCCAGATCAAGAAGTCCACTCCGGAGGTCAAGCTGCTGGTGCTCACCATGCATGGCGAGCAGTATTTCGTCACAGAGGCGTTTCGCGCCGGAGTGTCCGGCTATGTGCTGAAGCAGTCTGTCGCGGAAGAGTTGGTGTTTGCGATCAAGGAAGTGCTGAAAGGGCGACTCTATGTCTCCCCGAGTGTGGCGGAAAATCTGGTCGAGCAGGCGCTGAATCCTGCTGAGCCCGGCCCGGCACGTGCCACGGCAACGAATGACCAGTTGAGTGCACGCCAGCGGGAAGTGCTCCAATTGATCGCAGAGGGGCAGTCCACCAAGGAAATTGCCTCGACTCTCAACGTATCGATCAAGACCGTCGAATTTCACAAAACCCGCATCATGAAACAACTCGGCGTCCACAGCACCGCCGAACTCACCAAACATGCCATCACGATCGGCTTGATCGCGATGCCGCAGCAACCGACGGTCCCCGGGCCTCACGTCTGAGCGTTCAGGGATGTTGGTCGTCCAGCTTGGTGAGGCCCTGTGACAAGGCGAACCTCGTCAATTCCGCGGTCGTGCGGATGCCCAGCCGCCGGGTGATATTGCCCTTGTGGAATTCCACCGCCTTGGTCGACACCTGCATCGTGGCCGCAATCTCCTTCGTGGAAAACCCCTTTGTCAGAAGTTGTAACACCTCCTGCTGACGCGGCGTCAGTTTGGAGGAGAATCCTTCCGGCTTCACCCACGGCGTTTCAATGGCGTCCTGCACCTCAAGGGAGAGTTGCGGAGAGATATACCGCTGATTCTTCAGCGCGGCATTCAGCGCCGACAAAAGCTCGGTGGACGCCGACTGCTTCAGCACATAGCCGGAGGCGCCCAGCTCGAACGCCTGCGAGATATAAAACGGCTCGCTCATCATGGTGACAAAAATCAATTTAGCCCGCGGGACTGCGGCGCGCAGCTGTTTCGTGACATCCAGGCCGTTCATGGTCGGCATGGAGATATCGAGCATGATGATATCGGGAGCCAGTCCCGGAGCGATGTTCAGAAGCTCTTGACCGTTTTCGGCCGTGCCGACGACTTCGAATTCTGGCTCGAGAAGTTGGCGGTAGGCCTCCAAGACGATGCTGTGGTCATCGGCGATGACGATACGTGCTTTTGACACAGTAGTTCCTGCCTCCGTGCCTGCTTCGTTCCGATAGGCGGTTCAGGAACGTATGTACCAGAACAGTCTCAGGATAACAGGCTTTTGTATTCTTTACACCTATAGCTGCAGGGGAAGTCTGCTAGGACTCCCCCGGATGTTCACACTGTCCTGTCATATCACGATACCTCTGGTCGCGCTCCTAGGAAACTCCCCGGCATCGGTCCGCGCCAGGGCATCACCTAGTGGGGGTGGACCAGGATTGGTGATAGGGTCCCATTCATCGCAGGGAGATGTTTCGTGATCCGTACTAGGAGGCACAGGATGAAGAAGATCGAACCCTATACAGCGAGATCCTACGATCTGTTCGGATTGTCGGGAATTTCAGATCACAGTCTCGCGGTTCACTTCGGGCTGTACGAAGGTTATGTCAAGGCGGCGAATGCCCTTCGAGACCGCCTGCACGACATGATTCGCGACGGAAAGGTTGATCAGGAAGAACTGCCGGCCTATTCGGAGCTGACGCGGCGTCTGGGATTCGAATACAACGGAATGATCCTGCATGAATATTACTTCGGCAACCTCAGACGGGGAGGGCAGGATCGTCCGGTGGACGGGTCGCCGTTCGGCCAGGCTGTCGAGCGGACCTTCGGGAGTTATGAGCGTTGGAAGACGGACTTTTGCAGTGTAGGCATGTTGCGTGGCGTGGGCTGGGCGATCTGCAATATCGATCCCTCCACCGGCCTTCTCTCCAACCATTGGGTTTCCCTGCACGAGCATGGAAATGTTGCCGGCTTCCTGCCGATCCTCGTCATGGATGTGTGGGAACATGCCTACTTGCTGGATTATCAACCGCAGGAACGGAAGCAATATATCGAGGCGTTCTTCAGCAATATCTCTTGGAGTACGGTTGAGGAGCGGCTACAGGCTGCCTGTTCAGCTGTCGTCGTCCCGCGATGAGGAGGTGGGTATGAGATTACTCGTCATCACACCCGATCCAGATCCGCAACCGCCCGATCCGGCCCCTTTCCCAGAGCCGGATCCCTGCCCATTTCCTCCGCAACCCGTTCCCCCTCCCATTCCGCCTCTGCCGACCAGGCCGCCGATTCCACAGCTCCCGGAAGAGCGGCGCATTCATCGAGCCCCTGTTCATATGGTTTCGGTGGTGGACTAGAGACATCGCTAGTGGGCAGCAAGCAGGTTGCGTGAGAAGATCCATTTGTCACTGCCGATGGATCAGTGACTCGGGCGCCATGTCACTGATCCATCGGCAGTGACAATGGCGCCCGAACAGACCGCCACGAGGAGGCACCGCATGGAATCCCCTGAGAAAGTCATGACGATCCGTCGGTGGATCGATCCCGAGGAGCGGATCACGGTGGATTTTAAAGATGAGCGGGACCTGAATGCCGAGGTGATCGAGTGTGAGGGGCAGACCGTCACACTCCTGCTGGAAACCCCATTTCCGCATTACAAACAACACCTCACGCTTCCGTTGAGCATGGTCTCGATCGGTGAAGATAAAACGAAATACACCAGAAATCCGGCTAAACCAGTTGAGTATGGCAGGCTTCGACTGACGGTGCATGAGGTTCGCCCGCAGGCCGTTTAGTGTGTCTGGGTAAAAAAGGAGGTCCGGAATGAAACCAGAAAGTCCTAGAACAATAGACGAGGCCAGGGCGAAACGGAGTCGATCCAGCGTATTTCTAGAATCCACGCTGGATGAGCAATTGGGGCTGCTCCCGGGGGAGTCTCGGAAGGTGAAGAGCGCGATGAGCTCGGCGGTCACAGTGGCCTCCCCTAGGACCAGTCTGCAAGAGGCGATTTCGATGATGACCTCGCTCAATGTGCCGGTCATCGTAGTATATGACGGCAGACGTTTGGTCGGCATGATCACGGATCGAGATATCGGTTTGGACCAGCGCGTGCGAGAAGCGCCTCAAGACGCTGCCATTTCAGGGTTCATGCGAACGTCTGTGCCGTTCTGTCTGGAAGATGACCTGCTGGCGGACTCTGTCTCGGTGATGCACGGGTCGCAGTCGGACTGGTTACCGGTGCTGAATCGTTACGATCAGCTGGTTGGTGTTCTTTCCGTCCACGCCTCTTCCCTCTAAATCCAACATCACCTCAGGTTGCCAGGGCAGTTGAACTCTCTCTCCAGGGTTCCTCCTAGTACGTCTCCGGGGCCGTCTGCCTCTACTCTACGCTCAGGCAATTTGAGAACCATGAGAGAGGAGAACAGCGCATGCCGTTTCATACAACCGGAAAACAAGTCGGTCTGTTTCTCTCGCTCGCCGCTTGCGCATTAGTGGTCGGTACACAGTCGAAGGGCCTTCTTCAACGGGTGGCCGACCGTAGTTTGCGTGTCGAGGCGGGCCCCGAACTCGGCCTGGAGTCGGCCTGGCCGCATCTGCGTGTCGATCTCGTGCCCTGAGCGCAGCACCACAGATGTCTAAACTTCGGTTCCACCTCGTCCAGTCCGCGAAAGGAGTTGTCATGAAACCAGTCAAGTCACAAGTCTCGATCATCAAGGATGTGCAGACAATCAGAGAACGCGCGCGTCAACACATCGAAGAGGGAGCGATGACGTTCGACTACAAAGCCGATCGGGAAACCGTCATCAAATTATTGAATGAGGCGCTGGCCACCGAAATCGTCTGTGTCCTGCGGTACAGGCGGCACTATTTCACGGCAGAGGGTATGAATGCAGAGAGCGTGAAGTCTGAATTTCTGGCCCACGCAGGCGAGGAGCAGGCGCATGCGGATCAATTGGCCGAGCGTATCGTCCAACTGGGCGGCGAGCCGAACCTTTCCCCGGAGGGCTTGGCCGACCGCAGCCATTCCGAATATATCGAGGGTGAGAATCTGGAAGACATGATCAAGGAGGATCTGGTAGCGGAGCGCATCGCGATCGAGAGTTATCGGGACATGATCGCCTTTGTCGGCAGCGATGACCCGACCACGCGCAGGCTGCTCGAAGAGATTCTGATGAAAGAAGAAGAGCATGCCGAAGACCTGGTCAGTCTCCTGAAATGACCCGGTTTCCCACGATGGTCGCCTCGGTTCACCCTGTGATTGAAATGGAGACATGATGAAGGTATGGCCGGGCCGACCCTATCCGCTGGGAGCCACGTGGGACGGGGAGGGGGTCAATTTCGCTCTCTTTTCGGAGAATGCCACGTCGGTGGAACTGTGCCTGTTCGATGGTCCGGATGCTTCGAAAGAATCCCACCGGATTCGGCTGGAGGAACGGACCAATCAAACCTGGCACGCCTACCTGCCGGAGGGTCGCCCCGGCCTCCATTATGGTTATCGTGTGGATGGGCCCTATGAGCCCGGCGCCGGGCATCGATTCAACCCCTCTAAGCTGCTGATCGATCCCTATGCCAAATCCATCGCCGACACGATCCGATTGTCCGATCGCATGTTCGGATATCGCATCGGCGACCCGGAGGGAGATCTGGCGAGGGATGATCGCGACAATGCCGACGAGAGTCCGAAGTGTGTGGTGATCGATCAAGCATTCAGCTGGGGAGGCGATCATCTGCTCCGCACGCCCTGGTCGAAGACGGTCATCTACGAAGTGCATGTCAAAGGGTTTACCGCTCGTCATCCGGATGTGCCGGAGCATTTGCGAGGCACCTACGCCGGTCTTTCGACCCCGGCCGTCATCGAGTATTTGCAGGGGCTGGGTGTGACGGCCGTGGAGCTTCTGCCGGTACACCATGCGGTGCAGGACAAGCATTTGACCGACCAGGGGCTCACGAACTATTGGGGGTATAACACCATCGGGTTCTTCGCCCCGGACATGCGGTATGCCCTGTCTCCGGTTAGAGGCCGGCATGTGCGTGAATTTAAGACGATGGTCAAGACGTTACACAGCGCCGGCATCGAGGTGATTCTTGACGTGGTCTATAACCACACCGCTGAGGGCAACCATCTCGGGCCGACGCTGTCGTTTCGCGGGATCGACAATGCCGCCTATTACAGGCTGGTGGGCGACGATCCACGTTACTACATGGATTACACCGGCTGTGGAAACAGCCTGAACGTGCGTCATCCGAGAACGCTGCAGTTGATTATGGACAGTTTGCGGTATTGGGTGCTGGACATGCATGTAGACGGGTTCCGGTTCGATCTGGCCTCCACGCTTGCCCGTGAACTGCATGAGGTGGATCGCCTCAGCGCCTTCTTCGATATCATTCACCAGGACCCGGTGCTGTCGCAGGTGAAGCTGATTGCCGAACCCTGGGATCTCGGGGCGGGAGGATACCAGGTCGGCAATTTCCCTGTCGGCTGGGCCGAATGGAACGGGAAGTACCGTGATGCGATCCGCCGGTATTGGAAGGGAGATGGCGGGCAGGTTGCCGAGCTGGCCTATCGGCTTTCCGGCAGCAGCGATCTCTACGAGATGAGCGGGCGACGCCCGTTTGCCAGCATCAACTTCATCACGGCGCATGACGGATTCAGTTTGCAGGATCTTGTGTCCTACAACGAAAAACATAATGAGGCCAACGGTGAGCACAACCAGGATGGCCATAACGACAACTTGAGTTGGAACTGTGGCGCGGAAGGACCGACCGAGGATCGGGACGTGCTGGAACTCCGTCGTCGCCAGAAACGCAACATGTTGGCCACTCTGCTACTCTCGCAGGGGGTGCCGATGTTGTGCGGCGGTGATGAGATCGGCCGGACCCAGCTTGGGAACAACAATGCCTACTGTCAGGACAATGACATCAGTTGGCACAACTGGGACCTCAGCCGGGAGAACCGGACATTGCTGACGTTCGTCCGCCGGCTCATTGCCTTGCGGCAGGATCATCCGGTGTTTCGCCGCCGGCGTTTCTTTCAGGGGCGGCGGATCCACGGTTCGGACATCAAAGACATTGTCTGGCTGCACTCGGACGGTAAAGAAATGGATGAGGCCGATTGGAATCAGGGGCACTTGAGAGCCATCGGCCTCGTCCTCGCCGGCGACGCTATCGAAGAAAAGGATACACGGGGCAACCCCATCGTCGACGACACGTTCGTCTTGCTCTTCAACGCCCACCATGAATCCATTCCATTTGTACTGCCGGCATGCGATGAGAGCACGTCCTGGGTCCTGATGCTGGATACCTGCGATCCAAAACCTCGTCGATCGAGCGCTGTATTCAAGGGCGGCGAGTCATACACCATCGAAGCCCGCTCTATGGCGATCCTTTGCCGGGAATCGCTCCTCGGCGCGTAGCCTCTCCGCACACAGGCCGACGACTCTCCTTCGCAATCCACATCATCTCTACGTGTGTTTCGTCAGGCCGATCAGCCGAATGGAGTGCGCGCCGGTCATCGTCGTTCGCAGGAAAAAATAAAATACGTATACGAAGAAGTCATCGGCCGGGGTAAGCCGCTGTAAAAACTAGGGGTATGTCCAGTCCTGGACGGACCTCCCGAGCGTTATAACAAGCATGTGCAAACCGGGAGGCACCGATGAAACCTCTGAAATCCAAAGGAGTCAAGCAGAAGGTCGTCGTCAGTATCGGTGAACATGACGACGGGAACACCATCGTGCTTTACCGTGGCGGCAAGACCGGTTTGGCCTTCCGCACTCCGGACCACCGGGTGTTTCGAGAGGCGGCTCAGCAACGCCGGAGCGGAGATGCGACGACGTCAGTGCCGTCCGCTTCCGCGGCGGTGACATCACAACAAGGAGGATCACGATGAATACCGATCAATTCAAGGGAAAGTGGGTCCAGTTCAAAGGTGAAGTCAAAAAACAGTGGGGTAAGCTCACAGACGATGACCTGATGCAGGTCGAAGGCGATTACGACAAATTCGTCGGGCGCGTCCAGGAACGCTACGGCGACAAGAAGGAAGAAGTCGTGAAGTGGGCCGACGACTGGTACACGCAACAGGGGAAGCCGGGGGCGGAAGCGCGCCAGGCTCCACGTCCGCGCTGACTGTGACCAGCGCTTAACAGAACATCACATTGATCATAACAGGGAGCATGACACATGAAAAAAATTATTGCGATGGCATTGATGTCCGGAGTTCTGGCGAGCCCCGCCTGGGCATTGTTCGAAACCAACAAGCAGTTGGCCTCCACCGCGACCGTCACGCTCGAAGACGCCGTCCGTCACGCGTTGAAAGCGGTGCCGGGTAAGGCAGTCGAAGCGGAGATCGGAAAGGAAGACGGCCGAACCGTCTATGAAGTGGAAATCGTCGACGTCAACAACAAGATGCAGAAGGTGTATGTCGATGCGCAGAGTGGCCAAACGAAAATCGATCACTAGATGGAGTCGGGCGTGCCGGCCGCGGAGGCCGGCGCGCAGCGCTCGATGTAGCGGAGGAGAGAGGCCATGGAACTCAGGATGAGGCTGCTTTCGATGACTCTGACAGGCATGGTCCTGACGTCTGGTGTGGGCCAGGCCGGTGACCGGTCCTTCGGCAGCACCAAGCGGGCTGACGGACATCCCGGCACTGCTACCGTGGCAGTCAACCAGGACCAGCTGCAGGGGAAATGGAAACAGTTCAAGGGGGAATTGAAGCAGAAGTGGGGTGAGTTTACCGACGACGATCTCCTGGCAATCGAAGGGAGCGTCGATAAGCTGGAAGGCAAGATCCAGGAGCGGTACGGCGACCGGCGCGAGGATGTGAAGCGCTGGGTCGATGAATGGTTCGACTCCCACGGCACTCAACGAGACCAATCGTCCTCATGATGCACTACACGACACATTCAGAGAGGAGTCAGCAATGAAAAAAGTTTCCCCTTCGATACTCATGCTTGTTTTGGGGTTGACGCTCGCAGTCGGAAGTATTGCCGCTCCGACAGGTGCGCAGGCTGCGGACGATAAAGGGCTGTTTGAGCAAATCGATATCGGGCTGCTGTCGATCGGTGGTCGCGCCACCTATGTCGACCCCAAGGACGGGTCGAGTCGCTGGTTCGGAGGCGGGCAGGTGCGGCTCCACCCGTCCCGGTACTTCGCATTTGAGGGTTCGGTGGACTACCGAAGAAATGATATCGGCGACACACGGGTACACAGCTATCCGGTCATGGTGTCGGCGTTGATCTATCCCCTGGGGACCACCAGGCTGGCCCCGTTTCTATTGGGCGGCGGCGGCTGGCACTACACGACGGTCAAAGGGCCGGGCGGGTTTGACGACACGCAGAACCGGTTCGGCGCGCATGCCGGGGGCGGTCTGCAGTTTTTCTTCAATAAGCATGTTTCGATCGATAGCACCTATCGTTACATCTGGCTGGAAAAAATTGAGTCTCGAGACCAGAACATCGTGGACAAGAAGTTCCAGGACAATGGTCACATGGTCACGGTCGGCCTCAACTTCCATTTCTAGGGTGTGGCTATGGTTCGATCTGTGATTCTGGAGAGCAGGCGGAGACGGTCTGGATCGGGCATGACTCTGGGAGGAGTCCGAAGGGAATGATCCCTCCATGGAAGGTGGTGCTCCTCGCGTGTGTGACCTGCGCGTTCGTTGCGGCGGGCGCGGCGGCCGCCGAGTCCGATGAGTATATCGCGGGCTATGCGGCCGCCACCCTGGAGCATGAGTTTCACCTTTCTGGAGCGGTGATAGACGTTGATCAAGGCGCCGTCACAGTCCAGGTCAAGCATTTGGGAGGGGAGGACCCGGCCAAGATCGTCAGGGCGTTGGAGCAGATACCCGGCGTGGTGCGGGCCGATGTTCAGGCGGGGAAGGAGCCCGTGCTTTCGTCGAGGGGCACCGCAGCGCGGGCGGTGACGCCGGAAGCGGAGTCAAAGTTTCTGCCGCGCGGATTGCTTGTGGATCCGCTGCATGCGGACTTGAGGTGGCCACACTTCGGCGCGTCCTATCACAGTCTTTCGTCCGGGAAAGAATTTGCCAGCGCGTTCGGGGAATCGTTCGCGTTTTACCGGAACGCCGCTCCGTTCGACGGGCAATGGGAATTGGGGATGCAGGCGGGGGTGTTCGGCGTCTTCGATACGGAGAAACGGTCCATCGATTTGATCAATGCCGACTATATGGTCGGGCTATTGGCCAGTTATCGGGCGGACAAATTCTCAGGGTTTTTCCGGGTTCGTCACCAGAGTTCGCATTTAGGCGATGAGTTTCTCCTTAACAATGCCCAGGTCGCCAGAATCAATCTGAGTTATGAAGAGGTCGATCTCAAGATTTCGTATGACCTGACGACGTGGCTGAGGGTCTACGGTGGAGTCGGTACGATCGTCCGAAAGGATCCCAGCACCCTCGGCCGTGAGACGAGCCAGGGTGGAATCGAGTTCAAGAGCCCCTGGTTGTTCTTCGGCGGCAAGGTGCGGCCGGTCGTCTATGCGGATTTTCAAGCCAACGCTCGCACGAATTGGAATGTCGCCCAATCGATTATGGGAGGGTTGCAGTTTGAAAATGCCCGGATCGGCGACAGAAAGCTCCAGGTCTTGGCCGAATACTTTTCCGGCCCCAGTCCGGACGGACAACTGTTCACACAAAAAGTCGAATGGATCGGAATGGGAGTCCATCTCTGGTTCTGATCCAAGACTGCGATGAGCGGCCCGTTTTTTCTGATGAGAGGACCGGCGGTAGAAACGTATCGAGCTGTGCCGCTCGCCTTATCGGCGGGACTCGTGGTGCTTATCGGTGTTTGTTCGGTTCCGAAATTTCGTTGTGAAAGACGGCCTGGATCGTCTGGAAGGAGGTCATGATGCCCAATCCCGCGAGCAGCCAGAAATCCTGTGCGCATCCCGGATGTTCCTGCCCGGCTGAGAAAGGGCGGGAGTTTTGTTCCGACGCCTGCCGCAGTTCGTCGGCTCCCAGCGGAGCCTGTGCCTGCGGGCACAAGGGCTGTGCCACGAAGCATCCGTCGCATTCATAGTGGTTCCTGCGGTATGAGCATATCGTCCACCATTTCTGATGAGGTGCCATCATGTTGAGCTGGGCTATGACATTTTTAGTCATCGGGCTGATCGCGGGGGTATTAGGAGTGAGCGGTGTGGCGGGGACCGCGACCTACATCGCCTACGTGCTGTTCGTGGTCTTTCTGATTCTGGCGGTGATCGGCATGGTGATGGGCAAGCGCCCTCCCGCTGTCTGACCAGGTGGTCCTACTTTCTCGTGCGGACTGTGCGTACGATCGCTTCATACAGCTGGCCGGCGGCGCGCTCTTTGGTGACGAAGACCGCCGCCCCGGCCCTCGTCATGGCCTCTTCCACATGTCGTTCGTTCTGAACCGACAATCCGATCACGACGATGTCGGGTTGCGTTGAGACGATGCGGCGGGTCGCTTCAATCCCGTCGATCCTCGGCATATTCACATCCATCACCACGACATCCGGCTTGAGTGCTGCGGCGATGCTGATCGCCGACTCGCCGTCACCCGCTTCGCCGATGACCTCCAGGTCTTCATAGTTGTCCAGCACGCTCCGGAGGCCTTGTCGGACCATTTCGTGGTCATCGACGAGGAGGATGCGAAGCCGTTCGGAAGGAGGAACAGGCGAGGTGAGGAGTTGTTTGGCGCGCGACGCCCCTGACCCCGATTCGGACTGAGAGTCGATGTCGATGGGGGCTGTCAGCGTGACGGTCGTGCCACTGCCTTCGGTGGAATCTAAATTCAAGCGTCCGCCGACCGCCTCAACCCGCTCCTGCACATTGAACAGGCCGAATCGGCCGGGGAGAGTCCGATCGGTTTCCATCATCGTCGACGGGTTGAATCCGCATCCCTGATCCGAGACGGTGATGGAGACCATGTTATCGGTACGGCACGAGAGGGAAATGACGGCCTCCGTGGTCCGTGCATGCTTGACGACGTTGAACAGCAATTCCCGAACACTCTGGTAGAGAATGACCGCGCTTTCTTCCTCCATGGGGAGATGATCACGGTCACACTGGACGACGACGGTCAGCCCGTGGGTTTTCATCTGGCCGCCCAGCCATTTGAGCGCCGCAGGTAGGCCGAATTGGTAGAGCACCTGGGGGCTCAGTTCCGCCACGAGAAAACGAGTATAGTTGAGTGATTGCGTGAGGACGTCATCCGCCTCGCTTAGAAGTTGCTGGGTCTTGGAATCTTGCACGTGCGGTTTAGCCTGGCCCAGTTTCATGCGCCCGACCACGAGCAATTGCGCCAGATAATCGTGAAGTTCCGTCGCCAGCCGCCGGCGCTCCTGTTGTTCGGTCGCACTGAGGTCGGAGGCGAGGGCACGGAGACGTTCCTGTGAACGCACCAATGCTTGGGTTCGTTCATCCACCCGTTTCTCCAACTCAACCGTCCATTGCTGCAACTGCTCTTCGGCATGCTTTCGGTCGGTGATGTCGATGGCGGAGCCGAGGTACCCGCTGAATTCTCCGTTCTGCGTCAGGAGCGGCACACCCCGGTCGAGAATCCACCCATAGGTCCCGTCTTGACGTCGCAGGCGGTACTCCATTTCAAACGGCTCGTGCCGGGAAAAGTGCGTTTTGTAGATTCGCAGGTACTCGGTGCGATCGTCCGGATGGATGCCGGCTGTCCATCCGCTGCCGAGCTCGTCTTCCAGGGGACGGCCTGTGTACTCCAGCCACGATCGATTCAGCCAGGTGCAACGGGTGTCGGTTCCCGCCATCCAGACCAACACCGGAGTGGCATCCGCCAACATGCGGAAATGGGCTTCGCTTTCCCGCAGCCCGGCCTCGGCCCGTTTGCGTTCGGTGATGTCGCGGACGATGGCATGCCAACGTCTGTCGGGCTGGAGTTTGGCACTGATTTCGACGGACAGTGTCGCTCCGTCCTTCCTGCGTAACTTCCATTCACCGGAATGGCGGTGGCCTTCCAGCAACTCAGCCTTGATCTCCCGCAGGCGTTTGTAGTCATTCGGATCGAGCAAGTCAGTCACGCCCATGCCGAGCAGCTCTTCGCGGGAATATCCGAGCATGTGACAAGCTCGACTATTCACATCCAGGTAGTGGCCCGACATATCCGCCATGACGATACCGTCGGAGGCCTGTTCAAAAAGATGTCGAAACCGTTCTTCGCTTTCCCTCAACGCCTGCTCAGTCCGTTTCCGGTCCGTGATGTTGGTGATCAGGACGTAGAAGCCTTCGACTGTTCCCCCGGCTGTCCGTTCCGGGACGTAGGTCTCCAAGAGCGTTTGTTCGCCGGTCTGACCCAGAAGGGTCGTTTCGAATGAGATCTGCTCGCCGGCCAGTACACGTTGGATGAAACATTGTACTTGCGGATAATCCTGTTGCAGGAGCTCTTTGACGAAGGTTCCGATGATCTGCTCACGAGGCCGTCCAAAATGCCGTTCATATCCGGCGTTCACGAAGCGATATCGTTCGTCGCGGTCCACATAGGCGATGAGGCCGGGTAATGCATCGGTCACGACCCGCAGTTGCTCTTCGCTCTGTCGAAGCGCGGTTTCCGATCGTTTCCGTTCGGTAATGTCGAACATGACGCCGGTGATTTGCCGCGGATGCCCGGTCGAGTCGGGGAGCACCTGGCCGGTCACCGCAATCCAACCCTCACCGTTGGGACTCGTGCGAAGAATCCGGCACTCAAGATCGTAGGCGGTCCGGTTTTCAACCGCTTCGGCAACCGCCTGCTGCACCCGTTGTCGATCATCGGGATGGATCAGGTGTTGAAACGCCGCAAAGGTGCTGGCGAAGCTCATGGGAGGGAGGCCGAAAATCGCCTCGAGTTCAGGGGAAAACACCAGCGATTGGTTATCGAGGTCCTGGTGAAAGGTGCCCATGCGGCCGGCTCTCAATGCCAGGCGATGCCGGGCTTCACGCTGTTGGAGAATTTGCATGATGTGTTTCTTCTGGCCGTCGGTGTGATTCAGGCTTCCTGCCAGAAGCCAGAGGAATGCCAGCATGATCAGCATCACGGCGGCCACAGCCAGTGCAACGCCGAAATTGAAGTCGTACTTCCCCGACCGCTGGGCTGCGATGCGAATCCATCCGGCAAGGATCGGCAGCGCGACGGCGAAGGGCAGGAGACGTCGCAACATTACTCCGCCGAGCTTCTCGCTGGTGAGAGTGGCCATCAGACCTCTCGACGGTCGCGCGCAGAGGATTCCCAGACTCAATGCCACCAGCAAGGAGGCACTATAAATGGAGGTGGATGTGAACGTTCCCACCTTGTAGAGGCTCTGAACTCCGTACAAATACCCGACCAGCCCGATGCTGCCGATCGTTCCTCCCAGCAGTGCGGCAGACTGATCGAAGAAGTACGTCGCGAACGGTTTCGTATCAAGCCAGAACAGCGCCAGTCCCAGCATCAGAATAGCGACGGCTGTGGCAGGAGCCGTGCGTCCGGGATGGGCATCACTGGAGATTTCCGGCAGTGCAATGCGCCAGAGATCGATTCCCAGGTCGAGAGCAAGGAGGTGTTCCGACAGGATCAGGCTGGCAAGCAGGCAGGCGAGGATCGCGGAGCCTTGTGCGACATACCGCCGTGCGGTTGTGACGGCACCCTCTTTCGCTTGTAACCAGAGGGAGAATCCGCAGAAGAGGACCGCCAACATGGTCGTAGGTTTCAGGGTTCGAAAAGACGTGTGCAGATGAAACAGCAGCGAATGGTCGTAGGCCCAGCAGAGCAACGCGAGGGTCGGGAACGCGATAGCCAGTCCGGCGGCCGACAGGACCACACGCTGCAATGTGAAAAGCATCGAGGTCATGCGGGAACAACATACCTTCGGTTGATGCCGTCACATCGTGCGATGAAGGTCTTTCGCAGGCTCTTCATCGAAGGACATACCC
This sequence comes from Nitrospira sp., assembly GCA_024998565.1. NCBI lineage: Bacteria > Pseudomonadati > Nitrospirota > Nitrospiria > Nitrospirales > Nitrospiraceae > Nitrospira > Nitrospira sp. Next base: position 211,895 of record JACOEM010000003.1, read on the forward strand.
GGTGCAGGCACGAGAGTCGGTCAGGTCGGAACAGCAAGGCAAGCGGCGGTACACTCAGGCAGAAACAGCATACCGCGCTCCGCGGCGAATGAGAACTGGGGGATACCCTAGTTCCTGTCCGTCAGGGCCGACATCTTAGATAGAGGTCACCGGGCAATGGCGGAGGATGATTTCGTAGAGTTGGCTGGCTGCGGATTCTTTGGGGAGGAATGCCACCGCTCCTGCTTCAGTCATGGCGACATGCACCTGGGGGTCGTTCCTCACCGAGATGCCGATGACGGCGATAGAGGGATATTCGCGCGACACGATGCGGGTGGCTTCGATGCCGTCGATGAGCGGCAGGTTCACGTCCATAATCACGACATCCGGGCGAAGCGAACGGACCATCACGACGGCGTCCTGGCCGTCGGCTCCCTCGCCGACGACGATCAGGTCGGCATAACCATCCAGTATGCTGCGCAGTCCCTGCCGGACCATGGCGTGGTCGTCGACGAGCACGATTCTGATCCGTCGGGCTGGGTCTTTGGACGCGGCGGCCGGCGTATGCACGGGAACCGCGGGGGGAGTGGAGGGCGAGGCGGTGACGCTCCCGGAGAGCGGCAGGCGGAGGATCGCGACGGTGCCGGCGCCGGGCGCGGCGGAGAGTTCGCATTCTCCTCCCAGCGTTTCCATCCGTTCCCGGATGCTGAGCAGCCCGAACTTTCCCCGGCTGTCCTCCCCGTCGGTCAGCTCCGTCACGTCAAATCCGACGCCCTCATCCTCGACGCAGATCCACAGCTCCCGTTGCTCATCGACGTTGATCGTGATGACAGCGTGATCTGTTTTGGCATGTTTGACGATGTTGAACAGCAATTCGCGGACCGATTGAAATAACAGAACGGCCTGGTCGTCGGGCAGGGTAAACGCCGTCGGACCCGGTTTGACCGTGACCTCAAGCGCATGTTGCTTCATCCGCTCTCCCAGCCAGACCAGCGATTTTGAAAGGCCGAATTGGTAGAGGATGTGGGGGCTCAATTCGGCTACGAGCGATCGGGTGTAGGTCAAGGCCTGATCCAGCATCCCGTCCACGTTCGTCAGCGCGGCCGATGCGGCTTCATCCTGAACCTTGGGGATGGCTTGCGAAAGCCTGAGCCGGCTGGCCACGACGAGCTGCGCAAGATAGTCGTGTAACTCCACTGCGAGCCGCCGGCGCTCGCGTTGTTCAGTCAACGTCAGTTCCGAGGCCAGTGCCCGCAGCCGTTCCTGAGACAGGACGAGTTCATGCGTGCGTTCCTTGATGCGACGTTCGAGCTGAGCCGCAGACTCCTGCAGTTGGCGTTCCGCACGTTTCCGTTCCGTGAGGTCCATGAGCACGTCCAGCCCGCCGACCAATTCTCCGGCCGCGTTGCGAAGGGGGGTGGGGTGGGGTGCGACCGGGACCCGGGTTCCGTCCGGGCGTTCAATGATCATTTCAAGGCCGCGTATCGGGCGATTGAGCTTGAGGCACTGGGCGAGCGGACAGGATGCAAGCGGCATGGGGCGCCCGTCTGGCCAGTAGACCCGCCATGAACCGCACCATCTGGTGGTGCCGAGCACGGGTCTGGATCCCCAGAGGTTCACAGCCGCCTGATTGTAGCGCGTGATTCGTCCCTCGGCATCGGTTGTGTAGACCGCGACCGGAAGGGCTTCGACCAGATTTGCCAGGTCACGCTCACCCTGTTTTCGCTCGGAAATCTCCCGGGCGACTTTCGAGGCGCCGACAATTCGGCCTTCCCGGTCCTTGATCGGCGACACTGAAAGCGAGACGTCGATCATCGTTCCATCTTTGCGCTGCCGCACCGTTTCGTAATGGTCGATCCGTTGCCCCGAACGGAGGCGTTCCAGAATTCTCGGTTCTTCATCGAATCGATCCTTGGGGATCAGGCGATGCACCGGCTGTCCGATCATTTCTTGTGCCGTGTATCCGAAAAGGCGCTGCGCCCCCTGATTCCAACTCATGATGCAGCCATTGAGGTCTTTGGAAATGATGGCGTCATCGGACGACTCCACGATCGCAGCCAAACGGGACAGGAGGAGATCAATCTGAAGTGGAAGCTCCGAAGGAGTGGCGTTGTCTCCGTCTGTGGAATGCATCTCAGTGTGCCTCATCTTGCGAGAACAGAGACCGACTCGGGCGCGGACCTGATACTAGGATGTCGGGCCCCTGTGAACAACTAGGCAAACCGCTAGCATCTTCCAGGTCCGAATCCCGGGGAAATCCTAGTAGTCCCACGGACGAGATGCCGTAAGGTACCACCAGGATACAGCGAGGTTCCCACCATCACATGATTGGAGCAAGCATGAAGCATACGCTCGGCGGTGAGATCGATGGAATGCGGTCGAATGCCTCCGCTCAGGGATTTCAACAGGGAACTGGTACCCCGCCGGCTTCTTCGTGCGCCATTCAGCAAGGCCCTGTGATTGAGGTGTCTGAGTCCGATGGTACATTCAATGTCTATGCAGACTTTCGAGCGATGCCGGACATGTCCCATGCCGAGGATATTGCCGTTGAGTTTGCCCGACAAGGCATCATTCTCGCCGGCGGGTCGGTGCAGCGATACGTGCCTCTGCCCACCGATGCCCAAATCGAACATGCCAGGGTGACCATCGAGGCAGGCATCGTGCGAATGTCCGTCCCGACCGCAGATTTGGGGCATCGCTGGCGTTCCATCGTCATGTGGTGAGCGGCGACTCAGCCTGGCACTCCCTCGTCTGCCAGCGCCTGGCGGATCGCGGCATAGAGTTCGTCGACGGCCGATTCTTTCGAGAGCAAGGTGGTGGCGCCGGCCTGCAGCATGGCCTCCCGTGCCTCGCCGGTGTTTTGCACAGAGAGCCCGATGACGGCGACGTCCGGATGCCGTGCCTTGATTTCGACCGTCGCATCGATCCCGTTGGTCTCAGGCATATTGATATCCATGACCACCACCGCAGGCCGCAACCGTTCGACGAACTCAATGGCTTCTCGACCGGTTGACGCCTCGCCCACCACCGCAACGTCGTCATAATGTTCCAGCACGCTCCGCAATCCCTGGCGGACCATGGCGTGGTCGTCCACCAGTAGAATGCCGATTTTCGACGTGGGGTGATGGGAATGGGAAAGGTGCTCCACGTCTGTGGACCCGGTGCGCAGCGAGGGGGCCCGTGACTCCGCCTGGGCCAGGGTGTCGTTGTCCTCCGGTTTCTCCCGGCTGTTCCAGTAAGGCGTCGTGAGGATGGCGCGTGTCCCGCCGCCCAGGACGGATTCGATCACCAATTGCCCGCCCATGGAGGCCATGCGCTCTCGAATGCTGAACAGACCGAAGCGGTTGGCGGTGGTTCCGGACCGATGTTGCGGCGCAGTGACAAACCCGCATCCGTCATCGGCGACCATCACCTTCAACTGGCCGTCGTCTCTCACCGAGAACACGATGGTCGCCTCCGTAGCCTTGGCATGTTTAAGCACGTTAAAAAGTAGTTCGCGCACGGATTGAAACAGGAGCACCGCCTGGTCTTCCGGGAGCGGCAGGGGCGCTGCCTCCTGTCGCACGGTGACGGCGAGTCCGTGGCGGTGCATTTGGGCGGCCAGCCAGGTCAGTGCCTGGAGCAGGCCGAATTCCTTGAGGGTGGGGGGCGTCAACTCTGCGACGAGCGACCGGGTGTAGTCCAGCGATTGAGTCAGGGCGTGGTCGGCGTCTTTCAACAATTCGGGAACACGCTCCCCCGTGATCAGCGGAATGGTCTGCCGTAATTTCATCCGCACGACCACCAGCAATTGAGCCAGGTAGTCGTGGAGCTCCGTGGCCAGTCGTTTGCGTTCCCGTTGCTCGGTCAGGTTCAACTCCGTCGTCAGCGCACGAAGTTGCTCCTGCGATTGCAGCAATTCCGCTGTCTTCTGGCTGACCGCCCGTTCAAGATCTATGCTCCATCGCTGCAGGCGTGCTTCGGCTTCCTTGCTTTCGGTGACGTCGAAACTCGCCCCGATGTAGCCGAGGACGCCTCCGTCGGCAGAGAGATTCGGCATCCCGACAGAACGTATCCATCGATAGGTGCCGTCCCGCCGCCGACAGCGCAAAGAGGCCTCGAAACGGGTTCGACCCTCGACCGCCTGCCGGTAGACTGTGGCTGCCTGATCGCGATCGTCCGGATGGACGTGGCGAGCCCAGTCGAGCAGGTCAATCTGGCCCAGGTGGTCGATGCCCAGGAAGTCGAGGCAGGCCTGGTTGACGAATTCGCAGCCGGACGGTCCGTTCATCCAGATGATCACCGGTGCACTGTCGGCTAATGTCCTGAAGCGTATGTCGCTCTCCCGCAGCCGACGATCGGCCTCGTCTCGTTCCTTCAGGAGGCGGGCCTTTTCTTCGGCCAATGTAATAAATGTGTCACGCTGTCTGGCCAGCTCCTCCCGCTGCCGGTACAGGTCCAGGAAAATCCCGGTCTTGCTGCGCAACACGTCCGGCTCGATGGGTTTGTAGAGAAAATCCACCGCGCCGGCCTGATACCCGCGAAAGCGGCGGAGGTTGTCTTGAGGCCCTGCCGTCAGAAAAATAATCGGCACATGCTGGGTGCGGTGAGAGCCTCGCATGAGTTCCGCCAGTTCAAAGCCGTCCATGACCGGCATCTGGACGTCGATGATAGCCAGGGCGATGTCGTGTCGGAGCAACAGTTCGAGCGCTTCCCTCCCGGACCTGGCGCGTAACATTTCGACGTCGTCGCGGGATAGGACGGCGCTCAGGGCCACGAGGTTGGGCTCATGGTCGTCGACTAAGAGAAATTTGGCCGGTGAAGCGGTCAGCATTGGACGATGCCTCCCCAGGCGCACAACAGCTCCGCGAGGGCATTCAGGTCCATCACTCGCGCCTCCGGACAGGCCGTCAGGGCGGATTCCGGCATCATGCGGGCCTCGGCGGAATCAGGACTTTGCACTACGACGATCCCGCCGGCTTCGCTGACTGCACGAGCCCCCCTGGCGCCGTCCTCGTTCGCACCGCTGAGCACGATTGCGAGTAAGTCCTTGCCGTACGCGTCCGCAGCGGATTCGAAGAGCACGTCCACCGACGGGCGGGAGAAGTTCACCGGCTCCTCATTCGACAGCGACAGGCGTCGATCCCGCTCCACGAGCAGATGATAGTCGGGCGGCGCAAAGTAGACGGTTCCGGGCACGATGGGCTCCTTATCCTCCGCCTCTTTGATCACAATCCGGCACTTTGTCTGTAACAAGGCCGGAATATTGTTGGGCTTGTCGGCGGGCACGTGTACCGTCACCAGGATTGCCAGCGGGAAGTCTGCCGTCAGCGGGGGCAGGAGGCGCGACAGCGCGGCGACCGCGCCGGCGGACGCTCCGATGACGATGGCGCGTGATTCTCGCAGGCATTCCTGCAGGGGGAGCGCCGTCATTCATCGCCTCGTTTCTGATAAATCCGCTCGCCGGGGAGTAATTCCGTGAACGCCTGGACGTGGGCGTTGAAGCGCAGACTCTCTCTGGCGCCGATCCCGAGAAACCCTTTTCGGACGAGGGCCTCCCTGAACAGTCCGATGGCGCGGTCCTGCATCGGCCGGTCGAAATAAATCAGCACGTTCCGGCAGGACACTAGCTGCACCTCGGCGAAGACCGAATCCGAGACCAGACTATGATCGGAGAAGACCGTCCGCCGGCGGAGTGACTTATCGAACCTGGCCGCCCCGTATGCGGCCGTATAGTAGTCCGATAGCGAACCCTTCCCGCCGGCCAGACGGTGATTCCTCGTAAAGAGGGCGATCCGCTGGAGGTCGTAGACCCCGGCCTCGGCCTTGGCGAGCGCGCCGGCGTTGATGTCGGTGGCATAAAACATGGTTTTGCTCTCCAGCCCTTCCTCACGAAACAGAATAGCCAGGGAGTACAATTCTTCACCCGAACTGCAGCCGGCCACCCAGACCTTCAATGAAGGATAGGTCTTGAGGTGGGGAAGGATCTGTTCCCGCAGTGCGCGAAAATAGCCGGGATCGCGAAACATATCGCTGACCTGCACGGTCAGGTAGTCCAGCAGCTGGGGGAGCACCGCGCTATCGTGCAGCATTCGCTCTTGCAGCGCGGAGAAGGTGCTGCACCCGATGCGTTCGCGTGCCAGCAGGAGTCGCCGTTTGATCGAGGCTTTGGAGTAGCCGCGAAAATCATAGTGATACCGTTGATACAGGGCTTCCAGAAACAGCTGCAGCTCGAGATCTTCTGTCTTCAGCGCCGTGTCGGGGCTCATCGGGGCATCCATACCCGCACGAGCGACAGCAACTGATCCACATCGAGCGGTTTGGCCATGTAGTCGTTCGCCCCGGAGGCCAGCGCCTGCTCCTGGTCGTTCTTCATCGCCTTGGCCGTCAGGGCGATGATGGGAAGTTTGTGCCATTCCGGCCGTTCGCGGATCGCGCGCATGGCCGTGAGGCCATCCATTTCAGGCATCATGATATCCATCAATACGAGGTCGATGAGCCGGTCGTCGCTCCGGAGCGACTCCTCAAGAACGGTCAGCGACTCGCGACCGTTCCGCGCGATCTCGATCTTCGCCCCATGCGGTTCGAGAACCGCGCTCAAGGCAAAAATGTTCCGTACGTCGTCTTCGACGATGAGGATGCGCCGGCTTTCGAGCACGGCGTTCCGGCTGCGCGCTTTCTCCAGCATCCGCTGTTGCTCGGGCGGCAGCGCCGTCACGACCTGATGGAGGAACAGGGTCACTTCGTCCAGCAGCCGTTCCGGAGATTTCGCGCCCTTGATAATGATCGAACTTGAATATTTGCGCAGCCGCTGTTCCTCATCGGGAGAAAGCTCCCGGCCCGTATAGACGATCACCGGTGGAAATGCGAGGTGTTCTTCTCGGCTCAGCGTTTCGAGCAACGAAAAGCCCGACGCATCGGGTAGCGTGAGGTCGAGCACCATGCAATCGAAGGTGCGTTCGGCGAGATGGGCGAGGCATTCCGCCGCGCTGTCTGCGCCGATCGTTTCGACTTCGTCTGAACCGAGCAGCAGCCGCAGGCTCTCACGCTGGGCGGGGTCGTCCTCCACGATCAACACCCGCCGCGGTTTATCCGTCAGCCTGGTCTCGAATTGCCGGAAGGCCTCCACCAGCTGATCCCGCTTCACCGGTTTGAGCATGTAGCCGACGGCGCCCAACGAGAGTGCGGTTTTTTCATAATCGAGACCCGACACGACGTGGATCGGAATATGACGCGTCCTCGGATCGGCTTTCAGTCGGTCGATGACGGAGAGCCCGGAATGGTCCGGAAGTCCGATATCGAGAATGACCGCGCTCGGCAGGTAGCGCGAGGACAGCGCCAGGGCATCGGCGGCCGTCGTGGCGATCAGGACCTGAAAATTGAGTTCATGGGCCAGGTCCGCAAGAATCTTTGAAAAGGGTTCGTCATCCTCGACGATCAAAATCACCCGCCGGTTGGCGGCCAGCCGTTCACGATCATCGTCGATGGGTGTCGTCGCGACCCGATTTTCGGACGGAATGGCAGGCAAGCGCGGAATGTCGCCGGGGCTGATCGCCGCAGGCGGCGGTTGTCCTTGGAGGGAGCGGGCAGGCGCCGGTAACGGCGCAGACGAGAAGCGTTGAGGGAGGAGCACGGTGAAGGTACTGCCCTGGCCGGGAGCACTCGACAAATGAATGTCTCCCCCCAGCAGTCGAACGAATTCGCGCGAAATGGAAAGTCCGAGTCCGGTTCCGCCGTATTTCCGGCTGGTGGTGCCGTCGCCCTGGCAGAAAGGTTCGAAAATCAGCTCATGCTGGTCCTGCGGAATACCGATGCCGCTGTCCTGAACCGAGAAGGCCAGGCGGCTGTCCGGGAGGCGGGATACTTCGAGCGACACTTCGCCGATCTCGGTGAATTTGATGGCGTTCGACAGAAGATTCTTCAGCACCTGTTCGAGCCGTTGCGAGTCGGTCTCGAACGAATCGGGTGTGCCAGGACGCTGTTGCATGATGAGCCGGAGGCCCCGTTGTTCCGCGAGTGGTTGGAACATCGACCGCAAGCTGTCGAGGAGCCTCGGAATCGGCACTTGTTGCGGAGTAAGGTCGATGCGTCCCGCTTCCACCTTGGCCAGGTCCAGGACGTCGTCGATCAGCGCCAGCAAGTCATGGCCGGAGGATTCGATCGTCGTGAGCGATTTGATCTGGTCGGCCGTGAGATTGCCCTGGGGATTGTCGGCCAACAGTTTCGTTAGGATCAGCGTCGAGTTCAGGGGCGTCCGCATTTCGTGCGACATGTTGGCCAGAAACTCGGATTTGTAGCGACTGGCCCGCTCCAACTGTCTGGTTTGCGATTCGAGAATCGCCGTCGATTTATTCAGATCTTCCTTCTGAATTTCGAGGATTTGGGCTTGCTCCTCCAACTGGGAGTTGGTTTGTTCCAGTTCCGCCTGTTGTTGTTCGAGGCGGCCGTGCGACTCCTTCAGCGCCCGACTCTGTTCCTCCAGTTCTTCGTTGGCGACGCGGAGCTCCTCACTTTGCACCTGCAACTCCTCGGCTTGCCGTTGGGTCTCTTCCAGGAGGTCCTGAAGGCGAGTCCGGTATCGGGCCGACCGGACGGCAACGGCGATCGATTCCGCCACGCGATCGACGAACTCCCGATCGGATTCCGTCACTCGGGTGAAAAATCCGAGTTCCAGGACGGTGTTCACGCGTCCATCGACGCTCAACGGTGCGATCATCAGGTGGCGCGGAGCGCTTCGTCCCAAACCGGAGCCGATGGTGAAATACCCCTCCGGCAAGTCCTGCACCACAACCGTGTGTTTGTGCTGGAGCGCCTGGCCCAGGAGTCCATCGCCCGCCGTGAACCGTTCCGGCAGGGCAGTGCCTTCCGGGATCCCATAGGTCGCGGCGCGGTGAAACCCGCTCCCGTTGTCGATGAAGATGGCCCCGGCTTCCGCTCCCAGGTAGGTGGCAAGGCTATGCAACAGGTTTTCGCCCAGGCTGTTCAGCGCCAACTCTCCCATCATCCGTTCGCTGAGGAGGGTCTGACCTGCCCGCATCCATTCTTCTTTGCGCATGGCGAGCCGGTTGCGGATGAAATGGGCGCCGAACGCGGCCAGTGCCCAGGAGGTGGCGATACCAACCAGGCGATTGATGCGTGAGATAGACGGATCAATACCCGGAGGACTCAGGTAGAGGCCTGCCACTGTCAGGACCGTGACGGCTCCCGCCACGGCAAAGGGGGTCACCGGAAACCAGAAGAGATAGGCCAATACGAGCGGGACCAGGTAGAGGACCCAGATGGTGATGCCGAGCGGCGTATAAAAATCCAGCACGAAGACGGTTGCCAGAGAGAAGACGATTGCTCCGGACAGCAGGGGATTGGGGGATTGTTGGAATCGTATCATGGGACCTGCAGCAGTTCCTTCCGGGCGACCTGGATGGTCTGGTACAAGTCTTCCACCGCAGCCTCCTTGTTGAGAAAGGCCGCCGCACCGGCTTCCTTCATCACGCGTCCCACATGGGCTGCGTTTTGTACGGAGAGCCCGATGATGATCGTCGCGGGAAGGACTTGCTTGATCCGTCTGGTGGCTTCAATGCCGTCCATCTGCGGCATGTTGACGTCCATGAGCACGACGTCGGGCTGCAATTGGATCGTCAGGGTGACGGCCTCTTCACCATCGGCCGCCTCTCCTACGACTTGGATATTCCCATAGGCGGCCAGTAGTCCGCACAGACCCTGCCGCACCATGGCATGGTCGTCGGCGATCAACACGCGGATGGGGTGATCGACAGGCTCGAGTTCGCCGGTCGCACCCGCCTGCTCAGCCGCCTCTGGTTTCCTAGCGAGGGGCACAGTGTTCGGGACCGTCCCGTCCATTCCTGCCGGTTGTTTCGCGCGCGTCTTGCCGGGCGCCAGCGGCGCGGTCAACGTGGCCTCAGTGCCCCGGCCGGGCTGGGATTGCAATTCAAAGCGGCCGCCGAGTGCGAGCATGCGCTCGCGTATGCTGAACAGTCCGAAGCCCGGGATACCTGTGGAGCCCGCCGCCGGAACAGAGTCCGGAGGGGAGAAGCCTCGGCCCTGGTCTGCGACGGTAATATGCAGCCAACCCTCCTCCTCCCTGACCGTGATCCGCGCCTGCTTGGCAGACGCATGTTTCACGATATTCATCAGCAGTTCGCGTACCGATTGGAACAGCAGCATGGCCTGGTCCTCCGGCAGGGCGAGGTGCTCTGTTCCGAGCTCCAGGGATACCTGCAGGTCCCGTTGTATCATTTGTTCCGCCAACCACTTTAGGGCCATCGGCAATCCGAATTCTTTCAGAATCGGCGGGCTGAGTTGGGCCACGAGGGTGCGGGTATAGGTCAGGGCCTGATCCATCACGTCCTGCAACTCGCTCAGGATCTTTCCCAAGGCCGTCGTCATGGGTTGCTGTTTGGCCTGGGCCAGACGGATCCGGCTCAGGGCCAGAAGTTGCGCCAGATAATCGTGCAGTTCAGTTGCCAGATGTTGCCGTTCCCGCTGTCCGGCGAGATTCAATTCGGTGGCGAGCGCCCGCAGCTGTTCCCGAGACTGAGACAGTTCGAGAGTGCGTTCCACCACCCGCTGCTCCAGATCGGAGGCAGACCGCTGGAGGGCTTCCTCCACGTGCTTGCGTCTCGTGATGTCGTAATTGATCCCGACCATCCGGATGGCCTCTCCCTGGTTGTTCCTGACCGTCGCTCCCTGTCCGGCAAGCCAGCGGATCGAGCCGTCCTGCGCGACCACTCGAAACTCCTGGGAGAATGAGCCCGTCGTCAAAGCCTCCGCGGCCGCTTCCTTTACGCGGCACACATCGTCCGGATGGATGGATTCGTAGAAGTGCTCCGCATGCGTCAGGGGCCTGTCTCTTGGTCTGTCGAACAGCTCGTATTGTTTGGCGTCCCAATTGGTCGCTCCGGTCGAGAGGTCCGCGTCCCACGCACCCATCGAGCCGGCTGCCATGGCCAAACGAAGTCGTTCCTCATTGGACCGCAACAACTCGCCGGCCCGGGCCCGTTCGATCCCGAGAGCCAGGGTCCTGGCGATCGTCTGAGCCAGGCCTCTCTCCTGCTCGTCCATCACGTGGGGCCGGTCGAAATACATCATGAACTTGCCGAGTAACCGGCCGCCGAAGGTCAGCGGGATAAAGCCCAGCGCGGAGATCCCTTCGCTCTGAATGACCGATCGCAAAGAAGTGTGGAGACCGGACGAGGCGACATCAGGAATGAAGATGGCCGGGGGATCTTGCTGGTCCGGGGGCCAGGGTGAATGGCCCTCGACTGCCTCTCGATACGCCTGCGACAGACCGCGCCAGGCCTCGAAACGCATCACGCCTTCGTCGTCGAACAGCAGAATCGAAGCGCGGTCCGCATGCAGGGCCTTGATGATCGTGTCGATGGCTTTGTCGTAGAGGCCGCTCAGGGTTTCCGCCCGGTTGACGACGTCCGCCAGATCGTACAAGAGGGATTGCCGGTGGGTGAGGGCCAGGAGTTCCGCTTCCTGACGTTTGCGGTCGGTGATGTCGAGCCCCACGGCGAGGATATGGCGCAGTTCGCCGTCTTCCCGAACCCCGCCGACACTGACTCTGGTCCAGACCGCGGACCCGTCCTTGCGCCGGTATCGCTTCTCAATCACGAAGTCCGGACCGCCGGCGGTCAACCGATGAAAGAGCACGAGGTTGGCCGGCAGGTCCTCCGGATCGGTGACCTGCTGCATGTTCATCCCGAGCAGTTCAGCTGCACTGTATCCGAGCAACTCGCAGAAGCGTTGATTCACGAGCAGGAATCGCCCGGTGAGATCGGTCTGCGCGACGGCGGCCGTCGCTTGGCTGACGATGGCCTCAAACCTTGCCTCGCTGTGTGCAATCTCCCTTTGCGCCTCACGTCGGACGCGCGCCATGTCGAGATGGGTGGCGACTCGCGCGAGTAATTCACGGGCGCCGAAAGGTTTGACGAGATAGTCGTCCGCGCCACGCCCCAGCCCTTCGATTCTGGACTCTTCGCCTGCGCGCGCCGAGAGCAAAATGACGGGAATGGTTTTGAGGGCGGGGTCGTCTCGCAGGGCTTGAAGGAGCCCGAAACCGTCCAGGTGCGGCATCATGATATCGCTGAGGATCAAATCCGGCGGTTGCCGGCGGGCTTCGGTCAAGGCGGCCATGCCTTCCGGCATGGCCGTGACGTGGTACCGATCCGCCAAGAGACGCATGATGTACTGGCGCATGTCCGCATTGTCATCGACCACGAGAACCCTGGGTCGGGCCGTCTCCTCGCTCGTTGTGGAGAGAGGGGCTTCGGCAGGCTCAGGCCTCCTGTCCGTCGGCTTCGTCTCGCGTTCCGGTTCGGGCAGCCAGTGGAGCGCTTCCTCCAGATAGGGTCTGACTCCGGTCTCGGGTGTGGTTGATCGGCTTTGCGCGACGACCTTATCCGGCGGGAGATGGGCGTTTCCGAACGGCAGCGTGACGACAAAGGTGCTGCCTTGGTCCACGTGGCTGCTGACCCGGACGGTTCCTCCGTGAAGGTGGACCAACTCCTGAACCAGCGCCAAGCCGATACCGCTCCCTTCATAGGTCCGGCTGCGCATTTCCTGCACGCGATAGAACCGTTCGAAGAGCCTCGGGAGGGCTTCGGGCGGAATGCCGACACCGGTATCCTGGACATGTAGTTCCACCCCGCCTGTCTGTGCATGCAGTGAGAGCGCGATGTGGCCCTGAAAAGTGAATTTGAAGGCGTTGCTGAGCAGGTTCAGAACGATCTTCTCCCACATGTCACGATCGACATAGATCGTTTCAGGCAATGGCGGACAGTCGATCCGGAATACCAGCCCTGCCTGCTCCACAGCCGATCGGAACTGGCTTGCGAGGTCGGCGCTATAGGCTGCCAGATCGGTCGGCTCATAGCGCGCCTCGACGCGGCCTGCTTCCAGGCGTGAAAATTCCAGCAGCGTGTTGACCAGTTTCAGCAGCCGGAGACTGTTGCGATGTGCCACCTCGAGGCGGGGCGCATGGGGGCGCTCACGAAGTTCCTCCTCCAGCGGCCCGAGCATGAGGGTGAGCGGCGTTCGGAATTCGTGACTGACGTTGCTGAAGAACGCGGTCTTGGCGCGATCGAGCTCGGTCAGGGCTTCGGCCCGGCGTTTCTCCGAAGAGTACGCCTCCGCATTGGTAAGGGCTCCTGCGATGTGAGACTCGACCATGGTGAAGAACGAGCGGTAGTCGTCGTCCAGCGGCCGGCGAGGGTTGATTCCTGCCACCAGTATGACGGCACGGCCATCCCAGCGTACCGTGCTGAGCGGCAGGAGGATGGCCTGCCTGGTCGGTTCAGGCCAGTACCCGCCGGACAGGGGCCCGAAGCGGTCGCCTACGTCGTCGACGATGACCGGAACACCTTCTTGGAGAGGGGCTGACAGCGGCCACCCGGTATCAGGATCCTCCAGCGTGAGGCTCACGGTTTCTTGCCGAGCCGGACTTTCCGGAGATAATCCCGTGGATGCGATCAAGTGCGCGTACCGACGATCCCGGTCGATATGGTAGAGGAGCGCAAAGGGTACGTCTGCTTGATCGGTAGCGAGCGCTTCGATGGCCAGGCGGCAGGCATCCTGCTGGCTATGGGCGGACCCAGACCGGGAGGCCAGTTCACGCAGCAGGCGCATGCGCCGGTCGTTGAGGACCCGGTAGGTGGTTTCCTGGACGATATTTAGGATGCCTTCGACTGCGCCGTTTTGTCCGCGAATGGGGTTCAAGCTGTAGTCGAAGTAACATTCCTCCGTGTACCCGAACCGTTGCATCGGCAAGAGTTCGTCGCTCCGCCAGTTCGCCTGCCCGGTGGCATGGACGCTGAGAAAGTAGTGCTGAATGGTTTCCCACAGCTCGGGCCAGACTTCCCGCGCAGGCCGGCCGAGCGCCCAGGGGTGTTTCCCGCCGACGACCGGTCGCCAGGCGTCGTTGTAGAGGAGCCAGTTTTCCGCCCCCCAGTAGATGGCCATTGGGGTTTGGGCCGTGAGACAGACACCGAGGGTGGACACGAGTGCGGCGGGCCAATGTTCAATCGGCCCAAGCGGGGTCCGGCGCCACTCGAATGCCCGGATCCGGCCACCCATTTCACTGCCGGTCAACCAACTGAAGGTTTCGCTTGCATTCATCTGCTGGTCAATCGCATCGGGGGTGAATGATGACTCTGTGTGCCAGGTCATGGACGGACTCTAGGGTCCAGGACGCAACATCCACACTGCGCACGGGTAGTAGCACCTTGGGCCAAGTCGCCCCACTAGTGAAACCCCTAGTTCGATCGGGCGTGTACGACAACGTAGCTTATTTTGCGGGAAAAGAGGGAGGAATCTCAGGCGCCGTGGTGTCCATCACCCGGACGGCCTGTTGTCGCTCATCGAGTTTGAGGGTGACACGTTGACCGACAGATAAATTGAGAAAGAGTTCCGGTTTTGGGATTTGAAAAGCCACTTCCCGACCAAGATCGGTCGTGAGCAGTCCCTGTTTCGCGATCAAGTCCACTTTTGCCAGCACTCCGGAGACGATGTCCTGCGGATCGGTTGCCGCATCTGCCATGAGATAAATATGTGGATTACTTGATAGATGAGGCGGTTTTGCTGATTTCGGATCGGGTGGAGCCGGAACCGGGTCGGACGGTTTCGGTGGAACGGTCGGCCCGGGACCGGGATGTGGAACAGGAGCCGGTACTTCGTTCCATGCGGGGCTCCACCCCGTGAGCAGGGCTCCACTCACCAGGCCGACTCCGATGATGGTGCGTAACATGATGACCTCCTCTCAAGCCGGTTCCTGGTGACGACTGACGATCAGATGCAGTCGGCTAGGCCGTACCACCGGAGGAACTCGGCACTGTTTCCATCACCATCTTATGGCAGAGTTCGGCGCAGCGACGGCATGCGGCCGCGCAGTCACCGCAGAGGGCGTGGTGCGGGGCCTGTTCTTCACACAGGCCGGCACAGAGTTCACACACCTCGGCGCACCAGGCGCACAGCCGGACGGCGAACGCGGAGGTCCGGCCCATCCACTGAGCCGAGAGAAGACAGATGTCGGCGCAGTCCCGACAGAGTCGAATACAGCGGGTCATCAAATCCTGCTCTGTTTCATGGGGCATACCGATCATGTCGTCTCCGCAGGTATTACACAGACGGGCGCACTCAAAGCAGGCCTGGATGCAGTCGATTCGGTGTTGATCGATGGAGTGGGGCGCTGCAGCCGTGGTCATCAGTCTGTCCTCCTTATGGTCTGAATCCAGATGTCAGCCTACCGAAGAGTGCGTCAGTCGCCCACTAGGAAAACCTCTTGATCGATGGTCCAGAGCTAGGGGTATGACCAGCTGGGCATTCTGCGTGGTCTGAGTTAAGGTGACTGCGCGCATCGCCTGTGAGACCGACTGCGCGTGGAACGACTGTGACCGTGGATGCGGGAGGGTGTTGCATGGAGCGAGCCGAAGTTCTGAGGGCATGTCAGGGGCAGGAACAGACACCGCAGTCGTTTTTGGTACGAGGCCGCACTTGTTGGCGCGTGGAACAAAGCGATCGGTGCGGATTCTTGATCGATGGGGAAGCGTATTTCAAGACGTTTCGGGATGTCGCATTGCACGCCAAACATTCCATCATGATTGTCGGATGGGATCTCGATACGCAGATCGAATTGGTCAGGGGCCCGGCCGAGCCGTCCGAATTTCCGTCGAAACTCGGGGAGTTTGTGTCGGCGCTCCTACGGCGCAAGCGAAAGCTGCGAGTCTATGTGCTCAATTGGGACTTCGCCATGATCTACGCTCTGGAGCGTGAGTGGATGCCGACGGCCCAGACGGGCTGGAGCGGCCACCGTCGGCTCTCCTATCAGGTGGATGGGCAGCATCCTATCGGCGCCTCGCATCACCAGAAGCTTGTGGTCATCGACGACACGATTGCTTTTGTCGGAGGGCTGGATTTGACGAAATCCCGATGGGATACCCCTGCGCATGCTTGCCAGGATCCCCTTCGGGTCGACGCGGACGGGCAACCCTATGCGCCGTTTCACGATGTTCAGATGATGGTGTCGGGTGAGGCGGCCGCTGCCTTGGGTGAGTTGGCTCGTGACCGATGGTTTAACGCGACGGGACGGCGACTCGCCCCCTCCGCCCGACGGCCGGTGGAGGAGTTGTGGCCGGTCGCCCTCGTGCCGGATGTGGAACAGTGCGGCGTCGGTATCATGCGCACCCAGCCTGCCTATGCGGGGCAACCTGAGGTCCGGGAGATCGAACAGGCCTATCTGGAAGGAATCAAGCGCGCCCGCCGCTCTATTTATATCGAGTCGCAGTATTTTACGTCCAATACGATCAGTCGGGCCCTGGCGGCCCGGCTCATGGAGCAGGATGGTCCGGAAGTCGTGTTGGTTCTTCGTCACAATTGCGACGGATGGTTGGAACGCCAGACGATGGACGCGCTCCGTTCCCGTATCCTGCATGAGCTGGAACTCGCCGACCATTATGGACGTCTGCGCATCTACGCGCCTACCGTACCGAACACGCAGGGCAGGGACATGGTGGCGGTGCACAGCAAGTTGCTCATCGTTGACGAAGATTTTGTTTGCCTGGGGTCGGCCAATGTGTCGAATCGTTCGATGGGATTCGATACGGAGTGTAATCTCGCGATCGAATCCGTCGGAACCTCCCGGCTCCAGGCGGTGATTGCGAGATTGCGCAATGGATTGATCGGGGAACATCTAGGCGTCGAGCCTGAGCTGGTGGCTGAGCATGTCCGGCGGCTGGATTCCCTGGGGCCTGCGATCGATCACCTGCGGGGCGGAGATCGGAGCCTGGAAGATGGATGCTTCGACAAGAGCCCCGCCGAAGCCATTTCAATCCCGGAACAACTCCTGATCGACCCCGAACGTCCCATGGCCGCGGATGAGGTGTTGGGGGCCGTGGTTCAACATCGGGAGCGGGCACATGTGGGGCGCCGGGTGTTCCTTGGATATACGGCGCTGCTGATACTGGGTCTCCTGGCCGCTGCGTGGCGTTGGAGCCCTCTGAGTGAGTGGATGAATGTGAACGACCTGGTTGATGCCGTGCGGGCCTTCGGCCAAGGACCTACCGGTTCGCTCGTCATGCTGGGCGGTTTCCTGGTGGGTGGTTTTCTCGCGGTTCCTATCACGGTGTTGATCGTGGTGACCATTCTGGCGTTCGGCCCGCTGGTCGGTGCGCCATCCGCCCTGGCCGGCGCCCTCCTAAGCGCGGTAACCATTTTTGGCCTGGGTCGGGCCTTGGGCAGATATCGAGTGCAGCGGTTTGCCGGCCGTCGAGTGGCGCATTTGAGCCGCCGGATTGCCCAAAGAGGATTCTGGGCGATTCTGATCGTCAGGCTCCTGCCCATCGCGCCCTTTTCCATGGTCAATCTGGTTGCCGGGGCGACCTCGCTGTCGCTCCGCGATTTTCTGCTGGGGACGGCGCTCGGCATGAGCCCCGGAATTGTGCTGATGTCGGCGTTCGTCGACCGTTTGGCGGAAGCCCTGCGCAATCCGAGTCCCGTCGCCTTTGGCGTGCTGGGCCTGCTCATGGCTGCGGCATGGAGTGTCGCCTGGTACGTGTCGCGGCGGTTACAGGTCAGGGGCACCCCACCGGATGTCGGCAACGTTCAGCAGGTGGCGCCGGCCGGCTGAGGCCGTGTGAATAGGAGCACGATGCATCTGCGGGTAGCCTCCTACAATATCCATCGCGCTATCGGACGGGACGGGCGATATGAGCCCGGTCGCATCCTGCGTGTGGCGCAAGAACTCAATGCGGACATCATTGCTTTGCAGGAAGTTGATTTTCCAAGGCAGGACCACGCTCCTATTGCGCCGTGGCTGGCGCAGAAAACCGGGATGATAGCCATCGGCGGACCTGTGTGGTCACGGGAAGGTGTGGGGTATGGCAACGCGCTGCTGAGCCGGTACCCGGTGGATCGGGTACGGCGATGGGATCTCTCAGTGGGTCGGCACGAACCGAGGGGCGCGCTGGATGTCGAGCTCACAATCTGCGGCCGAACGGTTCACGTGCTCAATACCCACCTGGGACTGTGGCCTCGCGAACGACCGCAACAAGCGGATCGATTGTTGGAACTCCTGGCACTCAGCCGGCGTGATCTCACTATTTTGATGGGAGACCTGAATGAGTGGCACGTATGGGGAAAATCCTTGCGAGGTTTGCGTCGGGTGTTCGGTTCCCCGGCTGCCCCGGTCACCTTTCCCGCTCGATGGCCGGTGTTGGCGCTGGACCGGATCTGGATCTTTCCCGCTCAGGCGCTACTCACAGTGGAAGCGCACGATACTCCCCGGAGCCGACTGGCCTCAGACCATCTGCCGGTCAAGGCCGACATTTACCTTCCTTGAGATGTGAAACGTAAAACGTTAGCCGTGAAATGTGGGACGTAAAACGTCGCCCATTGCCGAGGCTGTTATCGAGCAGGTTGCTTAATAATCCGTCGGGCGAAGTTCTCCGAGATACGTTTCACGTCTTCCGTTTCACGTTTCACAGCGAACGACTTGCCGAGGCTTCCGGGATGGCCGCGTGTTCGCGGCTCAGTTTCGAAAATCGAACCGAACAGGACGGGCAATAGGTATGGGTCAACCGGTAGTCCCCGCTGGTCAGATGATGGGTGTTGAGATAGGCGTCCAACGTTCCCCATCCCGGTTCCATCTCCTCATGTCGTGAATCGTCCCGCACATTGTTGCAACCGCAGCAAATGGGAATGAACTGTGGCGTTGTCATGGCTTCACCTCCATGGTTGAGCGCACTGAACTCCCCTTTATTGAGTATACATAAAGCCCTGGGCCAGTCCACTAGGAGGTGCCCTAGTTCCCACTCAGGGGTGGTGGCGGAGTCAGGATAACTAGGGCTTCCACGAGCTCACCCGGTTCGACCCGCGTGATAGGTTGCGCCTGGCAGTAAGGAATCTCTTCATTCGAAAGGAGCTGACCATGGCACGAGCGGCAGGATTCGTTTCGACGGTTTTCGAAATGCTGAAAGAGGATCACGACAAGGTCAAGAAGCTGTTTGAGGATTTCGAATCGGCGGAGGGGCGAGAGCGGGGCGAGATCGCAAAAACGGCGATCCAGGAGCTGGAAATCCATGCCGACCTGGAAGAACGCTTGATTTATCCCGCTATTCGGGCGGAACTCGATGACGCAGACATGATGAACGAGGCGGTGGAGGAACATCACCTCGTCCATGTGCTCATCGCTGAGCTGAAGAAACTCAAATCGGGGGACGAGAAATTTCAGGCCAAGTTCAGCGTGCTCAGCGAACTGGTGAAGCATCACATCCAGGAAGAAGAGGATGAAATGTTTCCGAAAGCCGAAGCATGCGACATCGACTGGGAATCTCTGGAGGCAACGGTCCTCAAGCGCAAGGAAACGTTGATGGCCAAAGCATCCGGTCGAAAAACCGGCGCCCGCCATCCAGGAAAACCACTCGATAGACGACCATGCCGGCGAGGGCCAACCAGGGGAGGACTGTGCCATGCCCAAAGATCGTTCCAAGCGGGAGAATGAGAAAACCGCTGCCCTTGACAGCGCACGGGAGAAGTCCGGCGATCAGTTCCTGACTACCAATCAAGGCCTGCGCGTCAACGATGATCAGAATAGCCTCAAAGCCGGTGCGCGCGGTCCAACACTGCTGGAAGATTTTATCCTCCGGGAAAAAATCACGCATTTCGACCATGAACGTATTCCGGAGCGAGTGGTGCACGCGAGGGGCGCCGCGGCGCACGGCTACTTTCAAGTGTACAAGTCGCTTGCCTCGCTGACGAGGGCGAAGTTTCTGCAGGACCCGGAGGTCAAGACCCCGGTCTTTGTGCGTTTCTCGACCGTCGCCGGGTCGCGAGGCTCCAGTGATCTGGCGCGGGACGCGCGCGGCTTCGCCGTGAAGTTTTACACGGAGGAAGGGAATTACGACCTGGTGGGCAACAACATCCCGGTCTTCTTCATCCAGGATGCGGTGAAATTCCCGGATCTGGTCCATGCCGTGAAACCGGAGCCTCATCATGAGATGCCGCAGGCGGCCTCGGCGCATGATACGTTCTGGGACTTTATCTCGCTGATGCCGGAGTCCATGCACATGATCATGTGGGTCATGTCGGATCGAGCGCTTCCGAGGAGTTTTCGCATGATGGAAGGATTCGGGGTGCATACCTTTCGTTTCGTGAATGCCAAGGGGGTCGCTCGATTTGTAAAGTTCCACTGGAAGCCTCTGCTGGGTGTGCATTCCATCTTGTGGGATGAGGCCCAGAAAATTTCCGGCCTGGATCCTGATTTTCACCGGCGTGATTTGTGGGAGGCGATCGAGGCGGGGCAGTATCCGGAATGGGAGCTAGGAGTGCAGATTGTGGAGGAGAAAGACGAACATACGTTCGACTTCGATCTTTTGGATCCGACGAAGCTCATTCCTGAAGAACTGGTGCCGGTAGTCCGGATCGGAAAAATGACACTGGATCGCAATCCGGATAACTTTTTTGCCGAAACCGAACAGGTGGCCTTCCACCCCGGGCACCTCGTTCCCGGCATCGATTTCACCAACGATCCGTTGTTGCAGGGCCGACTATTCTCCTATACGGACACCCAACTCATCCGGTTGGGCGGTCCGAACTTCCATGAGATTCCCATCAATCGTCCGCTTGCGCCCATACATAACAACCAGCGTGACGGGCACATGCGGCAAACGATCAATCCCGGACAGGTGAGTTATCAACCGAACACATTGGGGGGTGGTTGTCCCATGCAGGCCAGGGCGGACATGGGTGGGTTCCTGAGTTATGCAGAACGGCTGCCTGCCAGCAAGGTGCGGGAGCGGAGCAGGAGTTTCTTCGACCATTTCAGCCAGGCTGCGCTGTTTTGGCGGAGCCAGTCTGCGCCGGAGCAAGAACATCTGGTGCAGGCGTTGCAGTTTGAATTGGGCAAGGTCGAGAGTCTTCCCATTCGCGAGCGAATGGTCGGCATGCTGTCCCAGATCGACAAAAATCTGGCTTCACGAGTGGCCGAGGGGCTGGGGCTGCCGGTCAAGAAGGTCGACGGTCTGCTCAATTTGAGTATTCCTGCGGACGGGGATCCGAAGGATTTTCAGCCCAAGCGGGCGACGACCTCACTGGAGAAATCCGCGGCGTTGAGCATGGTGCTGGCTCCCAAGGAAGGCATCCAAACCAGGAAAGTGGCGATTCTTGTTGCCGATGGAGTGAACGCAGAAGCTGTCAAGGGAATGCAGACGGCCCTGGCGGCTGCCGGAGGGCAGGGCAAGATCGTGGGAACCCGCTCGGGGAGCCTCAAAGCTGCGAACGGCAGTCAGATGAAGATCGATTTCAGCCTGTTGACGACGGGATCGGTCTTATTCGACGCGGTCTATGTTCCCGGCGGTGAAGCGAGCGTCAGTGCATTGTTGCGCACCGCCAAAGCCAGGATGTTTGTTCAGGACGCCTACCTGCATTGCAAGACGATTGCCGCAACGGGGGAGGGGGTTGCCTTTGTTGAAGAGGCGGTCGGGGCGGTCGATCCGAGTGCGCAACCTCGCGAAAACCTCAAGGGACTGACGAAAAACTGGTCAGGTGATCCGGGGATTATTCTGTCGCCGGATCCGTTACCCAAGCAGATTGCGGCCCCCTTCATTGAGGGAATCGAGATGCATCGGCATTGGACAAGGGAAGTGCCCCTCGCCAGACCTACATCCTAGAACGTATGTCGCGAGGCCTTACGCTGGTCGTGTTGAACGCAGCCGCCCTCCACACCGTTGATGTGGAGGGCGGTTGTGTATGTAGAGGCGGAGCCGGCCTACTGAACGTTGATGGAGCCGTGGGTGTTGGCCATGCTGGTCTTCGTGTCGGCAGCCGGCCGGACCGAATATTTCACGGTACCGACCCGACTGAAACAGAGGCCAGCGGTCTCATTGCTGGACAAGGTGGTGGAGTTGTCCACGCCCATACCCATGGCCTTGGAGAACCCGTTCCGGCAGGAGACATTATGCTCGAGCGGCTCGTCGATCGTGACAGTAACAGAGTCCTGCCGCTGATTGATCCACCGAACCTCGTCTCCGGCCCGAACCGTCAAGGCATCAGGGACGATGGTGTCCTTGATGACGATGTTCTTGACCATGCCGGTTTTCGTGCCTACCTCCATTTCCGAGTGTGTTTTCGATGCGGTCGGTGAATGGGAGCAGGCAGCCAATGAGATAAGCGCCAACGCGAGCAGCGAATGCAGTGCGGTCTTCATCGATTTCCTCCTTGGTAAGATGAACATGGTGTTACAGGAATGCCGTCCTCACAAAGTTTTGCAGGCCATCGCACTCGATAGCTCACAGTACAGAGGCCTGGTGCGAGACCATACTCGGGAGACCCCCAGTATGCCTGTGAGACCTGACTGGTTATTAGTTGAAGAAGGACGATTGCGAGCGGGAGCTGTGCATATACCGCTTTCGGAGGTTCGGCCGACAATGAAAAGGAAGCGCATGTGGGGGACGGTTCGAGCTGCGGGGCTCTGCCTCCTGTCGGTTGTCGTTCTCTTGAGCGGTTGTGCCCTGACTTTTGGGTACCGGCATGCCGATTGGCTGATCAGCTGGCAATTGGATCACTATTTGGACCTTACGGCGGGCCAGCGCCGGGATGTGACGGCCCGCTTAAAACCGCTGCTTACAAGACACCGTGCCGAGGCGATTCCACGGTACGAACAGTTTCTGAAAGAGCTGCAACAACGGGTAAGCGGGGGACTGACAGGGGATGATCTCGAGTGGGTGTACGCGTCTTACGACCGGTTTCGAGCGGACCTGCTCGAGCGGGCAATACCGGACGGCAGCGCCCTATTGGTGACCGTCAACGAGCGGCAGATTCGAAATCTTGAAGACGTGTTTCGTAAAGAGGAGCAGAAAGCCATCCGGGCGCTGCAGGGATCGAGCGCCAACCGTCTCGACGAGCGTACAAGAAAACTCCTGGCCATTGCCGAGGATTGGCTGGGTCCCTTGAGCCCTGAGCAGGTGGCAAGAATCAGCCCCTTCACAAGGGCTCTTCCCGATACTCAACCTGTGTTGTGGCACTACCGCCGGCAGCGCCAGCAGGAACTCCTGACGGTGCTCAGACGCCCTGCGTCAATCGATGATATGAGCCTGGAATTGCGGATGATGTTCGTACAGTCGGACCAGACCGCGCCGGTCGTCTTTCGTGAGATGGTGAAGGAATTGCGGGCATCCCTTACACGCCTGCTGTTGGAAACCGACCGACTTCTGACCGTTCAACAGAGGCGTAAGGCGGTGACGTCTATCCAACGTCTCATTGACGACCTGCACAGCCTATCCCAGGGCTCGTGATCAGAACCCGACTACACCGAACAACCATAGCACCAGAACCAAACTCATCGGCACTCCCAGAAGCCAGAGAAGGATCGGCATGATGTCGTCTCCTTGGCAGAAGTGAAACGTTACTGGCCGCAGCACTGTTTCTCAGTTCAATCTTTGCGGCTGTCATTACGATGCCGCAGGGAGGCGAACGGCGCTACTAGGCGATCCCCTGGCGTTGCGGGCAATCGTGGCCCGGATCAAGAGGTGTGTTCATCCCCGCCTGCCGGAACGGTGTACCGTTCCTCGATCGCCCTCCGGATCAGTTGCCGGCTCGCTTCTGCGGGCAGATGAGTCTCCTGTTCCACTTCGAGAACGCGCTGCGCGAGTGCCTCGTCCTTGATCACCTGCTTGATCCAGGTCGAGTAATCGTGAGAGCGGAGGTGATGAGTCCATGTCATCTGGTCGACGCCTTCGCCGAGTTGCATGAATAGCAGTAAATTGTGTGCGCGAAGGTTGAGCTGTCCGGCCGGTCCGCGAAAGTAAAAGCTCTGCTCCGGAGGCAGTTCGCCTTCCGCATATTTCCGTCGATGCCGGCGGCGTTCGATGGTGCTTGGAGCGATCTCAAGCACGAAAGGCGTCGTCCCGGAGGTGCGATCCCACATAATCGCTCGGCCCGGTTGAAGCCGGGCGGCCGTCGCGGCCGGAGGCGCCTGTTGGATCGCCGCGCAATACTGTTTCAACGTCCCGTCCGGCGATTTGCCCAGGGTGAACACGATATCCACGGTCTTGAGAATCGAATGTTCGATGTGGTCGGGATGAACGGTGACGTAAATCATGCCGGTGAGATCCTTCATCAGTCCCGGTGTCGTGGGGTTCCCATCGACCGGCAGGAGATGATGCGTTTCATCGACGAGCATCCAATGGGGACGGCCTGATTTCGATCGGAGTTCCTGAAGCTTGGGCAACAGGGTGAGAAAAAATGAAGGCCGGTCCTGCAACGGCAGTCCCACGAGGTTGACGACCACGTGGTTATTCGGATTGGCCAATGCGGTGAGAATTTCGGCGTGACTGGGACCATCCTGTGCGGTTCCGAGGATAATCGCCTGTGGAAAACTTTCGTAGTCTCCCTCCGGATCGATCACACACAATTGATAAGCCCGCTCGCCAAGTCGCTCGAGTAGCCCCGTCGCCAGCGTAGACTTCCCACTGCCTGACGTGCCGGCAAGCAGGAGGTTTTGTCGCGCCGGATGAAACGTGATGTCGCCCCCGTTCTCCTGTGTGCCGAGCGCAATCCGATGTCGCGCCACGGATCGTTCCGCTACCTCCAGGTCATTCTCAACCAGCTCATTCATCAGCTCGATGACTCCGTGGCCATGGTCGCCGACGGTGGTGCGATCCGCCGTTTCCTTCAACATCGGCACGGCATTCTCGACCGCCGCGGCATATTCTGAACATGCCAGCATGGCATGATCGTTTTCTCCGTCTCCGATCGCAGCAATGTTATGAGGCGACAATTCCACCTGTTTGAGCGCTGCGCTCAGCCCCGTGGCCTTATTGATGCCATGTGACAACACCATCACCGCGCCCTTGTTGAAGATGATGCGCAGTTCAAGACCGAGGTCACGAATGATGTCGAGGAGGACTGTTTCGTAAGGGACCCGGCTCGCCACGATCGAATGACCGATGGTGAGATGTTCCACCTTGCGACGTTGCACTTCTTCCAGGAATGCCGGTGGAGGAGGAGGGGCAAGAAGAGTGATTTCTTTAGTGGCCGGTCG
This sequence comes from Nitrospira sp., assembly GCA_024998565.1. Taxonomy (NCBI): domain Bacteria; kingdom Pseudomonadati; phylum Nitrospirota; class Nitrospiria; order Nitrospirales; family Nitrospiraceae; genus Nitrospira; species Nitrospira sp. Next base: position 236,904 of record JACOEM010000003.1, read on the forward strand.
GTAGAGGACTGCGCCATTTTCCGCCACGACACTTTCGCAGAGTGATATCTGGGGAAAAATCTCCAGGATCTCCGGCAATACTCGGCCGGTGACCAGAATGAGTTTGCGACCCGAGGCCACAAGGCGTTCGATGGCCTGGACGGTGTCCTGGCTCACAGTTCCCCCGCTCGCCAATGTCCCGTCATAGTCGGCGGCCAATGCTAAATAACGCATGTAAGTGCTTCTCCTTTGTGCCGAGTTCGCCTGCGGACCTGGATTCTTCTGCCCTGTGAGACGGAGATTGCGCGCTTGCCAAAACATCGGAGGGTGTCTAGGCCTTGAGCCTAGTGACAATAGGCGAGTGAATGCAGCTAGGCAGGGGCCTAGTTTCACGATGCCGCCAGGCTAGGGATTGTCCGAGTTGGCGAGAGAAGTTCTCGTGGTATCGTGAAATTCCGGAGCATGTCCGGGGAAATTTCAATGATGACGATCTGTCTTTACGACTGCAGTCCCTGCAGGGATGCCTTGTGCCGGCGGGAGGGTTGTCGGCTGGCCACAGAGATGCGTTCTTTCGTCTGCGATGGCTGCGGCGAACCGGTATCACGTGTCAATTGTCTGGAGCTCTGTGTGATGTGCTCCCTCACTGTAGGACAGGAGCTGTCTTCGGTCCCCCGGAAGGTGCTTCACTCAAGGTGATGTCATGCCGCGATCGCTCTGGAAAGGATCCATCAGTTTTGGGCTCGTCAATATTCCTGTTGTGCTCTATTCGGCCGAAAACCGGAACAGCTTTGATTTGACGCTCCTCGACCGTCGCGACATGAAACCGGTCGGATTCAAGCGCTACAACAAGGAGTCGGGCAAGGAGGTGGCGTGGGACCAGATCGTAAAAAGATACGAATATGAGAAGGACCGTTACGTCGTACTGACGGACGAAGACTTTCGACGTGCGAATGTCGAAGCGACACAGACCATCGATATTCTGAATTTTGTGCGGGCCGAAGAAATCCCGCCTACCTCATTCGAAACCCCGTACTACCTGGCGCCGGATAAACGGGGAGAAAAAGGCTATGCGCTCTTGCGCGAAACCTTGAGCAAGACAGGGAAAGTTGCCGTTGCCACGGTTGTGATCAGGACGCGGCAATATATCGCCGCGCTGATTCCCTGGAGTGAAATGATGGTGTTGAACACGCTGCGCTATGCCAACGAACTCCGGCCGACCAAGGATCTCGGGATTCCCGCGAAAAGTTTAAAGACGACCGGAGTGACCTCCCGGGAGTTGGAGATGGCCACGAAGTTGGTAGAGGAAATGTCGGAGCGTTGGAAGCCGGCCCAATACAAGGACACCTACCATGAGGATCTCATGCGATTGATCCACAAGCGGATCAAGGCAGGAAAAACCGAAGTCGTGACGGTACCTGAAGAAGGTGAGGCCCAAAATCAGCCGGGTCGCGCCAAGGTCGTAGATTTAATGGCTCTCCTCAAGCGAAGTGTGCAGCGCTCCGTGAAACCGAAGCCACCGTCGCGGGGTAGTGAGCGGCATGTCAGCCGCAAGACGGCATGAATCGACCAGGAAAATCAGTTTGCGTGAGGGCTCCCAAAGGAATCGCATCATGAGCGGGTCGGCTACCGTCGTGCCGGAGCAACCACATGGCAATCAGGCCCCGTCGTCCGGTCGTAACCGATTGGGGGCTCACGTCGTTCGGGATGGCGTGCAATTCCGCTGTTGGGCACCCAAGCCTGCGCAACTTGATGTCGTCCTCGAGCCCCACGGAACCGTGCATCCCCTCACAAGAGGCGCCGATGGCTACTGGACCGGTGGTATCCCGGAGGCCCGGGCCGGCATGACCTACCGCTATCGCCTGGATGGCCAACGCCTCTTTCCTGATCCCTGTTCCCGATATCAACCGGAAGGACCCCATGGTCCTTCGCTGATCGTCGATCCGGACGCGTTCATTTGGAAGGATTCCGGGTGGCCTGGCCTGACGATCCATGGACAGGTGATCTATGAGCTGCATATCGGTGCGTTCACCCCGGAAGGGACATTCGATGCGGCTGCCACGCGTCTCGACGCGCTGAAGGACCTCGGTATCACCGTCATCGAGATCATGCCGGTGGCGGAGTTTCCCGGTCGATGGAATTGGGGCTATGACGGGGTCGGCCTGTATGCGCCTGCGCATGTGTATGGGGATTGCGATGCCTTGAAGCGATTTGTGGATGAAGCGCATCAGCGGGGGCTGGGTGTGATTCTCGACGTTGTGTACAACCATTTGGGACCGGATGGAAACTATCTGCCCGCGTTCAGCGACGAATACCTCACCGATCGATATCCCAACGAGTGGGGGCAAGCGATCAATTTCGACGGACCCGGCTCCAAAGAGGTGCGGGAATTTTTTATCCGGAATGCCTGTTATTGGATCGAGGAATTTCACCTCGATGGCCTCAGGCTGGATGCCGTCCACGCATTTCATGATGAGGGACCGCTGCACGTGATCGCAGAATTATCTCAGGCGGCCAGAACGGCGGCAGGAGCGCGGTCGATCATCCTGATCGCCGAATGTGAGGCGCAGTGGGTCTGTACGATTCAACCGACAGTCGAACAGGGATGGGGGCTGGATGCGATCTGGAGCGAAGATTTTCACCACAGCGCACGTGTGGCCGCCACGGGTCGAAGCGAGGGGTATTACACCGACTATCGGGGCGGGCCGCAGGAGTTGATTTCCTGCGTGAAGCGGGCGTTTCTCTACCAGGGACAACGTTATCAGTGGCAAGACGGCCCGCGTGGTACGCCCGTTCGCGCCGAGCCGGCGAAACAGTTCGTCTTCTTTCTTCAAAACCATGATCAAGTCGCCAATCAGTTGCGGGGAGATCGATTGCACCAGCAGACCAGTCCCGGTGTATATCGCGCCTTGACGGCGCTCCTCCTGCTGGCCCCTGAGACGCCGATGTTGTTCATGGGACAGGAGTTCGGGGCTTCCGCTCCATTTTTATTCTTCGCCGACTTTCCAGCAGGAGAGTTGGCCCGGCAGATCCATCAAGGTAGAAAGCAGTTCCTCGCTCAGTTTCCGAGTTATGGCTCTGCGGAAGCTCAGGCGGCCGTCGCTGATCCTCGCGGTCCTGCCGTATTCCAGCGGTCCAAACTCGATTGGTCGGAGCGCGAGCGGCATGCCGGGTATGTCCGATTACATCGAGATCTGCTTCGCCTCCGGCGGGAAGACCCGGTCATCGCACAACAGGCTCGCGACCGGGTGGACGGCGCGGTAGTCGGAGCTGCTGCGTTGGTCCTGCGGTATGCCGGTGAGCAGGGTGATGATCGATTGCTGCTCATTAACTTGGGGGCGGATTGTGACTATCGTCCCGCTCCTGAACCGTTGCTCGCCCCGCCCGATGGGCGAACGTGGTGCCTGGTCTGGTCGAGCGATGCGCCTGAGTACGGAGGACCCGGTGTCATCCCGCCCTTGGGTGAAACCGGTTGGGTCATTCCTGGCGGATCGGCAGCGTTGTATTCCGTCCAAGCTTGAGATCGGGAGGTCCTTCTCCGGAGGGGCGAGGTCGGGGAGAAACTGGTTGGCTGTGGTGCACGTCGACAATATGACGCTCTCAGTGCCTCCGGAGCAGCTTCAGGACAGCGATGCCCTGATTTCCAGAGAATGGCTGGTGACGAATGGGCTCGGCGGCTACGCCTCCGGAACCTTGCTCGGTGCCCCGACTCGCCGTTACCACGGGATGTTCGTGCCCGATCTTCCCTCGCCCTGGGGGCGGACGGTCATGATTCCCCGGTTGGACGAAGAAGTTGTGGTGGATGGAGAGTCCATGCTCCTCAGCGGGGTCGAGTTTGAAAATGGACGCTTGCAAAGCGACCTGACGAAGGTCATCAGCGCATTTACCCGCGAGTGGCAGACTCCGGTCTGGCGTTGCTCATTCAATGGCCGGCGACTGGAGAAGCGTGTCATCATGCCGTACGGGCATAACTCGGTGTATGTGGAATACCGGTTGCGGGAGGGTGATCCGGTCCGCGTTCGTCTCCGACCGTTCGTAACCTTTCGCATGTTGGACGCACCGCTTCATGACGCGAGAAAGCCTCCCTTTCCGCTCACGGTGCTCGACGGTCGTTATGAACTATTCCTGTGTGAACATGCGCCGTCGTTAAAAATGTGTCTGCGCCCTCAGGCCGGAGTTTTCGTGGCCGACTCGTTGCTCAGTCCGGGAGTATCCTACCGCGTGGACCGGGATCGCGGGTCCGAGCATGTCGAAAGCCTCACCAGTCCGGGGTATTTCAGCGCGGATCTGACGACCGATCGGCCGATCGCGTTTGTCGCCAGCACCGAACCGTGGGAGCACCTCGAGTTTGCTCCCGAGGAAATTTTTGAAGCGGAAGCGCAGCGGCTAAACAAATTGCTGGCCGAGGGACAAGATCGAACTCCGGACGATATGGAGGGCTGGCTGACGCTTGCAGCCGACCAGTTTATCGTCCTACCCGGTTCACGCATGGAAGAGCAGGCGCTGGCAAGGGCTTCGGGGGATGAAGCGCGGACGGTCATCGCCGGCTATCATTGGTTCACGGACTGGGGCCGCGACACGATGATCAGTTTGGAGGGGCTCACGCTCTGTACCGGCCGCTGTCAAGAAGCGCGGTCGATTCTTCGCACCTTCGCCAATTATATCCATGATGGACTGGTGCCCAATCTGTTCCCGGAAGGGCAGCGAAAGGCCCTCTACCATACCGTGGACGCGACGCTCTGGTATTTTCATGCAGTGGATCGCTATCACCAGGTGACCGGCGACAACGAGACCCTGTCGGCGCTGCGACCTGTTTTGAAGTCCGTCATCGAACACCATGTGAAGGGAACCGATTTCGGTATCGGAGTAGATCCGCACGATGGGCTCCTGCAGGCCGGGGCAGAGGGCTACCAACTCACCTGGATGGATGCGAAGGTAGACGGGTGGGTGGTGACGCCCCGTCGAGGCAAGCCGGTAGAAATTCAGGCGCTCTGGTATAACGCGCTCCGGTGCATGGTGCGGTGGGGTGAGATCGCCGGGGAGGAAACAAGCCAGTGGGAGGCGATGGCGTCCCGGGCGCGACACTCTTTCAACGAGCGTTTTTGGCGGCCGGATGAGGGCTGTTTGTTCGATGTCATCGACGGCGAGCAGGGCGATGACGCCAGCTTTCGCCCGAACCAGATTCTCTCGATTGCCCTGCACCACCCGATCCTTGACGAACCGCGGTGGCGCCCGGTGGTCGATGCCGTGGAACACAAACTGCTGACGCCGGTGGGCCTGCGCAGCCTCTCGCGCGACCATCGCGATTATAAACCGATGTATTACGGAGACCTCCGCGACCGGGATGCCGCCTATCACCAAGGTACCGTCTGGGCCTGGCTGATCGGGCCTTTTGTCGACGCCTGGCTCAAGGTCTACAAGGATGCTGCCAAGGCGAGAGATTTCTTGGGAGGCTTCCGCTCCCATTTGCTCGAGGACGGTATCGGCACGGTGAGCGAGATTTTCGATGCAGAGCCTCCCTACCATGCACGAGGATGCATCGCCCAAGCCTGGAGCGTCGCGGAACTCTTGCGGATCTATAGGAAAACGCGACAGGCGTTGGAGCAGGCGTGAACGAATCGATTCTTGTACCGGATCGACTCAGGGGAGAGGAGCTGCGTGGGTCTTCAGCAATATTGGAACAAGCGAAACTTCAAGAAGACGCCGGAGCCTCGGGGTAAAAATGCCGAGCCGGAAGGTCGGCTGCAGTTCGTCATCCAGAAGCATGCCGCAACCAGGCTGCACTATGACTTTCGCCTCGAATTGAACGGCACCCTGAAAAGTTGGGCCGTCCCCAAGGGGCCCAGTCTGGATCCGGCGCAAAAGCGCCTGGCTGTGCATGTGGAAGATCACCCTCTGGAATATGGACAATTCGAGGGGATTATCCCTGCCAAGCAGTATGGTGGTGGCACGGTGTTGCTCTGGGATCGCGGCTACTGGGAACCGATCGGGGACCCCGCTTCGGGCTACCGTCGTGGACGGCTCAAGTTCACCTTGCATGGAGAAAAATTGCACGGTCTCTGGAATCTGGTGCGCATGGGTGGTCGGCACGAAGAAGGCAAGGGGAATTGGCTCCTCATCAAAGAGGATGATGAAGAAGCCCAGCGCGGAAAACAGGGAGAAATTACGCAGACCCTTGAAGAGAGTGTGGTGAGCGGAAAAACTCTGGCGGAGGTTGCCGCCGGAGAACATACAGTCCGGCTATCGAAGCAACCATCGCGGAAAAAACCCCCGGCTGCCTCCGGGCAGCGTTCTATCAAGAGAACTCCTGCTCCGGGAGCTCGAAAAGCCTCGCTAGAGCGATGGATGGCTCCGCAGCTGGCGACCCTGGTCCCAACTTCTCCTGAGGGGCCTGATTGGGTCCATGAACTCAAGTATGACGGCTATCGAATGCTCTGTCGGGTAAAAGACCGCACCGCAACCTTGCTGACCAGGAACGGCCATGACTGGACTGCGAAGCTCCCTCACATCGCCGCGGCGGCGGCAGGGCTTCCGGCCAAGACGGCCTGGCTCGACGGTGAAGTGGTCGCCTTGCTGCCGAACGGGCGAATCAGCTTTCAACGTTTGCAGAACGCATTCGATGCGCAAATCGACCATGAGCTGATCTATTTCGTGTTCGATTTGCTCTATCTTGACGGGTACGACTTTCGAGCGTCGTCTTTGCTCGACCGGAAGCGTCTCCTGTCAGTCCTGGTGCAGGACAGCCATCCGTCAACGCTGATTCGCTATAGCGACCACATCGCCGGGCGGGGCGAGGCGGCCTTTGCCGCGGCCTGTCGACGCGGCATGGAAGGCCTGATTGCCAAACGCGCCGCCGCCTCTTACGTGGCAGGGCGGAATCGCAATTGGGTCAAGGTGAAATGTGGACGGCGGCAGGAATTTGTCATCGGCGGATTCACCGACCCCTCCGGCTCTCGAAGCGCGTTCGGTGCCTTGCTGCTCGGTGTGTACGATGAGCAGGGCCGGCTGCGGTATGCCGGACGAACCGGAACCGGATTTTCCGACCGCTCCCTCAAGTCGCTCCATGCGCGGTTGAAACGATTGCGACAACCGAACTCACCCTTTATGAATCCACCGGGCGGGAGCCAGGCGGCCGGCGTGCATTGGGTGAAGCCGACGCTGGTCGCTGAGGTCGCATTCGCCGAGTGGACCAACGACGGTCGATTGAGACAGGCCTCCTTCCAAGGCTTGCGAGAGGACAAAGACGCTCGTTCCGTCCTCGTCGAACATACATCGGAGAGCGCTTCAAGTGAGAGGTCCGGACAACCGAACGGTTCCACGAAGGGACTTGGACGAAAAAGCCGCGCCGTGCAAGGGGATTCAGAACGAGCTGCTGCTGAAGCGACCATGGTCGGGGGAGTCACCCTGAGTCATCCGGATCGCGTGCTGTTTCCGGAGCAAGCCGTCACCAAACTGGAACTCGCCAGGTATTACGAGACGGTCGGCGAATGGATCCTTCCGCATGTGAAGGACCGACCTCTGACCCTTCTGCGCTGCCCTGAGGGATATCAAAAAGAATGTTTTTATCAGAAACACGCGAACGATCAGATGCCCGCTGTCATCGGATGAGTGGAGGTGCCCGAAGATCACGGGACGGCCTATTATATGGCCGCTCACACGCTCGACGCGTTGCTCGCGCTGGTGCAGATGGGTGTCCTGGAAATCCACACCTGGGGAGCGAAGCAGGATAAATTGGATCGTCCCGACCGGATGATTCTCGACCTGGATCCGGGCCCCGCTGTGGACTGGTCGTCCGTCATTGAAGGGGCTCAACTGCTCCGTACGTTGTTGCGCGAATTGAATCTGACGTCCTTCGTCAAGACCACGGGCGGGAAAGGTCTGCATGTCGTTGTGCCGTTGCAGCGCGTGCACACCTGGGATGAGGTCAAGACGTTCTCGAAATCTCTCGCGGAACATCTCGAACGCCTGATTCCCGAACGGTTCGTGGCCACCATGTCGAAGGCCAGGCGCAAGGGAAAGATCTATGTCGATTACCTGCGCAATGCGCAGGGTGCAACGGCCGTTGCCGCGTTTTCTACGCGCGCCAGGCCGGGCGCTCCGGTGTCAGTTCCGCTGGCATGGGACGAACTCTCGATCGACCTGCGCTCCGACAGTTTCACGCTCGTCAATCTGCCGGATCGACTCCGCCGACTTCCGAAAGACCCCTGGGCAGAGTACGGTGCGACGAAACAACGACTCACGAAAGCAATGCGGCATAGACTCGCGTAAGGCATGAGCCTGGTGGCCAGGGTGCTTTCAACAGAGACCTGGGGGGAGTGCTAGTGGAGTGATTCAGGGCGGGCTGATATTGGTGAGCATGACAAACGGTGGGAGGGGCCGCCTATCCCACTAGTGCTCACAACGAAAGGAGAGCCGCATGAATACCACAAACATGACCATGGCACACATCAATCGGAGCAGACAGACCGCCGAATTTGTTCGCAGTTCGTCCTCCGGTTGTGCGCGCTGCGGAGGCCTGATGATCGGCGAACGTTGCATGGATATCGGCGAAAGCCTGGGCGGTTACTGGTTTTGGGCCATGCGTTGTATTCAATGCGGCGACATCGTGGACGAAGTGATTATGCGAAACCGTTGCCGGCCGCAGGAACAGGTCACGGCAGTCGTGCAAGCCGCCTAGAGTGAGAAGGGGCGAGGCCGGCCCGGTGATCAGCCGGGGAATGCCATCGTGCTGAACAACGCGTTTTCTGCCTGGCGTGAGTCCAGGCGGGTGTGCTGGACCACGATGCGCACGTTCGATTCGACGACGGCCGCATAATCGGTATCGACGGGAATAGGTTCTGGATCCGTCAGGTCGTTGAATCGAATGTGTCTCGTGCGCCGAGCCGGCGCCGAAACCGTGTAGGGTCCGACCGGCTCCCGGTCGGCGTAATAGATGGTGATCCGCACCTCCGCGGGCTGGTCCGACGTGTTCAGAATACACAGAGTCTCATGGCTTGTCATTTGTGGAGCCGGGCCGTGACTAGTCCCGGGGATGTATCCATCCGCAATGGCCCATCGTCTGCGACCGATCGATTCCACCGCTTCTCCCTCCGTTCAACTTGCAGCGGCCACGCGGGTGACCTCAGATCACTTCCCTGATTTTTCCGGCTACCAACGTCTTGATAATGCCCCAGCGGTCTTCCTGTCCACGCGCCAGCGCCTTCGCGAATTGCCAGGCTTGTTCTGTGGTGATTTTTCCGGGCAGCGGGGCCTCCAGCGGGTCAATGACGGCTTGCACGACGACAGGACCTACGGTGGCAAATGCCTGTCGCAGTACTTCCCGAACCTGGTTTGGGTTTTCCACCGTGAATCCTGTCGCGCCGCAGGCTCTCGCATAGGCCGCAAAGTCGATCGGCTGGAGATCGACGCCGTATTGCGGGTTACCCTCAAAAGCCAATTGCTCCCATTTGATCATGCCGAACAGATTGTTCTTCAAGACGATGATTGTGACGGGTAAGGCGTATTTCACGAGTGTGGCCAACTCGCCCATCAACATGGTGAATCCCCCGTCTCCCGCGATACAGACTACCTGACGTCCCGGATAGGCTATGCCGGCTCCCAGACTATAGGGCAGTCCGTTGCCCATCGTGGCCAGTGTCCCTGAGGCGGAAAATTCCATCTGTTCTCTCATCTTGATATGCCGGGCGACCCACGTCGTCACAGTCCCGGTATCACAGCAGACGATGGCATCGTCTGCAAGGAACTCATTCACCGCTCGAACGACGACTTGAGGTTTCAGCGGCATGTCCATGCGACGGCCGCGTTCCTCCATCAATGTGTTCCATTGCGCCATCCACCCCTGAGCTTCCGTCAGAAATGTGCGGTCGGCTCTGTGCTTTAGGAGCGGAAGCAGCGCGCGGAGGACATCCCAGCACTGTCCGACTAATCCCACCTCGGCCGGATATCGAAGGCCGATGCGGCTCGCATCGAGGTCGATTTGAACGGCCCTGGCCTGACCCGGTTTGGGATAGAACTCCAGATAGGGGAAGCTGCTGCCGGCGATGATGAGGGTATCGCAAGCCTCGAGGACTTCCTGCGAGGGGGCGGTGCCCAGCAGGCCGATTCCTCCGGTGGTCAAGGGATGATCGTCCGGCACGACGCCTTTTCCCAGCAGAGGCTTCACGATCGGAGCCCCGAGCGTTTCCGCGAGCTGGAGAATTTCAGATTTCGCGCCCAGGCAGCCGCGGCCGGCGAGGATCGCGATCTTCGACCCGGCATTGATGAGGTCGGCGGCACGCTCCATCACGGATGGGGCGGGTAACGGCAACGGATCGCTGTACCGGTCTCCGCTATGTCCCTGCACATTGGCCTTGGAGCCGTGATCCTGTGCGCTCCAATCCTGCATATCTTTTGGAATGGTGATGTGGGCCACCGTGCGACGGGAGATGGCGGTCTTGATCGCTTCATCGACCACATTGCTTACGTGCGCCGGCCCCATCACCCGTTCACTGTAGAGGGCCACGTCGCTGAACAGTTTGTCCAGGCTGACGTCCTGTTGATAGTGCGTCCCGATCAAGTCATGGAACGTATGCCCGGTGATCGCCAGCACCGGCTGACCGTCGCTCCTCGCGTCATACAGTCCGTTGAGCAGGTGAATGCCACCGGGTCCGGACGTGGCGAGGCAGACTCCCAATCGCCTGGTGAACTTGGCGTAGCCGCAGGCAGCCAGGGCGGCAGACTCCTCGTGGCGCACCTGGATGAGAGCGATGCGTTCCTGCCTGGTGCGGAGGGCTTCGTAAATGCCGTTGATGCCGTCACCCGGCAGGCTGAAGACCGTGTCGACCCCCCAGGCGATCAAACGGTCGACTAACAGGTCTGCGACGGTGCTGCTCATGATGTCGCCCTCCTTTGCTCGTCGAGCGGTCCGGATAAAACGGCCGTGCGGGCGAGCCGGGGAAGCAGCAGTTCCTGTATAAGGATTTTCAGGCAGGCTGCTAAGGGAATGGCGAGCAACAGCCCGTAAAAGCCGCCCAACGCCCCACCGATGAAGATCACGATCAAAACCGTGACGGCATTCATATCCATCGACTGGCTCTGTACCCAGGGCGTCAGGAGCCAGCTTTCGATGAACTGCACCAGAAGGTATGCGAGAGAGGGCCAGATCACGATCGTCATCAGATCGAATCCGCCCGCATTGGACGAAAGGACGTCGAGATATTTCAGCGCAATGGCAAGCGGCCAGCCGATCAACGACGCATAGGGAATGATCGTCAGTATGCCAGTGATCAAGCCGAGGAGAAACCAATAGCGTATACCGGTGAACGCCCAGGCGAGTGAGTACAGGACCGCCGACCCGAGGGCGATCGCAAGACGGCCGCGAAAGAATCCGCTGACGGCGGCATCCATCCGTTGCACGATATGCCGGACCCGTGAGCGGTAGGCGGTCGGGATGTATCGTTTTATCCGGTCGAGCGTGCCGTCGAAATGCCAGGCGAAGAAAAAGAAATAAATCGGGATCAGGATGAATGCCAGGACGACGTCGGTTGTTGTGCCGATAACGGTCCCCAGAACACCAAAGGCCTGGCCGGTTCCGGAGAAGATCGGCTGCAGGATTGAAAGCGGATCATCCCTGAGACTTGTGGCCAGACGCGAGAGGTGCTCCGAGAAGTCACCCATGCGCACATGATAGCGCTGAGCGACGCTTTGTATATAAGACGGAACCCGCTCCGCGAACGACTGCACCTGTTCCGACAGCAGCGGGCCAAGCCACGTGATCAATCCGAGGACCACGACGGCTGAGACGAAGAGAATGACGGAAATCGTGACGGGACGGGGCACACGCCAGCGGCTCTCCGCTCGTCTGATCAGCGGGTTGAACAGATAGGCCAGCAATAACGCGATGATGACCGGCGTAAACACGCCGCGCAGGTAGTAGCCGAACCAGAGGCAGAAGAGAATCCCGCTCAACCACATGAGATCTCTGATCGGTGTGATCTGCCACAAGTGCCGATCCGCAGGGGAGGCCTGTTCCCTCGGTGGAAAAGGCACCTCTTGTTTTATCAGCGGGTCAGGATAGACGGGCGTCATAGAACATCGTGTCCATTCCGTGTGAGCCGTTCATTCAATTCGCAGGGGCCGGGACAGGTTGTGGCGCCTTTTCCTGCCGGATGCGGAGCGATGAGGCGGCCTGTTGAATCTGGGCATTGATTTCTCCTCCGAGCAGGATCACCACCCCGGTGAGATAAAGCCATAACATTAAGACGATCACCCCTGCGATGGAGCCATAGGCTGCATTGTAGTTTCCAAAATGCTCGACATAGACCTTAAATGCCAGGGACACCAGGAGCCAGAGCGCCCCCGCGCAGACAGATCCAGGTGTGACCCAACGCCAGTTCTGCTTCACGTCCGGACAGACGTAATAAATAATTGCCAGGGCCAGGAGCATCAACGTCACGGCGACCGGCCACTGCGCAAGGTTCCACGTGATGAGGAAGAGCCATCCGAGCCCGACGATATCGGCGATCCATTCACCGATGCGGGCGCCATAGAGAATCAGCGTGATGGAAACGATAATGAACCCCGCGAGGCCGATCGTGAGCAACGAGGCAACCAGCCTCACCTTCCAATACGGCCTCGTTTCCTTGGCTCCATAGACTACATTGAGCGCTTCCATGATGGCCGTCACACCGCTGGAGGAAGCCCAGAGGGCGCCTAACAGTCCAAGGGACAGGATGTCGCCACTGCTGCCCTTCATCACATTTTCCAGATATTTCTCCAGCAGGGAGAGGGCATCCGCAGGGAGGACGGTCCTCAGGTATTGCATCAACTCCGGCATCGTTTGTTTCAGGGGAAAGAGACCGATGAATGCCGTGAGGAACAAGAGCGCCGGAAAGAGGGCCAGCAGAAAGTAGTACGCCAACTGTGCGGCGCGTCCGAGAATTTCATCGTGCAGACTTTCCCGCCACAAACGGCGGACCAATGCCTTCCAACCGAGGCCGCCCAGTTTCCAGGGATTCCAGCGGGGCGATGAACTACTCAGGGACGCAGGCACGGGTCTCTCTCCATTTTCGGCCAACTATATGACGACGTGAGCATGAGCTACTCTTGCCTCTCCGTCGAATGTCGCTCCTCATGGCCACGAACTTATGTAGGCCGGGTGCGGCTACGGGAGTCTCTGACGTCCGGAATTGGGTGGCTATTTGCCGGACCCCTCCGCCGTGTTCGCTGGCGCCGGTGCGGCTGGTGCGCGGCGATCATCGGATACCAGCATAGGCAGATTGACGCCCAACGTGCGAGCGATTTCCGGCATGGCCTTACGCGCCAGCTCAAGAATCAGCGAACGTCCCGCCTGTATAAGAATACGCTTCGCCTCTTCGGTTTCTTGTCCGAACTCATGTGTCACGGAGTCCCACAGACTCCCTCGGCCTGCGCCGGAGGCCTTGTGCGACGCGCGCGCATTGTGAGGATAGTAGTCGTAGACTCCTTCCTCTTTGCCGGCCGCTGCTTTCGCCTGCGCCGGTCCCGGCATGACCCTCGAGCCTCGGGCACCCGGCGGATAGTAGGGATACACGCCATTCCGGGCATGCCTGGTCCTCCGTTCAATGAGGCCGATCGCATATCCCGCACAGAGTGCGCCGCCCAATAGCAGCCAGGGGTGCTGCGCGACTTGCGGCGAGGGAGTCATGGCCGATTTTGCCTTGTCCATCAGTTGATTCAAATTGGTTGTCGTTCGATTCACCATCTCTGAGCAGGTCATCGTGACATCCTCCGTCTGGTCTAGGATCCGTTGCTCCAGCAGTCGCAGTTTCTCGGCTATCGCGATTCTGGTTTGTACGATGTCTTTCAGGTCCTGGTCGATAGCACTTGTTCTTTGATCCATTGGAGGTCTTCCTTCAATGAGTGAAAAGTACGAAAGGGCCACAGCCGTAGCGTTTCCCCGAGTCTGGCGACGCTGAGCAACACCGAGGCAGCCGTGACCAGCGAGAGCAGTCCTACGATGCCATAGCAGGCCCAGAGGGGGAGCGGTGTGGCGGCGTGCAGACCATGCACCAGCATGAGCAGGACACAGAGACTGGCCGACATGCCAAACAAGAGTCCCATCCCGCTTCGGATGGCGATGGAGATGAGCTTGCTCCGTTCATTCTGCATTTCGTGTTGCGCCAGCTGAATTTCCTGTCGCAGCAGAGAGCGGAGGTCGACTATGAGCCCGTTGACCAGCGCGCCGAATGAAATTGGGTGTGGATTGTCCATGTCCGAACCCCTTTCCTCAGTCGGCCCGCGATCGGGAGATCACATACCCGCACCCAAGCCCGAGGAGCAGGGTTTGGAGAGGGTAACGCCGCATGAGCACCCCAAGATCCTCGACGATCCCGCTCACCCCCTGTTGATGGAGCACGCGCGAGGTTTGTTTCACGCCTCGGGAGACGGCATCCGTTGCGGCACCGGCTGCACCCTCGTGTGGAAGCCGTTCACGCAGTCGGTCGGCGGCGGATTCCAGCGCCTCACCGGCTCGCTTCGTCGTTCGATCGGCCGCAGCCATGGTGTCGGTCACGGCGTCATGAACGGTTGCTTTCACCTGCTCGGCTGTGTGCTCCACTGTGCTCTTCTCCTGGTTCATCGGGACTCTCCTTCATGCTCGACTACGGTTGTGGCTCGGCGTTTTCAATATGCTCAAGGTAGCGGTCTGCGTTCCTCGCATGAACTGGGCAAAGCCCTAGTCACGCCGGTGCAGGTACGACTCCAGCATCTGTTCTCAGAGAGTGGGGGAGGTCGTACGAACCTGTTTGGGTTTAACGACCGGCGGCCGGTGGATTTGCATCCGGACGTCCGGTCGCGCCTGTTTCGTCGCTAGTCGGAGCGGGACGCTGCGACCTTGCCGGGCGGAACGATGCAGGGCTTCGATAATGTGGACATCGAGCAGGCCCTCAAGCCCGTTCGGTTCGGGTTGGCGATTGTCCTGTACGCAGGAAGCAAAGTAGATGAGTTGCGGGGCGAACTGATCGCCCGGCTTGAACGTGCGGATGCGCGTCTTCCCGTTCACGGTGATGGACGCTTTCAAGCTGCCCAGGTATTCGTAGGCCGGCTCCACGCGTACCCGGCCTTTTGTACCGACGATTTCATACATGGCGGCATCGGTCGCGCCGAAGCTGCAGGTCATTGTCGCCAGGCGATCGTGGGGAAAACGAAGGATTGCGCCGGCCGATTCTTCGACCTTCCGGAACCGGCGATCATAGCCGCGGCCGACCAGCGCGCTGACTTCCGTGGGCTCGTCGCGGAAGAGGTATCGTGCCGCATTGATGCAATAGATCCCGATATCATACAGCGGTCCTCCGCCCAATTGCTGGCTCAACCGGGTGTCGCCGGGACGAACCTGTTGGGTGAAGACGGAATGAAAGAGCCTCGGTTCACCTAAGCGCCCGGACTGCAGCAGGGCGATGGTCTGAAGATTACAAGCCTCGAAATGCAGACGGTACGCGACCATCAGTTTGACGCGGTAGCGTTCGGCGGCCTGGATCATCTTCCGGCAATCGGCGGTCGTCACGGCAAGAGGTTTTTCACACAGGATATGTATGCCGGCACGGGCCGCCCGCACGGCGTATTCGCGATGGAGACTGTTCGGCAGGGCAATGTACACGGCATCGATCTCGCCGCTCCGCAAACACTGCTCGTAGTCTCTATAGGCATAGGTTCTGGCGACCCCGTATTGCCGGCCGAGCAGGCGACGCTTCAGGGGGTCGTCCGAAACCAGCGCGGTCAATCGTGCCGACGATTTTGCATGGGCGAAGGCGGGAAGCACGGCAACCTGGGAAATATGTCCAAGACCGACGACCGCAAAGCGCAGTGGTGGAAGACTCATTGAGTGCCGCTCCATTTCTCCCTCCCGGGGAAGGGGATGGCATTGTCCGTCATAGACTCGTCATCCTGCGACGCATACGGGATGTCCAGCTACCGTCGCGCATGGTGCTGTCCCATGTTTAGAAGCGGAAAGAGATCGCGCTCCTCCGCGATGAAATGGGCACGGACGGTTTGCATCATGTCTTCAAAGAATGCATCCAATGCTTCGTCGTCGTCGTTTTCAGCCCGTTGTAACTCATCTCTCATCGCTTTGATCTCCTCATGTTCCATGAGGAGTTGCTCCACGAGAATCCGGCCTTCGTTACCCTGATGCCGGACGTCCTCCGTCAGCCGCTCTTCCATGTGGAAATGGTCTGCCAATCGCTGCAGGATCTGGTCGACGTACGATTGTCGGGAGTCTGCCTGTGCGGCACGGTATAGCTGGAAGAGGGCTAGAATATGACGATGGTCGTTGCGTATCAATTTAACCGCGTCGTGGGAGTTCAAAATCGTCGGTGTATTCGCCATGAGGCTGCCTCCCAATGAGTGACGGCCGGTCGGTGGTGAGTCTCAACGCCACCGTATCAGTCCATCATTCGCGCGCGCACTGGGTAGGACCCTAATCATCGACGCCAGGGTGCACGGTGACATGCGCGGCGCGGAGGGGAAGCGTCGTTGGACGCCTCCCCTCCCTGTGGTGCGAGTCAGCGGCTTTCCCGCGGGAGCAACGCCCTGGTCCGTTGTCCCTCCAGTGTGACCTGGCCGGTGGCGTTGGCGGTCCCCTCCAGCAAAATGATGACCGTCAGGCCCTGCGGCGAGGAGCGGACCTGGTCGGGCATCTGCCGTGTCACTAGGATGTCCATCGTGACGCCTCCCGACCGGTATGTTCCTGTCAGTGTTTGTTTCAATCGGTCGACGTGCGTAGAGATGTCGACCGCCATAGCCTGCCGGAGTTTCGGATTGAGTTCCCGATCCACGAGTTGCCAGTAGCCGACACGAATGGAGTCAATGGCGGATTTCGACTCAGTGGCCATTTGGAGGTCCGGCACGGAGAGGCTTCGTCCCCCGTCATCCAGGCGTGGGGTTCCCCAGTAGTAGATCGTCCCTTTGAGATCGCCGCTGAGCTCGACCGTCACCAGGACGCGGCCACTGGCGTCTGCGGCGGAGACCTGTTCAATCACGGCCCTATCTGCGGCGGTGGAATCGAACACCACCGTCTGGTGGAACAGCTTGCTCTGCAGTTGATGCGAGAGTTGCTGATAAGAAAATGGGACCCGAGCGAGCATCGTATAGGGCTTGTTGGCGGCCGACAGGGGGCCCGAATTGACGAGGGCGACTGTGGGAGCTGCCTCCGCACAGGTCGGCTCATAAGTGATGAAGGGCATTTGTTTTGCCGAGCCCAGAATCACCATGTCCTGAGTCGTGCCTTTCTGCTGTCCGAGAATCATTTCTCGTGGATTGCCGTAGAGGCAGGCGCGGGTGTTCAGTGTCGCCATCGAGAGTGACAGGGGACCGTCGAGATCATCCCAGAGCCGTTGCAATGGAATCGTAAATGCGTCGGCATGGACGGCGTCCGTCAGGGCGATCTTGATCTCGGGTAACCCGAACAAGTCGGGCGCCTGATCGGTCACCGGGATGTTGAACATGTTACAACGCGCGTCGCTCTCCGGTTTGGTTCTCACCGTGAGATGAGTGGGTTCGAATCCGAACGAGACCGATTCGCTTTCTTGCAGCAGGGCGAGTGTGCCTGTGATGTCCATCGTGGCAAAAACAGGATCCAGGCGGCAGGCCCGTGCACTGCCGCGCGATTCGATTTCTCCTTTGTATTCGGCATGAATCGCGACGAGGCCGTCCTGGATATGCACCTGTGGAGAGCTGATCCTGACAAAGGTCCAACGGAATTCCTGTCCGAGTGGATGCCCCGACTCCGTGATGCGTTCCGGAACAGCATCTCGAAGGGCCGTCTGAATCGGCGTCAGATCGGTCTTAACCTGGAAGGGCATCTGCGAGAGCGGAGCCCGTGACTCTTCCTTCGCCATCGCGGAGAAGGAAGGAACCGCGCTGGTGATCGGAGGGGGAACCGGTTTGGATGTGGACTGCGGGATGGAATGGCTGCAGGCGCTACCGAGCAGCAAGACTGCGCAGAGCGCCGGTAGAACAGGTTGTGTATGGTGCTTCATAATTGCCTCCGTAAAGCATGCGGTAACGGCGTTCTCTGAACTCTTGTGCCGATGTTCGAGGCCTGTGGGCAAGGCTCACGACGGTCGGGTGGTTGCTGCTGACAAAGGAGGGGGCGCTCCCATCATCCTCTATGAAAAACGGGGAGACAGCGTTATGGTGTTCCAGCGATCAGGGGCCTCAAGAAGGTCTCTTGGGGGATGACAGGCTCCACATGTCCCTGTCGGGCAATCTTTCTTGCGTTCCCTCACGACTATCGCATCATGGTGGTTCCCTATTGCAGGCCGCCTAAGGGGCGAGGGCTGCAGACCAGCCCTGCCACGCCTGGGATTCCCCATCTCCCTGCTCGAGATCGTCTTCCGCATCCTTACTGTGGTTGCGGTTGAATTTGCAGGTTGTTGTTCACAGTCCTCACGCCGTTCACTCCGCGTGCCAATTCCGCCACCCTCGTTTTCTGTTCAGCGGATGTGACGGTCCCGTTCAGACTGACCGCGCCTCGTTCCGTATCCACGTCGATACGGGAAAAGTTGGACAGGCGATCCGAAGAGAGTTTGGATTGCACCGCAGCCGTGATGCTGGCGTCATCGATGGTTTGCCCCGCGGTTTTGCCGGTGGTCGATTGGCATCCGACAAGCGAGAGCATGACCAGAGCGAACACGAACCGGGTCAGCTGTACGAGCATGATGGGCTCCTTTCAGAATGTCATTCGGTTGTGAATCGGCGCGAGTCCGGCGCCGGCAATTCGACTGCTACGTTCGTCGCGAAGTCACATCACCCACGGTTTTTTCCGCGGTTTGTACGGTCTCATCCACGAATTCCCGTGCGGCACGTCCTGCGTTCCGTAGGGTTTGCTTTCCGCCTTCGACATATTCCTGCCCCCGATCCACGGCGTGATCCCAAGCAGCCCGTCCCTGCTCAGTGGCCTCGTCCAGTTCGTCCTTGGCTTTGGACGCATAATCGCGCAAGGTCGAACGGAGCTCGGTTCCCGACTGCGGCGCCAAAAGCAGCGCGACCCCGGCACCGATGAATGCGCCGGCTACGAATGCTGACCAGTTGGAAGACTCTTCTGTGTGCATCTCTTGACCTCCTTGGAATTGACGATGTTGTTCGATGACCTGACCTCGAGCTCAGCAGGGATGGGGTCGTCACGCGGCTCATCGCTCGATCCCTCTGCGTGACTCCACAGTAACAGGATGCCGTGCAGCTCCCACTAGGCATGGCCCTAGTTGAGTGGTGTGCGGCGTGTGAACGCGGGAGATTGCTCTGACTAGGCGTGACGGCGAGTCATATCGGAATGAGTGGGATCGGGGGGAAGCGCGTAGAAGCAGGTAAGTCGGCGGAGTTGCTCGTCAACGATATCTCCAGAGCGTAGGTGCTGAAGATTCGGGGCAATGTTGAGCAGGGAACGAGGAAAAATGAAATCGTGTGGATTCGACGGTTCGAGCGATGAGCGTGCGCAATCAGAATCTTCAAGCGGCCTGTCTGCCGAACAGATTATCGTGCATGATAGGGGTTTGCAGCGAGTATCCCTGAACCAGGGACTCAGCGACTGTTCCATCCAAAGCGTTTCTAGGACATCACGAGCGGAGGTCGGCAAAGTGCGGCAATAGGGATCGGTTGAAGTGCCCGACAGCAGCGGCTGAAGTTATGAACGGTGTGAACGTGGGGCTGGATTGTGGTGCGCCCGACAGGACTTGAACCTGTAACCTTCTGATCCGTAGTCAGATGCTCTATCCATTGAGCTACGGGCGCACATCATGTTTTGAGCCCGTTCGAAGAGCAGTCCCTTCGGAGCGGGCTCAAAGGAGCAGCGCTGGTTATACAGGCTTGAGGGAAGAACGGTCAAGTCTATCCGGCATACATATTTTAGAAGAGGCTTCTGCTGATTTCTCCGGAAGGGGAACTTTCGTTGCCGCTTGAGTCGTAGGCCGTCACGGAGAACCAATAGGTCGATCCCAGCGGCAAGGTCAGGCGTGTCGAGGTGACGTTGCCGACATCGAATGACTGAGAACGAACGCCGGATCTTGTACCGACATAAACCCGGTAACCTCTGAGGTCCGACTCACTGTTTGCAGTCCAGGTGACGGTCACCGTGCCGGTTGCCGTGCCGGAAGGCGGGGGTGGCGGCGTTGTGCTGCCGGTCGGCGAAGGCGGTGGCGGCGGGGGAGTCGTGCCGCTTGCAAGGACGGAAAGCGACACCGGAATACGCAAGGTTTGCGAGCCATTGGGGCCGCTTTCAACGATATAGATGACACCGGAGTAGGACCCGATGTTCATGGCCGAGGTATTGACCGTCACCGTGATGGGATCGATTTCGGTGGTGATGGTCTGCGTGCTGCCATAAGGTGGATTGAGGGCCGTCCAGGATTGGTTCGCACTAATGCTATACGTGCTTTGTTGGGTGCTCGATTTCTGCAAATTAAAGATTCCGGACACGGTGTTTCCCTTCGCTGTGCTGAGCGAGAGTGCAGACGGGAAGGCCTGGAGCATGGGCGTCAATGAGCCGGTCGGCGGCGGCGGAGGGGGCGGCGTCGTCGAGGGCGGCGGTGGTGGCGTGGTCGATGGCGGGGGCGGAGGCGGCGTCGTGCTTGAAGGGGGCGGCGGGGGCGGCGGCGGTGTGGTCCCGGTTGCCGTGACGTTGAGTGCGACCGGGATGCGCAAGGTTTGCGATCCGTTGGGGCCGCTTTCGACGATATAGACGACACCTGAGTAAGTTCCCACGTTCATGGAGGCCGTGTTCACCGAGACCGTGATGGGATCGACCTCGGTGGTGATGGTCTGCGTGCTGCCATAGGGTGGGTTGAGGGCCGTCCAGGATTGGTTCGCGCTGATGCTATACGAGCTCTGTTGCGTACTGGACTTCTGCAGGTTGAAGACGCCGGATGCAGTGGTTCCCTTCGCGGCGGTGAGCGAGAGTGCGGACGGGAAGGCCTGGAGCATGGGCGTCAATGAGCCGGTCGGCGGCGGCGGAGGGGGCGGCGTCGTCGAGGGCGGCGGTGGTGGCGTGGTGGATGGTGGGGGCGGAGGCGGCGTCGTGCTTGAAGGGGGCGGCGGGGGAGGCGGCGGTGTCGTGCTCGTCGCAGTGACGGTGGTGGTCACCGGGATCCGCCAGGTCGTAGACACACCGGGTCCGGCCTGTCCGATGTAAATTGTCCCCGAGTAGGTTCCGGCCGCAAGTCCCATGGCGGCGGTATTCACCGTAACCGTGAGCACATCCGTTTCTGTGCTGATGGTTTGGGTACTGCCGTAGGGGGGATTCAGCCAGATCCAGGATTGGTTGGCGCTGATGAAGTAGGTGTGTTGCGCCGTATCCGACTTTTTAAGACTCAAGGTGCCGCTGACCGTTCCTCCTTTGGCGACGGTCAAGGACAGTGCGCTCGGCGTAAACTGGATGTTCTGCGCGAGTGCCGATCCTCCCGTGCCGAAGTCGCAGAACCACAGAGTCAGCATCAAGGCCGTAAGCAATCCCTTCGCGCGTCGTCCGACGAGCCGGGCTGGATGCTGATTCACGGTGGTATCGTGCAACCTCATAGTCAGTACTCCCTTAGGTGATATTCCCGAAAATAAAAAAGGAAACGATCGTTGGTGAGCAACAGTCGTGCCACAACAAATCGCTTCGGCGTTCTTCGGAATTATTTGTCGGGAATCGCTCAGCGGAGTTCGGTGAGAATCCCGTCAGGATTACTATCAGTGCCGACCCTAACGGAAGAGAGCGGAATAGGCAAGTAAAAATTTCACTTGCTTCCCGTACGACGCGTGGCAAGACATCTGGTAGAAAAGAGGTCGATGAGAGCAGTGACCCCTGTAGGGTGTCGGCACCTGTCTGTACAAAACCGACGTCCTTACCGGTTACAGAATAGAGCGATTCCCTAGGTAAGCACCAGAGACGTTTGCGGGTGGCCATACGGGCCTACGGGCATGGGTGAGAGAAAGTTGTTGACCATGTTCTGCAGGTAGGGTATCTGTGGGCGCGCCGTTTCCAAGGGGATACGTAGTACCTTGCTATCGATGCGGGGCGGCGGAACCGAGGGGGCGACGACATGGTCTCACTACGACGTTTACTGTGTGCGGTGTGCGCCTGCCTGGCCGGTCTCGGCGCGCTTCCTGCTGCGGCGGAAGTCGCTCCTGCCCAGTCTTCCTCTATCGCCCGTGTCGACATCGGCGTGTCTGAATGGTTCAGTCAGGGTGAGACGGTGTGGAGCCACAATGCCTCAGGCCTGGATGCCAACCTTGGAAATCCAAGCTCCAAACTCAAGTACAAGGATACGGGCACCAATGTGACCGAAATCAGCGGTCGGGTGCAGTTGAAGAACAAAATCTTCTTCCGCGGCGCCTTCGGGTACGGTTCGATCGGCGGAGGCCGGCTGACGGATGACGACTTTCTCAGCGCACAGGGGGCTGCAGCTCAGGGTGCGACCGTCAGCGGCGAACATCGGTTCTCGCGCACCTTCAGTGACATCGGGGGAGACAATCTCTGGTATCTGAACGGGGATATCGGTGCGACGACGTTCACCTTTCCCGAAAACAAAGGCACCCTGGGGATGTTTGTGGGGTTGCAGTACTGGCGGGAGCGGCATGTGGCAAACGGGGTCACACAGGCCGAATGTACCACGGCATCCTCTCCGAACCAGGATTTTCGTTGTTCGCCTGCCGGTACGGTCGGGTTTCGTAACCAGACGGTGATTACCAACACGTCTACCTGGGTATCAGGCCGGTTCGGCGGTGAGGTCGAATATCGGGTCGATAAGCGCATCAGCATTGAGGCTAAAATAGCCATGCTCTTGTCCTATTTGAACAATGAGGATGTGCATCACCTCAGAACCGATCTCGGGCAGGATCCGAGCTTCAGAATGACGGGGCTGGGCCTGGGTACCAATTCGGATATCAATCTGCGAATCAGGATTTGGGACCGGCTCTACCTGACGGGCGGGTATCGCGTGTTCTGGAACCGCGTGCTCGTCGGTGATCAGTGGAAGCTGTATGGCTCCGACGGCTCGTCGACGACCGCCTCCCTGAACCAGTTTCAAACTCTCCGGCACGGCCCCACCATCGGACTGACGTATTCGTTCTAGCCGTCATCCGTCTCTCGATGCAGAACGGGAGCGTATAGCGTATTGCTTATGGTGTATGGTCGGGAACGGCAGCAACCCGCGGCGTTCTGCCTGTACCCTTGAGCTATACGCTCTTCTTTCCCGCCATCAGCTCGGATGCCTGCCGAGAGACGTTTTACGCTTCACGAGTGACGGGATTCGGCGGCAGCGCTCAGCGCGATCGGGATGGGCCGGTTTCGTCTTCGTATTCCGCGAAGAGCCGTTTGGCTTCGGGATGAAGAAGATGCGGCTGACCGTAGGGGATTCCGGCGGTCCGGAAGAGGGGCGTCAGTTTCTCGTTCGGGTGCAGATAACCGGCCCGGAGCGGGACCGATCGTTTGGTGTGGCGGATGAGGGCGCAGGGATTCGGGCGGATAGCCGTCAGCCAATCCGCAATATCCTGCGGATTGCCGATCGAGGCGGACAACAACAGCAGGCGTGCCTGGGATGGACAGAAGATCAAGGTCTCTTCCCACACCACCCCGCGTTCCGGATCGGCGAGGTATTGTGATTCGTCCATGATCACCAGCCCCAGCGTATCCAGGCGCACATCGATTTCGCCCCCCGCCGCATCGTAGAGCAGGTTGCGCAAAATTTCCGTGGTCATGATGAGCAGCGGCGCCTGGGCATGCTCCCGGCGGTCGCCGGTGAGAATCCCGACCTGCCCCGGGCCGAATAGGCGCGAAAATTCTGTAAACTTCGTATTGGAGAGGGCCTTGAGTGGAGACGTATAGATGACCGTACGATTCTCCTGCATCGCCCGCTTCGTGGCCTCAATGGCGACATAGGTTTTTCCGCTGCCGGTCGGCACGCTGACCACCACGTCGGTTTCCGCCAGCTTCGCCAACGCATCCACCTGCCAGGCATCCGGTACGAACGGCTGTGCCTGTGGAACTCCGATTCCCGACAACCATTCATGAAGCGAGACAGGCGGCTCATGGTGGCCGTGTTCCTCAGCCCGGTGCGGGCGTGGCGTCGTAGACGCTGCAGCCGGTCTCGGGTGGACCTTCGGTTTGGGCGCGTGCTCAACCGGCGCGGCCTGCCGTCTGTGTGATTGTTCCTCGATCAGCGCAGCCAGGTCGGACTCCAGCCCCGGGCGATTTTCAGCGGAAGCCTGGAGCAGGAGGTCGATGAGTTTGCGTTTGCCGGAACGAAAGTGCCGGCTGATCCGTCCACGTGCCAATCGGTGCAGCAGAGAGACCGGTTGCTCCAGCAGTAGCTGTTCGAGTTCGTGCGTTGTCATGGCAGCTCCTCCAGCACGCCCCGGCGCATGCCTGCGATGGCCCGATCGGCGGATTCGGCCAGCGACGGGTGGGTCGCTTTGAGGGTTTTCAATTGAGAGAGAAACTCGATCGTGCGCGCGAACAGCCGGAACATGTCGCCCTCGGCCATCGTGGTCAGGCGGGCCAGGCCGATCCAGGTCAGCGTCTGATCTGCGACCCAGCGTTCGGTCAAGGCCGCGACATCGGCACGGAGCATCGGAGGCGCCTCGTGCGGCGCGAGACTTTCTGCCAGCTTCCGGACCTGGAACAGGAGCGTGACGAGCCCCGCGCTGCCGCGTGGAAACGAGCCGGGACGATCGTCGTCATGCGCGATACTGGCCATGACGGCGGCGAGCAGCGGTGGATCGATGGCACCGAAGGCCTCGGCCCGGATCAGTTCCGTGATCAGGAGGGAATGGTCGATGCGAATCAAGCGTGCCCACTCGCCGTCGGCGGTGAGCTGTGCCGTCGCGTTGAGATAACCGAAGCGCTCGAGGACATCGATGCGCTCTTGAAACCGGTGCCACAAGCTGGTCTGGAGTGCTTGAATCGATTTCATGTGCCGCTGGATTTCCTGGCGGATCCGTGAGGCCTTGGGGAAGTCGCGTTGACAGGCCTGACGCGAAGGACAGGTGGGGCAGGCGAAATCGCCAAGGGTTTGGATGATGGAGCTGTCGAGCGGAATCTCTTCGTTCTGATGAGTCAGAATCGGCAGAATCGGGAGCCGCGGCGGCAGATCCAGCAGATGGTGGGTGAGTTGCTCCAATGTCTGCGGCGTACACCAGGGGTAGGAGGAGGTTTCCTCGCAGTCGAACGTGCGATCGAAGACTTGTGTCACGATGGACGCGGGGCATTCATTGAGGGAGCCGCCGTCCCGCAGCAACGTCACCATCGGCGCATGCTGGCCCTTGCTTCGATACTGGCGCAGGATGATGCCGCGTCCCCGGATCAGCCCCACGACGCGTCCCGGCGTGAGAAAATGCAGGCGCGCGGCGACATCGGGCGAGTCCTGCCTGGCCGACAAGCCTCGCGGTTTCTTCCGTTTCCGGGCCTGATCGAATACCTGCCACTGCGTGATCCAATCCGAGCAGACCCGCGGACCGAAAGGTTCCATTTCGGCGCGCAGTCCATCGAGTTTGGTTTCGAGCACGGCCGTGCGCTGGTTCAACTGAAACTGGGCGAAACTCTTGGCGAGGATGGATTGAATCTGCTCGCGCGGGTGGGCTTTGAGCAGGTTCAGCACCATCGGGTAGCTGATGACGAATTGACTGTGAATCGCTTCCGGTTGTCCCGTGAGTCCTTTGGTCAGGACGGTGAGATCAATGTAGGGCGACGGGGTGATGACGGCGAATCCGACCAGGTCTTTGCCGCGGCGGCCGGCCCGGCCGGCCAGTTGCTGAATCTCGCTGGCGGTCAAGTCGGTAAAGTCGCGCGCCTTCCGGATGCTGGATTGTGTCACGACCACCGTGCGGGCGGGAAAGTCGACGCCTGCGGCGAGGGTAGTGGTGGCGAAGACGGCATCCAGGGACCCGGTGCGCATGAGTTCTTCGACGGCGATCTTCCAGGAGGGGAGATGGCCCGCGTGATGCGCGGCTACACCGATGCGCTGAACCGTTTCGATCAGCGGGTGTTCCGCGATGCTGGGATATTGTTCGGTGACCTGGGCCAGGACGCGGGCGATCTGTTCTTGCTGCGTCTTGGGCAGGATGACCTGGCTGCGCTCGAACGACTGCATCGCTTCGTCGCAGGCCCGTCTCGATGTGAGAAAGATAATCGCAGGAGTGAGATTTCTTTGGCGGAGCGTCGCGACCAGATCAACCGGATGAATCGACGGCGGCATGCAGTTTCATTCCCTTTGAGATGACCACCAATCCGGAATCGGTGACTTTGAAACGTTGACGATCCGCAACCGGGTCGAAGCCGATCACGGTTTTGGGCGGGATGATCACGTCTTTGTCGATGATCGCCCGCCTGATGCGGGCATGCTCGCCGATGACGACGTTTTCCATCACGACCGATTCACGTACATCTGCATGGTCGTGGACCCGGACGTGCGGCGAGAGCACCGAGTTCTGCACGCGGCCGCCGGAAATGATGCAGCCGCCGCACACGATGGAGTCGAGTGCAACCCCCATGCGGCCGCCCTGAAAATCCTGGGCGAAGACGAATTTGGCGGGCGGAAACTGCCCTTGATACGTGCGAATGGGCCAGGCCTTGTCGTAAAGATTGAACAGCGGGTCGACGGCGACCAGATCCATGTTGGCTTCCCAATAGGCATCAAGGGTTCCGATATCGCGCCAGTACTTCACGGCCTTCTTGTTTTCGTCCTGGAACTTGAAGGCGTACACCCGATTCTCTTTGATCATGCGTGGGATGATATTTCGGCCGAAATCGTGCTTGGTGCCTTCCTTGGCATCCCGGATAAGCTGCTCACGGACCACCTCGGTGCGGAACAGGTAGATGCCCATTGAGACGTAGGCATGGGTCGGGTCGCCCGGAATCGCCATGGGTTTGTCCGGTTTTTCGTCGAAGCTCAGGATGCGGTGGTCTTCGTCCACGCCGATGACGCCGAAACGATTGGCATCGGCCAGGGGCGTTTCGATTGCGCCCACCACGGCGTCGGCCTGTTTCTCCTGCATCAGGTTGTACATGTCGGCGTAATTCATCTTGTAGATGTGATCGCCGGCCAGAACGAGCAGGTATTCGGGTTGGTCGGGATCGAGCAAGAACAGATTCTGAAAGACCGCGTCGGCGGTGCCCCGGTACCAGTCTTCGCTGATGCGCTGTTGGGGCGGCACCGAGGTGATGTATTCGCCCAATTCCGCGTTGAGGATGTTCCAGCCGATGCGGATGTGTCGATCGAGCGAGTGCGACTTATATTGGATCAGGACGGCGATCTGTCGCAGGCCGGAGTTCAGGCAGTTGCTCAGCGTGAAATCGATGATGCGATATTTCCCGCCGAACGGCACCGCGGGTTTCGCGCGTTGCTCGGTGAGCGGATTCAGGCGTTCGCCCTTCCCGCCCGCCAGCACCATAGTGAAGATCTTAGCCATAGACGGGCCGATTGTAGCAGGACGACGGATGAATAGAAAGGACGCAGAATGATTGACTTCAACTCCATCTCGGACGATACTACGATTCAACGTGCGGCTCCGACATCCGGTCGGGCTCAATGCGAAGGAGCGGACATGAAGAAACAGAATGCCCGTCAGGCGGTCGTCAAGCCCGAGATCGAAGCCGCGAATCCGATGATGGAAATGGTGTGGCGGCTGGAACGGCTGGAGCGGCAGGTACAGCGCCTCTCCGAGCTCGTGCGGAACCATGCCGAAGACAACGACCGACTCGTGCGCATTGTGGCCGAGGATCGGGACGTCATTCGCCGCGAACTTTTGCGGAAACATGAGCATCGGGTGCGGGTGCGCAAACATCTGCGCGATGTCAGCTCCAAAGTCGATTTGGAGCATTGAGCCGTGGCTGTCGGCGCGGCGGTTTGAATTCAGCCTTCGATGGCCACGTCGTCCACTCCTCCGTTCAACACTTCTGACCAGTCTCTTTCCTCAACACTTCCAACGATCGATATCCGCGGGATCGTGCGCCGCCACGGTGCGGTCACGGCCGTGGATCGGGTGAGTTTCCAGGTCCGTCGGGGCGAGTTTTTTTCCATTCTTGGTCCGAGCGGCGCGGGGAAAACTTCGGTCCTTCGCATGCTGGCGGGCTTCGAAGATCCGGACGAAGGCGATCTGTTGATCGACGGACAGTCGATGCTCGGTGTGCCGCCGAATCGCCGGCCGGTGAACCTGGTCTTTCAGTCCTACGCGCTGTTTCCCCACCTGACGGTGTTCGAGAATGTGGCCTTCGGCTTGAAGATGCGGCGAGTGTCCGCGGCGCTCATCGCTGAGCAGGTAGGCCGGGTGTTGACGATGGTCAAGCTGCTCGGCAAAGAAGCGCGGATGCCGTCTCAATTATCTGGCGGCGAACAGCAACGTGTCGCGTTGGCCCGTGCGTTGGTGAACAAGCCGGCCGTGGTGCTGCTCGATGAGCCGTTAGCCGCGTTGGATCAACAACTGCGGCAGGCCATGCAGGTGGAACTAAAATCCATTCAAGAGCAGGCCGGGCTGACCTGTGTCTGTGTGACGCATCATCAGGAAGAGGCGATGATGATGTCGGACCGTATTGCCGTCATGCATCAGGGGCGCATGTGGCAGGTGGGAAGCCCGCGCGAGGTGTATGAGCGGCCCTGCAATCTGTTCGTGTCCCGGTTTCTCGGCGTCTCGAACGAGCTGCCGGGTACGATCGGAGTTTCAAGCAGGGAGGACCGCCTCTTCCAACCGGAGGACAACGAGCAGTCGCCGTTCCCCGTGCACACCGTATCTACGGAACCGGCCGGCCGTTCAGCCACGCTCTCGCTCCGGCCGGAGCACATCCGCATGGCGCAGGAGCGACCGTCGATATCCGATCCGGTGCTCTCCGGCCGAATTGAGAAGGTCCTGTTTGCCGGGAGCGACACGAAGTATCTGGTGCGGGTCGGCCGCGACCGTTTCTGGGAAACCAGGATGACCTCGAATACCTCTCCCTCGCCGTTCGCGGCAGGAGACCCGGTGTTTCTTCACTGGTCCCCGGCTGATGCGCGATTGTTCTTCGAGTGACCATGCCTTCGCACGACCTGTCCTCACCTCCTGCGCCTTGCCAATCCTCCTGCCGTTCTTGTTGGTTAGCCGCTCCCGGCCTGCTGTGGATGGGCCTGTTTTTTCTGGCGCCGCTGGCCCTGGTGTTCGCAATCAGCTTTGCCTCACGTGGAACCTACGGCGGCATTGTGTGGGAGTTCACGGCGGCGAACTATCTGGACCTGTGGCATCCGCTGTACGGCAAGATCCTGGGGCAATCGCTCTGGTATGCGAGTCTCACCACGGCGATCTGCTTTGTGCTCGGGTTTCCGCTCGCGTACACGATCGCCAGAAGTCCGGCCCGGTGGCAGCCGCTGTTGTTGCTGCTGGTGATGTTACCGTTCTGGACGAACTTTCTCGTGCGAACCTACGCCTGGATGATCGTGCTGCGACAGGACGGCCTGGTGAACGGCCTGTTGCTGGCGCTTGGAATCGTGGACGCCCCGCTTGAATTCCTTTACACACCGACGGCCGTCGTGATCGGACTGGTCTACGGGTACCTTCCCTTTATGGTGCTGCCGCTCTATGTCGCCGTGGAACGACTGGATCCGCTCCTGGTGGAGGCGGCCTGGGATCTGTACGCCTCGCGCTGGGCGATATTTGCGCGGGTGGTGGTTCCTCTCACGATGCCGGGCATCGTCGGTGGCTGTGTCCTGGTGTTCATCCCGTCGATCGGCTCGTTCATCACGCCGGACCTGCTGGGCGGGGCGAGAAGCATGATGATCGGCAATCTCATTCAACATGAGTATCTGGTCGTGCGGGACTGGCCGTTGGGATCGGCGGTGTCTTTTGTGCTGATGGCCATCGTCATGGCCGCGGTCGCGCTGTATTACCGCCATGCCGCCCGGACTGCCGGACCGTTGGAGGGACGATGAGGCGAGGATCGATCGGCTTGAGTCTCGTGAGCGGTCTGGCGATGCTGTTTCTCTACGGCCCCATTCTCGTGCTCGTGCTCTATTCGTTCAATGCCGCCCACCTGTCGATGGCCTGGCGGGGGACGACCCTCAAGTGGTATGCCGCCCTCTGGCATGACGAGGCGCTGCTGGCTGCGACCGCAAACAGCCTGCTCATTGCCGTGGTTTCGACCATCGGCGCGACTTTGCTGGGCGGGCTGATGGCACTCGGCATGGAGCGTATGCCGCTTCGCCGACAGCAGCTCATCGAAGGCGGGCTGGTGCTGCCGCTCGTCATTCCTGAGGTCATGATGGGCGTGGCGCTGATGCTGTTGTTCGTGATGTTCAAGATGCCGCTCGGTCTCACCACGGTCATGCTCGGACACATCGTGTTCAATATCCCGCTGGTGACCATTATGATCCGCACGCGGTTGCGAAAACTGGATCCGGCGTTGCGCGAGGCGGCGGCTGATCTGGGCGCGGACTCCTGGCAGGTCTTCCGGCATGTCACGTTGCCGCTCTTACGTCCGGCGATCTGGGGCGCGGTGCTGGTGGCGTTTACGGTCTCGCTCGATGATTTTCTGGTGACGTTCTTCACGGCCGGTCCCGGCGCGACGACGCTGCCGTTGAAGGTGTATTCGATGATCAAGTCCGGCGTCACGCCGGAGATCAATGCGCTCTCCGCGCTGTTGCTGGTCATGTCCATGGCCTGCGTCGCCCTCTCCCTTCATCTTCAACGCCGCGAGGTCTGAGTGGGGACTTTTCTCCGACGAATGAGCCTTTGGGGGCTGTGTCTGCTCTGGCTGGCAGGGGCGCTCTCTTCCTGCGGCCAAAGCGCGGGCAGTGATTCTGCCCAGTCCGGACCGGTCCTGCATTACTTCACCTGGTCCGACTATGTGGGGCCGGAGCTTATTCAGGAATTCGAACGGCGCGAGGGAGTGAAGGTGGTGATCGATACCTTCAGCAGCAATGAAGAGTTGTTGGCCAAACTCCAGAGCGGGGCCACGGGGTATGACGTGGCGGTACCCTCGGATTTCATGGTGGCCATCATGATCCAGCAAGGGCTGCTGAGTGAATTGGACCCGCAGGCGCTGCCCAACGCGTCGTTCTTGGAACCGCATTTACAAGCCCTGCCCTTCGATCCGGAGCGGCGGTACTCGATCCCGTATCTGTGGGGCAGCGTGGGGATCGGGTACGATTCTGCGGTGATCCCGACGCCGCCGGACAGTTGGGCAATCCTCTGGGACGAGCGGTACAAAGGCCGCATCAGCATGTTGAACGACCAGCGGGAGGTGTTCGGCGCGGTGTTGCGTTCCATGGGGCAATCGATGAACAGCACGGATCCGCAGGTGATCGAGGCGGCGAAGGAGCGGTTGCTGCAACAGAAACCCTTGGTGAAGACCTATACGAGCGACCATTACGATCAGTTGTTGGCTTCAGGGGAGGTGGTCTTAGCGCATGCCTGGGGTGGACCAGTGGCGAGGGCCATGGTCGAGCGGCCGTCCATTCGGTATGTCGTCCCGAAGGAAGGGGCCACCTTGTGGGCCGACTGTCTGGTGGTGCTCCGGACGGCGCCGCAGAAACAGTTAGCCATGCGGTTTATCAACTATTTAATGGAGCCTCACGTCGCGGCGCGCACGTCGGAGCGGCTGCATTTTGCTTCTGCTTCCCGGTCGGCCCGGGAATTGGTGAACGCCTCGACGAGGGACAATCCCGCAGTGTATCCGCCGTTCGATCAACTTGATCGGTTGGAGTGGATGAAGGATGTCGGCAGGGGCATCCGTCTCTATGATCGGGCCTGGACGGAACTGAAAATGCAATGACCGAATATCGCGGGTCTTGTTTCAAAAACACTGCAGAATCAGTATAATGCGCGCGCTGTCCTCGATGGTTCGATACTCCTGCACAATGCGTGACGACATGCTCCACTTTAGAGATCGCCGGCGGGTAGGCCCGTGCCTATCGGCCCTGGTCCTTCGTGCCTGGCTGGCGGTCGGCCTGCTGGTTTTCTTCGCAATCGGGGGGGGGCTTGCGCAGGCGGCTGAATCAACCTCACCTCCGCCGCTCCCGTTTTCTCCGCCGGTGGTCCGTCTGAACTTGTCCGAGGCGATGGCTCTCTTTCTGAGGCAGAACCTGGATTTGCTGATCGCCAAGTACGGGATCGAGTCCAGCAAGGGGCAGCAGATTACGGCACGGCTCTTTCCGAATCCGGTGGCGCAGTTGGGAAACGTGGCCTCGTTTACGCAGGGCAATACGCTGGCCAAAACCGGCGCGCTCACCATGCAGGTACAGCAATTGTTTGAATTGGCCGGCAAGCGTGGCTACCGCATCGAAAGCGCCGGCTTCGGGGTGCAGTCGGCGGAAGCGGATTTTGAAGATGCCGTTCGGCAGTTGGGGTTCACGATCAAGGACGCCTACTATCGAGTGCTGGTGGCGCAGCGCCGGTTGTCTCTGGCTGAAGAAAATCGGGACCGGTTTGCGCGTATTTTAGACGTCAACACGATCCGGTTTAAGAAAGGGTATATCGCGGAAGTCGATCTGATTCGTATTCGTCTGCAGGTGGTCGATTTTCAAGCACAGGTGATCGAGGCGATTCAGGAAGGCGAGTCCGCCCGAGCCGATCTCCGGCAACTGCTGCGTCTCTCTCCTGCGTCGAAGCTGGAGCTGACGACCGAAATGGACTACCGGCGGGTGGATCCCGACATGGGACGGCTCAGGTCGGTGGCCCTCGACGTCCGCCCCGATATCAAGAGCCGGCGGGCGGCCTTGTCGCAACGGGAGGCGGATCTCAAACTGGCCAAAGCCTTTCGGGTTCCGGATGTGACGATCGGCGCAGGCTATTCGGTGCAGGGCTCACGAGGTCCCGACAACCAGCAGATGGGGATCCTGAATCTCGGTGTGCCCCTGCCGTTGTTCAATCGTAACCAGGGCGGGATCGTCCAGGCTGAAGTCGGCGTGCAGTCGGCGCAGGCGGAATTGGATCGCACGGTCAACCAGGTGGAAAACCAGGTGGATGTGGCCTATCAGAATCTGCTCCAGAGTCGCCGGCTGGTGGAAGCCTATCTGGCGGGAGTGCTGGAAGACGCCCGCTCCACCTTCACCATCGTCGAGCGCGCCTATGAACGGGGAGGCGCCACCATCCTGGATCTCCTCGATGCGGCGCGGACGTCCCGTACGATCCAACAGAATTTCATCGAGGCCCTCTTTTCCTATCAGCGGAACCTGTTCCAATTGGAGAGTTCGGTCGGGCAGGAGATCTCCTCATGATCACTGGCGTGCGATCGGTCGTAGCGGTAGCCGTGGCGCTGTCGCTGTGTGCCTGCAGTCAAACGCAAGAGCCGGCCTCTTCGAAGCCTCCCGTGACTCCGGAACCTGTTGCCGTTCAGCCTCCGTCGCAGTCCACCGGACAGATTGAGACGGCCGTGGTGGATTTCAAACCGATCCAGCCCGAGCTGGTCCTGGTGGGAAAGGTCGCCTACGGGGAAGACCGGTACTCCAAAATTTCCTCTCCACTACAAGGACGGGTGGTGGAGGTGCGAGCCAAGCTGGGCGATCGCGTGGAGGCAGGCGCGACGTTGCTGGTGATCGACAGTTCCGATATTACTGCCGCCTATTCGGAGTTCGTGAAAGAAGCTTCGGAGTTGGAGTACTCCACCCGGGCGCAGGAGCTTGCGAAGGAATTGTTTGCGACCAAGGCCTTGGCCCTGAAAGATCTCAAGCAGGCCGAGAACGATTTGATCAAAGCGCGCGCGGAATTCCGGCGGGCGAAGGAACGCCTGTTGTCCCTGCGCATTCCTGCTCAAGAGTTGGAGAAGCCCCTCGCCCAACAGCGTATTACCTCACGCTTCGAGATGAAGAGTCCCCTGACCGGTACCGTCGTCGAGCGGGCCGTGACCCCGGGGCAGTCCGTCGGAAGCGATGCCGGCCAGGTCTTGTTCACGGTGGCCGATCTGGATCGGTTGCAGGTCGTGGCCGATGTCTACGAACGGGACCTCGCCTTGGTGAAGGTCAGCCAGGTCGGGCGGATCAATGTGGAAGCCTATCCGGGGACCGACTTTGCCTCCGTCGTGGCCTCGATCGGAGATGTCGTCGATCCGAACACCCGCACGATCAAGGTTCGAGCCTGGGTCGACAATCGGGAGCAGCGTCTGAAACCGGAGATGTTCGCGCGGCTGAGATTGGACGTCGGCGACGCCACGCCGTTCCTCACGATTCCCAAGGAAGCGGTCGTCGAGATCGACGGCAAACATTTCGTCTATCTGGTGGACGCTCCCAATCACTATGAGAAACGCGAAGTGGTGGTCTCCAATGTGTCCAGCGGACAGGTCCGCATTCTGGAGGGACTGACGTCCGGCCAGCGCATCGTCATCAAGGGCGCAGTGCTGGTGAAGGGGCAGGCGGCGAAGTAATGATCGAGGTCATGCTCATGTGCTCTCGCCTCCCCCAGAGGTATTCCGCCTCATGATTGTCCGTATCGTCGAGCTTTCCCTCGTTCAGCGGTTCCTGATCTGCGCGCTGGGCTTTAGTCTCCTCTTCGGCGGGCTCTATGCCTTTCAACAACTCGACATCGTCGCCTATCCGGATCCATCGCCTCCGATGGTGGAGGTGATCACGCAATTTCCCGGCTGGTCCGCGGAAGAGATCGAGCGGCAAATCACGATTCCCATCGAGGTGGCCTTAAATGGCATGCCGGGTCTCACCGATATCCGTTCGCTGTCGATCTTCGGGTTGAGCGACGTGAAGATCTATTTCGATTTCGGGACGCAATATTTCTTCGACCGGCAGGAAGTCATCAATCGCCTGGCCACGGTCAGTCTGCCTCAAAACGTGCAGCCGGCCTTGTCTCCCTGGTGGGCGATTGCGGAGATCTACCGCTATGAACTGGCCGGAGACGGGAAGACGAGTCTGACCGACCTCAAGACGATCCAGGATTGGCAGGTCCGGCGGGAGTTCCGGCGGGTACCTGGGATCATCGATGTGACGGCCTTCGGAGGCACCACCCAGGAATATCACGTCGATATCGATCCCGGGAAGTTGATCAGTTATCAAGTCAGCCTGGCTCAGGTCATGGAGGCCTTGACCAACAGCAACGCCAACGTCGGCGGCAACTATCTCACTGTCGGCGCGCAGAACTACAACATCCGCGGCCTGGGACTGATCAATGGGCTGCCGGATATCGAAAATGTGATGGTGGCCGAAAAGGAAGGCACCCCCATTTTCGTCAAGACGCTGGGCACGGTGTCGGTGGGGCATCGGGTGCGGTTGGGCAAGGTCGGCATCGACGACAATGACGACGTCGTGGAAGGGGTGATCCTCTTGCAGCGCGGATACAAGGCGCTGTCCGTGCTGGAGCGGGTCCGGGAAAAGGTCGAGGAACTGAACAAGTGGAAATTGCCGGAAGGGGTGAAGGTCAAGACCTTCTACGACCGGACGGCCCTGATCCACACCACGGTTGAAACGGTTACCGATATTTTGATCAGCGGGATGGTCCTGGTCTTCGTGATTCTGTTCGTGTTTCTCGGCCATTTCCGCGCGTCCCTCATCGTGGCGTTGACCATTCCGATGTCGCTGCTGTTCACCTTCACCATGATGGTGATGATCGGGCAGTCCGCCAACCTCATTTCGCTCGGCTCGATCGATTTCGGCATCATCGTCGATGCCACCCTGGTGATGGTGGAAAGTATCTTTTTCCATCTCGGCCATGATCGCCGCCTGGGCCTGACCGTGCCGCAACAGATCGTGCGGGCGGCCCGCCAGGTCGGCCAGCCGATTTTCTTTTCGACGGCGATCATTGTCGTGGCCTTCATTCCCCTGTTCACGATGACCGGCGTGCCGGGAAAGATTTTCGCTCCTATGTCCATCACCTATGGTTTTGCCCTCTTCGGCGCGCTGCTCATGGCCTTCACGCTGGCGCCGGTCCTCTGCTCGCTGCTATTGAACGGTGTGGTCAATGAACAGGATACGAAGTTCGTGAGCGCGATTCGCCGGACCTATCTGGCCGTGTTGCAATGGGCCTTGCGCCATAACGTGAAAGTGATCGGCGCGGCGCTGCTGTTGCTGGTCGTCGCGTTCGGCGCGCTGCAATTCATCGGCGGAGAATTCATGCCGGCGTTGGAGGAGGGCAACCTCTGGGTTCGTGCGACCATGCCGGTCGATATTTCTTACGACGAGGCCGCCCGCTTGACCGGAGAAATCCGGCAGATGTTCCGGCAGTCGCCCGAGGTCGTCACGATCGTGTCTCAGCTCGGGAGACCCGACGACGGGACCGACCCCACGAGTTTCTTCAACGCGGAGTTCCTCGCAAATCTGAAGCCGCAGAAGGAGTGGCGGCCGGGGCTCAGCAAGGACCAGTTGGTGGAGGAGATCGAGGCGCGGCTGAAGGTCATTCCCGGGATCGTCTTCAACTTCTCTCAGGTGATTCAGGACAATGTGGAAGAGGCCATGTCCGGCGTGAAGGGGGAGAATTCCATCAAGTTGTTCGGTAACGACCTGAAGACCATGGAGGCGAAGGCCGTCGAAGTCGAAGCGGTGATGAAGGGGGTCCGAGGCGTCAAGGATTTGGGAATTTTCCGGCTGGTAGGACAGCCGAATCTCCTGATCCAGGTGGATCGGGAAGCCAGCGCCCGGTACGGGTTGCGCGTGTCCGACGTCAACGCGGTGGTGCAGGCGGCGGTGGGCGGTCAGGGGGTGACTCAGGTCTACGAGGGCGAGCGCCTGTTCGATCTGGTGGTTCGGTTTCTTCCCGAGTTTCGGCGGGATGCCGAAACCATCGGCAATATTCTGGTGAATACGCCGGACGGCGCGCGGATTCCATTGAAACAAGTGGCGACGATCAGAACCCAGACCGGCGCCTTCATCATTTATCGGGAAAACAACGAACGGTATATTCCGATCAAGTTCAGCGTCCGCGACCGCGACCTGGAGAGCACGGTGAAGGAGGCCCAGACCAAGATGGCTCAAGCGGTGTCGCTTCCGGAACGCTATCGGCTTGAATGGGCCGGCCAGTACGATCAACTTACGGCAGAACAAAAGCGCCTGACGATGATCGTGCCGGTGAGTCTGGTGATCATCCTGTTTCTGCTTTACACGACCTTCAACTCTCTGACGAACGCGCTGCTGGTGTTGGTCACGGTGCCGTTTGCCTTGATCGGCGGCATTTTTTCGCTCGTCTTCACCGGAACCCACTTCAGCATTTCCGCGGCGGTGGGGGTGATTTCGACGCTGGGAGTAGCGATTCTCGGAGGAGTCCTGTTAATCTCACGTATCGAGGATTTTCGCCGGCATGGGCTCGATTTGCGAGAGGCCGTCTTGAAGGGGGCGGATGTGCAGATGCGTCCCATTCTCATGGCTACGCTTGCTGCGGCCATCGGGTTGCTCCCTGCAGCCCTGGCCACGGGGATCGGTTCACAGGCGCAACAACCGTTGGCCCGGGTGGTGGTGGGTGGTATGCTGACTGCGGCGGTGCTGATCCTGGTTGTGCTGCCGGTCTTGTATGAAGTGGTGCATCGTCGCACGGCGAGCACGCGCACAGTGGAAGCAGAGGAGGAACCGGTGGTTCCACATTAATGGTCATGCTGTAAGGGGTAGGTCACTATGATGGGTGTGAAGCAGCGCATGGTCGGTCGATTGTTGGTGCGGGGCCTGGTGTGCCTGGGCTTGGTAGGAATCACGGCAGATCAAGCCTGGTCCGATGCCACCGTATGGCCGGTGCAGATGCCGTATGAGGCGCCGCCCAAGTCCGAGCCGGTGCCGGATGTTTCGGTGGCCCCGAATACCAAGGCCCTGACGCCTGAGGAACTACAGCGGGCCGAGGCGCTGTTGCCGTTGTTGGAGGGGAAGCAGGAATTCTGGGCGATGGGCGAATTCGTGCACCTGGGTGAGCCGGTTCTTTCGGTGGTGACCAAGGCGCTGGCCATGCCCGGTCCGCGGATCCGGTACAATGCCATTGAGACGCTCTCCATGATCAAGTCTCCGGCTGCCGTGCCGGCCCTGCTGGAGACGGCGAAGCTGGGAACCGAACTGCCTCGCATTCGCGAGCATGCGCTCCGGGTCGCGGTGCGCCTGGATCCGATGGAGGCCGCGCCGGCCATTGAGGTGATGGCGAAAGATGCCAATGCGTCGATTCGCAAAGCAGCGGCGGTTGAAGCGCGGTATGTTCGTCGGAAAGAGGTGATTCAGCCCCTCATCGATCTGTTGGGGGACGACGAACGGTTCGTGGCCTTGTCTGCTGTGCAGTCGCTCTGGACCTTGACCCGGCATGAGACGGAGTTTCACGATTGGGATGCTTCCGGCAAACAGGATCGTCAGGCTTGGGCGCAGGAATGGATTGAATGGTGGAATCAGTCGAAAGAAACGTTTGAAATGCCGGAGCCGAAGAGCCGCAAACGGGCCGGGTGACGACCGGACTCGGGCGGTTGCGGAGAATCAAAAGCCCGTGGTAGGAATTGAAGGAACCGATTGCGCGGGGTGAGTCGCTCGCGCGATGACATTGATAGAAAAGGTGCAGGATGGCGATCTTGGCGATCAGCAAACTCGGTAATCCGATTCTCCGGCAGAAGGCCCTGCCTCTGACCCCGGCGGAGATAAAAAAAGCTGCATTCCAGCAACTCATCGACGACATGTTTGAAACCATGTACGACGAACCGGGGATCGGCCTGGCCGCTCCGCAGGTGGGACGGTCGCAGCAACTCGTCGTGATGGATTGCCCCGGTGAAGGGGGCTTTCCCAAGACGGTGCTCATTAATCCGACGATCGAGTTTTACGGGCCCGAGCAGGTCGAAGGATGGGAAGGCTGCTTGAGCGTCGACGGATTGCGGGGCAAAGTGACGCGTCCCTCGACCGTTCGAGTGACGGGGCTGGATCGGAACGGGAAGCCGTTCGATTTCGAAGCCAGCGGATTGTATGCCGTCTGTATCCAACATGAGCTGGACCATCTCATCGGCAAATTGTTCATCGACCGGATGACCGACTTCTCCACACTGACCCAGATGGATGAATTTCAGAAGTATTGGCAGAAGGAACCGGCCAGTGTCATCTGATCCGTCCCGGATCGTCGAGTCGTCGTGAACTCGCTTCTACGCGTTCTGTCTTACCTCAAGCCGTTCCGGATGCTGGCGGTGGTGACCTTCGTGTGCGCGGGTCTCGCCACGGCGCTGGAATTGGTTCCGCCGTATCTCGTTAAGATCGTCATCGACGATGTGATCCAGTCGAAGCGTCCTG
This sequence comes from Nitrospira sp., assembly GCA_024998565.1. Taxonomy (NCBI): domain Bacteria; kingdom Pseudomonadati; phylum Nitrospirota; class Nitrospiria; order Nitrospirales; family Nitrospiraceae; genus Nitrospira; species Nitrospira sp. Next base: position 275,999 of record JACOEM010000003.1, read on the forward strand.
AGATGTTGCCTTGGGTGTTGGGAGCGCTACTCGGCTCCTATGTCCTGCGGAATCTCATGAGCTCGATGCGGGTCCGGTTCAACAATCTGCTCGAACAGAAGGCCGTGCATGCGTTGCGCATGCAGGTGTTCGGGGCGCTGCAACGCCTGTCGTTGAGCTATTTCGAGAACCGCTCGACGGGTGAGATCATGACCCGGGTGACCAGCGACACCGAACATGTCGAGCGGATTTTCGTCGATGGACTGGAGGGATTACTGACGGCCTCGCTGACTCTGGTCGGCATCACGATCATGATGTTCGTGCTGAACTGGAAGCTCGCGCTGCTTTCGCTGCTCCCCATTCCGATTCTGATCGTCTGTGCCGCCTGGTTTACGCGACGGGTGCACGGGTACTACGCCGAGATCCGAAAAAGCGTGGCGGACCTCAATGCCTATCTTCAGGATGCCTTGTCGGGCATCAAAGAGACCATCGGCTTCAATCAACACGAGTATGAACGCAAACGATTCGAGACATTGAGCCTGACGTACAGTCAAAACAGCCTGCGGGCCATGTTCCTGTGGTCCTGGTACTGGCCGGGTATGGTGTTTGTGGGCAGCACCGGCACGCTGTTGATTCTGTGGCACGGCGCGGGAGAAGTGCTGGCCGGAGAACTGACGGTCGGTCAGTTGGTGATGTTCCTCTCTTACCTCGGGCTCTTTTATACGCCGATCAATGAAATCCACTCGTTGAATCACATGCTGCAGCATGCGCTGGCGGCCAGTGAGCGTGTGTTTGAAATCCTCGATACCAAACCGGAGGTTGAAGACCGTCCCGGCGCGGTGCGGCCCGTCGAACGACTGAGAGGCGCGGTGGAGTATCAGCATGTGGGGTTCGGCTACCGGAAGGACGGCACCGTTCTCTCCGACGTGAATCTCACGGTCAGGCCGGGCGAACGGATCGCCTTGGTCGGGCCGAGCGGAGCGGGCAAAACATCGCTCTTGAAGCTGTTGATGCGGTTTTACGACGTGCGCAGCGGGGCGGTGCTGGTCGATGGGCATGATGTGCGAGATCTGCCGCTGGACTTTCTGAGAGGGCAGATCGGCTTGGTGCAGCAAGAGCCCTTTCTCTTCAACGGCACCGTGCGCCAGAATATCGTCTATAGCGACCTCTCGGCCGGCCATGAGCGTGTGGAAGCGGCCGCCCGGGCGGCGCGAGCCCATGACTTTATCACCCGACTGCCGGACGGGTATGATAGCTGGATCGGGGAGCGCGGGGTAAAATTATCGGTCGGGCAGAAGCAGCGGGTTTCGATTGCGCGCGTGCTGCTGAAAGATCCCCCCATCGTGATCTTCGACGAGGCGACGTCCAATATCGATACGGAAACCGAGGTGAAAATCCGTGAAGCCCTGAACGATCTGACCAAGGGTCGAACGACCTTTATCATTGCACATCGCCTGGCCACACTCCATGACGTGGACCGCATCATCGTGGTGGAGCGCGGGACGATTATTGAGGAAGGCGATCACGAGGCCCTGATGAAACGCGGCGGGGTGTATGCCGGTCTGTACGAGGCCCAGTTTAAAATTTAACCGAATGCTGAAAAAGTCCGCCAGCATCGTTCTCGCATCGTGAAAGAACTCAACGTACCGCAAGGCTACGCCTCGCTCTTTCACGTCGCGGCGGCCTTGCTGGACGCCCATTTTGAGCATCCTTCGAGTATTGAGTGTTACAGTTGCGCAGACTTCATGACTGATGATCAAAGGGAGTAAAGGGTATGGTGCTGATTTACGAGAGTGATCCGCTCGACAATGAGGACGCCCGGGGGCATTTTTATCATGTCTGTCGGGGCCGGATCGACCGGACGGAAATCCGGTTGCCGGAGGGAGAGTCGATTTACGAGTGCGCGGTGTGTGGTGTTGATTTGGAGCCTGAAGATTTCTGGATCGCGAGGCAAAAGGGATCGGTGTAGCGAAGACTGTGCGCACCGAATCATATAGATGAAAGGAAGTCGTTATGGCAGGGAGTACAGGCCGGAAAACAGTGTCCGTGTCACGCGGGCTCATGATGCTGTGTGACGTATGCTACGAACAGGTCTTTGCCGAGAATCTGGTCGATCAGCGGAATTTCGTGTCCGACCACGAATCGTTGTTCGATACCATTTGCATCGGGTGCACGGATATCAATCGACCCCTGGTCGACGACATGTTGGGGAGTTCGGAGTAGCTGCCTCGCGCCCTTCGTCAAGTGTCGCAGGAGGATTCTCGGAAACCATTGCAGCTCATCTGGTAGGACGGCCTGCGGGTCGGCCTTCTCGACCTGGCTGCGAAGGCTACTTGCAGACCTTCCCGTCGAAGTGCAGGCAGGTCGACTCGCCGGACTTCACCTTCCAGCTTTTCAGCAGCGGCGGCTGCCCCTCGCGCGTTTCCACGACGATATCCACGAGACCGGATTGCGGCAGTTTCTCGATGTGAGGCTTTGCCTCCTCAGGAACGTCTACCCAAAAGACCGCACCAAGGGTTGAGATCAGGATGCGGCTGTTATCGACATCTACATTGATGATCGGGCTGTAGTAGCTCTTTTCTGCGGCGGATGAGTGTCCGGGGTTCGTGATCCCGGTCAGGCAGAGGATGAGTGCGATGATGAATGGCGTGAATCGCATCGATTGCTCCCTTGGATGAGAGGACAAAGCCGGATTATGGCATCGTTGCCGGGCGATTGGTAGAGGTGACCGCTGGAATTCTTGGAGTGAGCAGAGGCTAGATAATGTGCACGTCGGCCGGGCGAACTTTTCCGCCGGCGATCCAGTAGGTGCGGATGTCCGCTGCGGGGGAGTGCATGAGAGACACGAGGAGATAGGCGGGGACGGGGAGATTGATGCGTTCCCAGATTTCTTCGTAATCGGTGGCAATCTTAATGTCGGTGTGCGAGGGGCGCGCCGGGTCTTTCGGATGGGAGTGGTAGACCACCTGGAGGTCCAAGCCGTTCTTGCGGATGTCTTTCTTAGCGGCCGAAAAATCCCCCATGTCCATCACGAAGGCGATCTCAGCCCGCTCCTCAGGGGATAGCCGTTCGAGGTGGGCGACCTTGTCGTCATCGAAGGTCGAGAGTTTTTCCGCCCCTTCGACGGCCACGATGTTGGTGATGCGGTAGAGGTGTGTGACGGTCTTGTTCGTCCCGGCGAGCAGGCCGCAGCATTCGAACGGCGCTAACTCGCGCGCATGCGTGACGATCTGATCCAGGATGTGTTGCGGAATCGATAGATCGGGCATATCAGATGGTGCAGGCGACGCTGTAATCTCCGCCTAGATCTTTGATCGTCGGCGTGGCGCTACAGAGGGGGCAACGCGGATCTTTCGGGCGCGACACCTTCCGGAACTTCATCTCCAGCGCATCGTAGATCACGAGCTTGTCCGCGATTGTCTCGCCGATGCCCAGAATTTCCTTGATGGCTTCAGAGGCTTGGAGGATGCCCATGGTTCCGGCCAGGACCCCCAGTACACCGGCTTCCTGACAGTTCGGGACCAATCCGGCCGGCGGCGGTTCCGGGTAGAGACATCGGTAGCAAGGGTAACCGGCATGCGGCTTGATGGTTGTGAGCTGTCCTTCGAAGCGAAACATGCTGGCCGAGATGAGTGTCTTCCTCGCGAAGAAACAGGCATCGTTGACGAGGAAGCGCGTGGTGAAATTGTCGGAGCCGTCCAGCACGATGTCATAGTCGGACACGAGTCCAAGAATATTCTCGGTATCGACGTTCAGCTGATAGGTCTTGATCGTGATGTCGGGGTTGATGGCCGACAGCATCCTTCTCCCGGATTCCACCTTGGGCACCCCGATGGTGGCAGTCGTATGGAGAATCTGCCGCTGGAGATTCGAGAGATCCACCACGTCGCCGTCCACCAGGCCGATGGTGCCGATGCCGGCAGCCGCCAGATACAGGGCTGCGGGCGAGCCGAGTCCCCCGGCTCCGATCAGGAGGACCTTGGCCTTGGACAGTTTGACCTGTCCCTTGCCGCCGACCTCGTTGAGGATGATGTGCCGGCTATAGCGCTGTATTTGCTGTTCGGTAAATTCCATTCGACTCGTCTCTCGTCGTTCGTGAAACGTGAAGCGGTCCGGCCTTCAACCGGGAGTCACTTCACGAGGTGCGCTTCACCCGATGTTATTCCACCACGTTCAACTCAATGGGATCGACCACGCAGCCTTTGGTGCGAATGCCGTCGATGGCTCGCTCGATCTCTTCCGTCTCGCCGGTCAGTTCGAGATCCATCCATCCGGTCGTCTCGCGTACATCGGCCCGACGCACGTTGGTCACCACCTTATATTCATGGCCGATCTGATAAATGATCGGCTCTTTGATCTTATTTTCGGGGAAGCGAATGTGGAATCGTAGGCTCGTCATGATTACCCTCCGGCGATCGCGGGAACAATCGACACTTCGTCGCCGTCTTTCAGCGAGGTCTCTTTCCCGTTGAGGAAGCGGATGTCTTCCTCGTTGACGTAGATGTTGACGAAGCGGCGCAAGTCGCCTTTTTCATCGCAGAGACGGTTCTTCAGCCCCGGATAGGTCGCGTCGAGCGATCCGATCATGTCCACAATGTTGGCTGCCGCGGATTCAACTTCGCCCTGACCCTTTGTGAGGGGACGCAGGGGCGTTGGAATACGAACCTTAATCATGAGTCACCACCACTGTTCTTTCCCATTTTGAATGTTTTTTGGAAGTTCACCAGGCTGGGCTGGATGCGGTACGGACGTCCGACGGCGTCCACAACCGCTTCCTGGGTCTTGAGCCCGTTGCCGGTGATATAGGCGACCGTGACGTCGCCCTTCTTGATCAATCCCTGCTTCACGAGCTTGCACAACACGCCGATGGTCACGCCGCCGGCGGTCTCGGCGAAAATGCCTTCAGTTTGGGCCAGCAGCTTGATGCCTTCCACGACTTCCTCGTCTGTCACCGCGTCCATCGCGCCTTTGCTTTCTGCGGTGGCTTTCAAGGCGTAGTAGCCGTCGGCCGGGTTGCCGATGGCGAGCGACTTGGCGATCGTCTTCGGCTTGACCGGCTTGAAGAAGTCCCGGCCTGCCTTGAAGGCGGTCGCGATCGGGGAGCAGCCCTCAGCCTGCGCACCGTTGATCTTGGTGCGGACGGAATCGACCAGCCCCAGCGCATGCATTTCGTGCAGGCCTTTCCAGATCTTCGTCAGCAAGGAGCCCGAGGCCATCGGAATCACGGCCTGATCCGGCGTGCGCCAGCCGAGTTGTTCGACGGTTTCGAACGCCAGCGTTTTGGAACCCTCGGCGTAGTAGGGGCGAATGTTGATGTTCACGAAGGCCCAGCCATGTTCACCCGCGATTTCGCTGCAGAGCCGGTTCACATCGTCGTAGTTGCCTTCGACCTCGACCACGTTCGGCTTGTAAATCAGGTTGCCGAGCACCTTCGCCGCTTCAAGGTCGGCCGGGATGAACACGTAGCACTTCATGCCGGCCGCCGCCGCGTGAGCCGCGACGGAGTTGGCCAGGTTGCCGGTTGAGGCGCAGGCCACCGTTTCAAAGCCGAGTTCCCGCGCGCGCGTAAGGGCGACCGAGACGACCCGATCTTTGAACGACAGGGTCGGATGGTTCACCGTATCGTTCTTGATATAGAGCTCGTCGATGCCCAGGTGCGCGCCGAGATTTTTCGCCCGCACCAAGGGTGTGAGTCCGGCATGGGGGCCGATGATCGCGGTGCTTTCGACCGGCAGCAGGTCGATATAGCGCCACATGCTGTTCGGACCCTGCTCGATTTTCTTCCGCGAGATCGTGCTCTTGATCTCATCGTAGTTATATTTCACTTCCAGCGGGCCGAAGCACATCTCACAGACGTGGATGGCTTTGGGTGGATATTCCTTCCCACATTCCCGGCACACGAGCGCTTTCATTTTCGACATGGAGACACCTTCGCTACAAGTTACGTTGACCCGGGAGCGCACAAGTCGGCCCGGCGACGTCGCCGTCTTCAATCAGCTCCGTGATCGTGGGCCGTTCGCCGCACAGCGGACAATCGGGATTCCGTTTAATGCGGATTTCTCTGAACTGGGTGCGGCGCGCATCAAAATCCAACAGCCGATCGGTCAACGGGCGACCGATGCCGAGGATCAGTTTCAGAGCCTCGGTGGCTTGGATGGTTCCGATGATGCCGGCCAGCACACCGATGACACCGGCTTCCTGACAGGAGGCGACGAGTCCCTCTGGTGGCGGCTTTTTGAACACGCAGCGATAACAGGCCGACTTCTTCGGAATAATGGTGGTGACACGACCGTCGAATCGAAGAATGCCGCCATGCACCAGGGGTTTACCGGCAAAATAACAGGCATCGTTGATCAGAAACTTCGTCGGGAAGTTATCTACGCCGTCGATGACCACATCGTAGCCGCTCATGATTTTCAGCGCATTGCCGGCGGTGAGTCGCTCTTCGTACATCACCACGTTCACGTCGGGATTCAGCGCCTGAATCTTTTCCTTGCCGGAGACGACCTTCGGGCGGCCCACGTCCGGCGTCTGGTGAATAACCTGCCGTTGCAGGTTGCTCAGGTCCACGACATCGCTGTCGATGAGGCCGATCGTGCCGATTCCGGCGGCCGCGAGATAAAGCGCGGCAGGGGAGCCGAGCCCTCCTGCGCCGACGATGAGGACCTTCGCCTGCACGATCTTCTTCTGCCCCTTGCCACCGACTTCAGGCAGAAGAATATGCCGGCTGTAGCGGTTGATCTGTGTTTCTGTGAATTCCATGTCCAACGGAGGCTGGAAACCGTCACCAGCGGCGTTCTCGCATCGTTCAGGCCCTCAACGTACCGCAAGGGTACGCCTCGGCCCTTCACTCGCTGCGGTCTTGCCGGGTAACGCTTTTGAGCCTCCTCTCCCTAGGTAATCTGTACCAAACTCAGATGTTGAAAATCTTCCGGATGTTGAAAATGGCCTTCAGCTTCGTTCTCGGCTCGACGAAATCCTCAACGTACCCAGCGGGTATGCCTCCGGTTTCCTCTCGCCTGCGGCCTTGCGGAGAGACCAGTTTGAGCATCCGCCCTCAATCATTCATTACGAATGATCAAATGTTGAAATACTTTTCGATGCTGATATACCGCTCGCCGGTGTCGCAGAGAATGGTGACGACGTTTTTCCCCGGCCCCAATTCTTCGGCGATCTTTTGCGCGGCGAAGACGTTGGCTCCTGCGGAGATGCCGACCAGCAGTCCTTCTTTCTTCGCGAGCAGTTTCGCCGTTTGATAGGCTTCATCGTCGGTCACGGTCACCACGCGGTCGAGCAGCGTGCGGTTCAGCACTTTCGGCACGAACCCGGCGCCGATGCCCTGGATCTTGTGCGGCCCCGGGTCTCCGCCGGACAACACGGGCGAACCGGCGGGTTCCACGGCCACGATTTTGGCAGCCGGATTTCGTTGGCGGATCACCTCGCCGCAGCCTGTGATGGTGCCGCCGGTACCGACTGCCGCCACGAAGGCGTCCACGCGTCCATCCAGGGCATTCACAATTTCCGGGCCGGTCGTTTTCCGGTGCATATCCGGGTTGGCCGGGTTGGAGAACTGGTCGGGCATATAGTAAGACGGATTCTGCGCGACGATGCTCTCCGCTTCCTTGATCGAGCCTTTCATGCCTTCCCATGCCGCGGTGAGCACGAGCTGTGCTCCATAGGACGACAGGAGGCTGGCTCGTTCCATGCTCATGCTCTCGGGCATCACCAAAATGAGTTTATATCCCCGTACCGCCGCCACCAGCGCCAGGCCGATGCCGGTATTGCCGCTGGTCGGTTCGACGATGGTGCCGCCCGGCTTTAGTTTGCCCAGGCGCTCGGCCTCGTTGATCATGTTCAAGCAGATGCGGTCCTTGATACTGCCGCCCGGATTGAACGATTCCACCTTGGCGTAGATCGTGGCCCCGCCCGGTTTGCTCAGGCGGTTGAGTCGAACCAGCGGGGTTCCGCCGATCAGCTCGGTGATATCTGCATGGGCCTTGACGGTCACCGGCCACCGCCCATGTAGAACAGAAATTCCACATGATCGCCGTCTTTCAGCTGTGTCGTCTCGAGGTGTGTCCGTTCGAGCATGATGTCATTCACTTCAACCGCCACCATTTGGGGTTCGATGCTCTTGGCTTTCAAGAGATCCAGCACGCTGCCTCCTGCGATCTCTTCGGACTTGCCGTTGATCATGACCTGCATATCTGCTCCTGAGAAGGTAAGGGTCCGGCAGGATACTGAACATGTCTGCCAGCGGCGTTCTCGCATCTCTCAGGTCCTCAACGTACCGCAAGGGTACGCCTCGTTCCTTCGTTCGCTACGGCCTTGCTGGACGGCCATTTTGAGTATCCTGTGAAAAGGTATTCTTGTTGCGCCTTACGTGTAGGTGCTCAGTGTTTCGATGAGCTCACAGTGATTTTCTGTAAACTGCTAAATAATTTCAAGAAGTTAGCAAACGCATTCTTGTTTTGTCAAGGCAACAGACCCCGGTGGGTCGATGTGGCGGAGGCTGCTGCGGAGTCGCACGGGGCAGGCGGCCGCTTTCTTGACTTTCACCATGCCTAGCTTACAGTATGCGCCGGTCTGGAGGGTAGGGCATGTGGAAGAAAAATTTCTTATTTCGCGCGCACGAGGCGGCTCCGCTGAAAGAGTCGGAAAACGAGCTGTTTCATGATGCGGAACCGGCCTTGGATAGCGCCGGGTTGCAGATGGAAAAATTTTTGTCGGTGTGGGTGCAGGGGGAAGGCGAGGACGACAGTCCCTCCATGTACACGAATATCTATGTGCGGACCGCGACACTCGATTTTCGTACGCGCGCCGGTTTTCTCCAACCCTTGCAGGGACGGTCGCATCAGATCAAGCAGATGTTGACGCCGGAGCAGAAGGGCTTTTTGCGCGAGTGGTTGTCCACGACCTCGCCTCAAGCTTGGGAAGAATCCGACGACCATTTTCGAACGCTCTTCGACCTAGAGTGATCTGTGCTAGCAGGATGCTGAAAACCTCCGCCAGCGGCGTTCTCGCATCGCTCAGGTCCTCAACGTATCGCAAGGGTACGCTTCGGATCTTCATTCGCTGCGGCCTTGCTGGACGAACGTTTTGAGCATCCTGCGGGAATCCATCCGTATCTCATGTGTAACTCATCGAACATCACATGCGCTCATCAAACCTCTGCTGCCAGCTAGTCTCCGCATGAGTCGTCTGATCTCTTCTCAGCTGGTCGCCTGGACTGTCGTTGCTGTAATTTGCCTGACGCACGTTCCTGTCTGCGCCTCCGCCACGATTGATGTCTACTATGCGCCTGAGGATCAGCCCATCGACCGGGTGGTCGGTCTCTATGCCCATGCGACGCGGTACATCTACGTGTCCGTCTATGCGTTGACGGCGCCTTCGGTGGTGAAGGCGCTGGTGGAGGCGAAACGCCGGGGCGTGGATGTCCGGGTGATCACCGATCGCGAACGTCTCAACGATCCGAAGCAGCACAGCGCCGTGAATACATTGCGACTGGCGGGCGTGCCCATCAGGATCAACCGGCATGAGGCCTTGATGCATCTGAAGCAGGTCGTGATCGACGATGCCATCAATACGTCCGGCTCAGCCAACCATACGACGAGCGGGAACCGGTACAATGACGAACGTCTCGATGTCATCACCGATGCGCGATTGACAGCGAAGGCCCGCGAGAAGTTTCTGACCATGTGGAACGACCACGAACGATTTATGACCTGGACTCAGTAGGGCGAGCCGCCTATGGGCCGTGCAATGATCGAGACAGATGTGGCGATTGTCGGGGCGGGCGGCGGGGGCGCCGTATTGGCCCTGATGCTTGCGCAACAGGGCGTGCGGTCGCTGGTGTTGGAGCGGGCCGCCGGGCCGCCGCAGGGATTGCGGGGCGAGATCCTGCAGCCGAACGGGCAGCGCGTGCTCGATCGCCTCGGATTATTGGACAAGCTTCCTGTCCACGCGGTGCGGTCGGTCCGGCGATTCAACTTTTGCCGGGCGGGCGGTGAACGGCTCTGTACGGTGGATTATGGCGACTTGCCGGCTCCCTACAATCGTGCTCTGGTGACGCTGCCCAACGTGGCGCACCATGCCATCCTCGATGCGCTGGAACAACAGAATCCCGGCGCGCTCTGGTACGACGCCACCTTTACCGGCCTCCGGTTCGACGGTTCGCGGGTGATCGGTTTGCAGGCAACACGTCACGGGGAACCGGTCGATATTTCGGCGCGGCTGGTCGTCGGCGCCGACGGTGCGTTGTCCAAAGTACGCGAGTCGCTCGGTATCACCGCCCAACTCCATCGGTATCCCCAAAGTTATCTCATTGCCATTCTCAAGGCTCCGCCTGGCTTCGACGAGGCACGGTATCTGGTGGGCAAGCGCGAAATCCTGGGCCTCTTTCCTGCCGCCGGGCAACAGGTCTACGCCTTCTATATGATCAAGGCCGGATCGTATGAGGCGGTCAAAGCTCAGGGGTTGGAGGCGTTGCGGAGGGCCTGGGTCCGAATCGATCCCGGCATGGAAGGGATTGTCCAAGAACTGGTCGATTGGAGCCAGACGGGTTACATGCCCACCGGACGTGTGAAAACCGATCGATGGGTGGCGGATGGCGCCTTGCTCATCGGGGATGCGGCGCACGCCATGAACCCGCATGCGTCTCAGGGGCGGATGCAGGCGATGGTGGACGCGGTGGTCGTGGCGGATCTCATTCCCGGTTGGTTGAAGAAGAACGATTTCTCTGCTGAGTCGTTACGCGCGTTCGAGGTGGCCCGGCGGCCGCAGGTGTCCATGTTGCAGCGGTTGGCCGATGAGCAATGTCGATTTTGGAATACCGGCAATCCGCTGGTGGCCTATTTGCGGGATCGGGTGTTCCGGACGCTCGACCGGAATGCCAGGCTGCGCTATCGTGTGCTCTCGACGACCGCCGGCTTGCGAAGTCGTCCTCCGTTTTCACTGCTCGATCGGGTGATGGCGGCGGGATTCCTGCCCGATCCGCGCGCTCAGGTGCGATCATCGAATGAATCGTGACAGGGAGATATTTCGGTTCGGGCAACAATAAACCCAGCACAGGATGCTCAAAAGGCCGTCCAGCAAGGCCGCAGCGAGGTCCACGGCGCGAAGCATAATGAGCGCCACGTTTGTGGACGCCGGCGAGACGGTGAGCCGGCCGTGTCTTAAGACAACTCAGACTTGGTACGCAGCGAGAACGCCGCCGGCGGGATTTTTCAGCATCCTGCCTACACGACGAGAGAGGTGTTTGTGACACAACCCACTGCACTCGATATTCCCTCCGAGGTTCAGCAACTACTCAAGCGATACGTGAAGGAAACCACCGCGTTGCTTGGGTCGCAGCTGGAAGGCATTCTGCTCTACGGCAGCGCCGTGGGAGGGGAATTCCTGCCCGGCCGGTCGAATCTGAATCTGTTGCTCATGCTGTCCGGGTACGAGCGCGAGGGCATGAAGCGGTATGCGAAGGCGCATAAGCGTTGGAGTCGTGAACAATTCGTGGTGCCGCTCCTGGTGACGGAGGCCGAACTCACGCGACCCGGCACCGTCTTTCCCCTGGAGTATCTGGAGATTCAGGAACAACATCGTGTGCTCTGGGGGCGGGATCCGTTCATCGGCATGCACATCGACCGGACGCATTTGGCCTATCAAGTGCAGCAGGGCATTCAAGGGAACCTGGTGCGTCTGCGGCAGCGATATATCGAAGGCGGCGGCACGGAAGAAGCGATGACCATGTTGTTGCCGCTCTCGCTGACCGCGTTGCTGCCCTGCTTGCGCGGCTTGCAACGGATTGCCGGACAACCGGCCTTGTTTCAGTCGGATGCGTTGCTCGCCGGGATTCGCACGTTGACGGGGCTCGATCTCGCCGGACTGACTGATGTGTTGGAGCTGAAGCGGGGTATTATTTCTCCAGGTCCGGTGGAGGTGCCGCGGTTGTTCGAACGGTATGCAGCGAACCTCGACGCATTGATTGCGCTGATACGCCCGGATGGGGCGGTGACGCCGCGATGAGTCATCGATTCAGGATCATCATCGGTTCCATTGTGGGGTTGGGCCTTCTGCTGCTGTTGGCTACAGTGCCGGTCGGGTTTGCCCGTGAGCCTGTGCCATCATATGACCCGCAGGGCTATGTCAGCGACCATGCCGGGGTGATCGATGCGGAGTGGCGCGCCAGAATCCGTTCGGTCTGCCAGGATCTTGAACGCAAGACCGGGGTCGAAATGGTGGTCGTCACCGTGCCCACGCTGAAACCCTATGGTTCGGCCAATGACTATGCGGTCGGTCTCTATCAGAAATGGGGCATCGGTTCGGCCCAGAATGAGCATGGGGTGTTGGTGCTGTTGTCGGTGCAGGAGCGCCAGGCGGCCGTCACCATGGGACGACGGATGTTGCCGGTGATGGGTGGAAATGTGGTCGGGAAGGTCGGGCATGAATATCTCGACCCTGCCATCAAGAACGGCCACTTCGGCGAAGGACTCTATCGAACCGTCGTGGGATTGGCGTCGGTCTCGCAGGACATTCGTGTGTCCAACGTGCAGAAGGCACACTTTCGCGGACTCGGCTTCTGGATCACCATCACCACGGCTAGCGGCGCATTGTGGTTTCTCTGGTGGCTCAGCCGGCCCGATCTGCGCCATCCCTATGGGCGGATTAGAAAAGGCCAGTATTGGGGCAGCGGCCAAGGAGGGTTTGGCGGGAACTTCGGCGGCATGGGCGGAGGGACGAGCGGGGAGGGGTGGAAGTAGGGGAGAGGGCGGGCTGGTCGTCCTCTTGCTCGCGGAACGCGCACCTCGGACGCTGCTCGTTCGACGCGCGCAGTTGAGGATCGATCAGCCCACCCTCTTTTGTTAGGCGGGGGAGTAATTGCGGAAAGAAGGAGGCCCGTTAGTCTCTCTTGCTCGCGCAACGCGCGGTCGAGGACTCCCCTCGTTGGACGCGCGCAGTGGGAGACCAATCGGCCCACCCTCTAGAGGAGAGGCAGAGAAACACCCCTACGAAATCCTTGGATTTGCGTCGCAATCCTGGCAGGATGTCCGACAGTGCTTATTCAGTACCGCAAGGCAGTCGGTATCTAACTACGGAACAAGATAATATAGTGTTGGCCAGGAATAAATGAACGACACCTGCTTTGCATGCAGCAATCCTGCGATGTCGCGCGAGCACGTGCCGCCAGCATGCCTCTTCCCGGAGGCCAAAGATACCGACGGCACGCAAGACTACCGGCGCAACCTCATCACTGTACCAGCATGCAAAGATCACAACTTGGCGAAGTCCGATGATGACTCATACTTCTTGTGGGTCTTGAGCACCAGCTTGCCAGCGAACGCCGTAGCCAGAGGGCAAGTGGCGACCAAGCTCAAGCGTGCGCATACTCGACGCCCGGCTCTCGGCAGTTCAGTCCTGAGCTATGCCAAGGATGTCGTCGTAGCCGATAGTCATTCATGTACGAAGCACGATGCAGTCGAAATACCGCTGGATGGCGCACGTTTCCAGAAAGTGCTCGAGTTGATAGCACGCGGTCTCTACTCTCACCACTTTGGCCAACGCTGGACTGGCAAAGTCCTTGTGTTACCAGACTTCATTGCGTTCCCCGAGGCTCCTGCCCAAGCCGACGTCGACGCCAACCGACTCGTCCTATTCAATTGCGCGCAGCAGCTGTTCGCCGCGCAGACACAGTACGGCGAGAACCCCGACGTATTCTGGTACAGAGTCCATAAGTCAATGGTTCAATACCGATGTCTAATGCGGCTCGCTTTCTACGGGCACTGCACAGCTACCGTGTTTTTCGGCGAAGGATCGGGCTAATACGCCGCTAGAGGCGGATCGTTCTACGCGAGGTTGATCAGCAGCAATCCGTTAAAACACAGACTCGAATGCCGCTATCGGCTGATTAGGAGGAAGAATGGCTACGTATCGCCAGATCCAGGACGATGTGAAGAAGCGACACGGACGAACTGTGAAAACTTGCTGGATAGCTCATGTGAACGAGTTAAATGGACTGCGCCTACGGCTTGCGCCGAACAGACGATCAAGAGCAAGGCGGCAGGTGCCGTGCCCGCCCGGTGTTCGTCCTCTAATCGAGGCGTCCATGCGTCGATTTCACATGCTTTAAAGTACTGACTTCATTGCATTCTGATCAGTACTTACACCGGACGTAACCGTCTATTGCATTATGATCTTCACTGATTACCCCTGCAATTGCGCCAGCATGGCCGCTGGGTTCCAGTAGCCCCACATCGTTTGGATTTTTCCTTCCTGGTTGATCTCGAACACATCGATGCCTTCGAAGCTCACCTGCCCGCCATTTTTGCCGGTGCCGTGCCCCGTGAACTTCACCGCGACCCGGTTGCCGGATAGGAAGACGTGGTCCTGCGTCATGGTGATCTTTTCAAAGGCTCCGAGCACCCCCGCTAGAAATTGTCGCAATGCCGCATGGCCCTGTAGCGGTGCGGGTGCTCCCGGTTCGTAACTGGTTCCCTGCTCTGCGAAGCAGGCGACCCAGGCGTCAGGGTCCATCTCTCCTATGGCGCTAAAATATCGGGCCACCACTGCCGGAACGTTCTCAGAGGTCATGCTTGATTTTCCTTTGCTCGGATGGACTGTTGTGTGCACCGTGGTGGAAACTCTGGCCTTCAGATGAATTACGGAGGCGTAGCATCCTGTGGATTTCTCATTCCGGAAAATTTCTTCGCCGGCACAGCGACAACTTAGCCTGAGGAGCATCCTCAGGCGTAGCCCTGAAGATGATGCCTATGCTGGTGGCAACAGATCAATCTATGATTGAATTGATCGCGCGCCCCTTCGGTAAGGGCAGTGTTTCAACCGGCCATCCTCCGCGATGAACCTATCAGCAGTTACGTGAGGGCCTCATGATCGTGGAAGTTGAATCGAACGACAATTGCGACACCAGCTTCTTCGCGCGCTTCAAGGAAGTCGGGCCGGCTCGACCGGTGGTTCAAGTCCGGCTGTATGAGCGAAACCCTACCGGTGAGTGGTGCTGGGTGACGGGCTGGAGCGACAATGAACAGGTTCCCACATGTCCCGCCTACGTCCAGCTGATTGAAGATTCGGGATCGGGGTTGGCGTACCTCGTGTATGGAGGGCTCTATGGTCTACGGTTCAGGCCCATCCAAGTCGATGAGCCTTGGAGTCTCCAGAGCTCCCATCAATGGGGAGAGGCGTATCTGTCCCTCGCCGATGTCCGTGATGTGCGTTACGCCGGCTAGCAGGCTGTTGACAAAGGCCGCCAGCGGCGTTCTCGCAAGACACTGCCGCCTCACCGGCTCGGCGGCGTTCACAAACGTGACGCGCGTTACTCCGCGCGTCGTGAACCTCAGAGGCTCACCGTACGGCACGAGTACGATTCGCCTCTTCGCTTGCTGCGGCCTTGCCGGACCGCCTTTCTCAACAGCCTGCGGCGGATTCTGCGAACGTCTGTAACTAGGCTGGTCCCCACATTTCGGCTCTGAGTATGTAGTTTGTCAACGCACTGCTAGCGGTCTTTGCACACAGGGAGCTGATCCGGTCCCGGCGGCATACTCCTGTTCCCATTCACGACTCGGGCGTGCTTATTCTATTGCACGTTGCGATATTCGATGGGTTTCTCCCCATCGGCCAGCTCCGTTCTGAGCCCTACCAGCCAAATATTTTCGCTGTGCTTGACCTCCATCGCCGGATAGGGAGTATGATGGCGCATCCTGCAATCTGCGGATGTCGCTCTACTGAATGAGGGTTCTCTGCCTCCTAGAAGAGCGATTGCCGACACGCCTTCGCTTCAGGAGGCTGCGATGCGCACCGTCGTTGCCGTCGACTGGTCCGAGCAGTCTTTCAACGCCGTCAAGGTCGTCTGCCGTCTCTTCACTCATGAAGCATTGACCCTCATCCACGCGGTGGACCTCCGGCCGTTCGAAAACCCGCTCTTTGCGCAACCGCTCGGCCGTAACAGCGCTGGAGCATTGCGCGAGGGAATGGTGGCAGCAGGAGAGCGCCTGCTTGATCAAACCGGGGCATTGGTGCCGGTCACGGTTCCTTCCATCCAGCGAGTCTATAAGATCGGGAACCCGGCGCCGGTTGTGCTGGAGGCGATTCGTTCGACTCATGCCGACTTGGTTGCGGTCGGATCACGGGGGCGTGGACGCCTTGCGGAATTGGTCTTGGGCAGCGTCTCGCATCGGGTGGTTTTGCATGCCCCCTGCTCGGCCTTGCTGGTCAGAGACGACCCGGGGAGCATTCGACGGGTGTTGCTCACCGTGGAAGGGTATGAGGATTCACTCCGGCTGCGTACCTGGTTGAGCACTCACCGGTTCAGCCGGCCGATCGAACTGTCGCTCTTGACCGTCGTGCCGACCATTCCCATCGGCGATTCGACGATGGACTTTCGATACGACAAATGGACGGCTGAAATGGATCAGTATGCCCGGCAGCTTGTGGACGAAACGGCGGCAGCCTTGCGAACCATGTATTCCGGCGTCACCGCGCAAGTCGAGCATGGTGATCCGGCGCATTGCATTATCAACGCGGCAGGCCATGCCGATCTTGTGATTGTCGGCTCGCATGGTTGGAAAGGCCTCGAACACTTTCTGCTCGGCAGCGTGTCACATGCGGTCTTGCACAAAGTGACCTGCCCCATCCTGATCCTTCGATGAAGGAGGTTCTGACTCCGGTTTCGATGGGCGTCGGCGTTACGCGGGCCCTGTCCCTGGCGTAAAGGACAGGCTCCCTCCACCTTGCATCCAACGGAAAGGAGGCGGCGATGGCGTGGAATATTGCCTCGAAAATTGTTCACAGGGTGGTGACGATCGACGAGAATCATACCGTGCTCGATGCCGCGACGCTGATGGCCGAGGAATTCGTCGGATCGGCGCTCATCACCAGTTCCTCCAAGATCACCGGCGTTTTCACGGAGCGAGACTTGATGATGCGCGTCGTCGGTCGGAAGCGAGATCCTGAGAAGGTAAAGATCAAGGATGTGATGACGAAAAACATGGTCACCGTGAGCCCGAAGGATACTGCGAACCATTGTTTGAATCTGATGAAGGAACATCGCTGTCGCCACCTCTTGGTGTTCGACAACGAGGAGTTTATCGGGATTGTCTCGCTCCGGGATATGGTTGCGCTGCTGATGGAGGAAAAGGAGGCGCTCATCGCCTATCTCCACCAATACATCAGTTCATGAAGACTGCGACGGTCGGTTCGGCAGAGGGGAGGGCTTTCGGGCCTCTGCTGTCAGAGGCCCGAGGGGACCGGTGTTGTGTCGTCAGAAGGGTTTCCCGGCTCTGGCATCGAGTTCATGTTGAAGCAGATCCCGATGCGCCTCTTGGAGTAAGCTGGGAATCAGGACGGCCATGAAGGCGCTCCCATGGCCTTGATGATCGGGCCGATTCCTACTTTCCCTGTCGAGCAGGTCTCCGAGTTCACCCCACTGGTCGAGGTCAGCATAATTCCTGTGATCGACCGCCCTCAGGATAGGCAGAAACGTCTCGGTGATGATGTTTCGAGCATCTTCCGACAGCGGTTGGAGCCAGCCCTCACGCAGACCCACGGCATGATAGATCCTGGTGATCTGCCGCTCCTTTGGTCCGCTGTTGTCGATACCAAGCTCTTCGCAAATCTCCGTGAGAATCTTCTCGTCATATCGGTTCAGGTACCAGATGGTCTGGCGAGGAAGACTTTCGGCCGGCAGTACCAGCGAATCCGCTTGTTGTCGCACACGAGTGAGTTTCTCCTGCATCGTTCCCGTTGATGGACGCCCGAGTGCTTGCAGCCATCCGGATAGTTCCCTGGCCATGGAAAAATTCACATAACAATCGATCAGCCGTGCCTTCAAGGCTTCATGGTCGAGGGGCGCCGGAGCCGTTCGTTGGTTCAACTCGTCCCCGCACCCGGCCGCTTGCAAGGCTGCTTCATCGAACGCCGGATCCTCCGGCAATGTCACGTGCACCCCGCAGGCGGGACAAAAGCGGGCCCGCAACGGGAGCGCAGTCTCACAACTGGTGCAGTTCATGGTAGCCTCCGAGGCGCGCCTAACGCTCATGCTTCAGGACGATAGTTGCGCCTGTCACAAGATTATCCCAGGACCCAGAGCGCGACTCCGGACAGGTCCCGCACCAGGCGGTCGGTGATGCGGCTGCTGAAGAGTCGCTTGGTTCCCGTCGGCCCGTGTCGGGTCACCACGACGGTGCCATATCCTCCGGCCCTGGCTTCATCCATGATGCTGTCGGCGATATCGCGTTCATGTCCCAACTTGAGCGTGACACGGTCGAGAGGAAATCCGGTCTGCCCGAGTCGTTCCATCGCCGTCACCAGGATGGGATATTCGATGACGCCTTCAGTACGTATCCATTCTTCCTGGTCCTTGCGGAGTTGTTCGCCGAGATGGTGTTCAGTCTCAGGGTTCTCCGAGCCGCCGTGCTCCATCAGTTCCCGGGGCATGGGGTTCAGCACATGAAACAATGTCACGTTCACGTCCTGAATGTCCCGGAGCAGCGCGCCGACATAGTGCAGGGCGCGGGCGGACTCGTCCGAGTCATCGACAGCGATGAGAATGGTTTTGGCGGAGGCGTGGCTGTTGAGCGCCTGGTCCGTTGTGAAGAGGGATTGGTCACCCGTTGTCTTGGTCGTCATAGTATCACCATGCGCGAACGAAATTAGACTGCCTCAGAGTGCATCCGAGGAGTTCAGGTCAGGTGATTGGGGTTTGGCGATGATCCGGTGGAGTGAGGTCTTCCATGACGACCCCTCTTGTTATGGCGCGGGTGATCGTGGACGGTGGCGAAGTGGGTATGCTCCGTCATGGGCTACGACCTGCCGCGACGAAACAAACACTAGCCTATGCTTCTGCGGAGGACAAATCAATGTGGGAGGAACGGCAGATCAGGCGCTCTTCGAGAGAGCTGAAATGAGTGGAGGCGGGCACTCCATGAAGCCGATCACCCGGCTTCATGGAGCTGCACTGCTGGTTGGGATCAGCCCTTCGTTTTCGCGCTACGGGTTTTCACAGCCTTGGCGGATTTTCCACGAGAGACGGAGCCGGCCGGCGTGATTCGATCGCGCACCAGATAGGAGGCGATTTCAGGCGTTCGCTTGCCAGCGTTTCCAGCCGGATTGGTGTCCGCGTAGGATCCGCCGGGATTGTTCTTGAAAAGCCAGAGCTGTCCGACGCTCATGGGGGTGATGGGAGTCGGGACGCCCGCTCCTCGAAACTTCATCATGCCCTGTGTCTGGACCAGGACGGAACCGCTGGTGACCGATGGATACAGCGTTGTGCCGCCCATGAGTTCGATGAGGGTTTCCATCGCCACGTGATTGCTTTGAGGGAAGGGCACCACTTGGGTGACGCCGTACTTTGTGATGCCTGCATGCTGCCACAGCAGTCCGATTTCCTGGCCGGTGGCATAACGAAAGCCATAGGTGGTGGTGTACCCTCCGGCGCCACCCAGCACCTCCAGGTAGGACAGATTCGCCGTCGCATTCAGGCTCAACCATTCAAGGTTGGTTTCGGTGTCGAGCGTCACCAGATGGTCGCCGGTTGCGGGAACAAGATTCTGTTGAACGAGAGCCATGTCGGTACCTCCTGCGGATGGTGGTGGAGTGGGCGATTGCGCGAGGTCTATCGTCAGGGGCTATGCGATATATATGCCAGATCGTCACAATGCCATCATTTCCTGACTCTGTGACCAGTCCGAATGAGACACGTGGCTCCGGCGGCCGGACCAGGGGCGCAGCAAGAACGCGCCTGCTAAGTACAGAGAATCGTGAACGACACGTATCGGGAGAGATACAGCGGGGGAATCTGTTTGGATACGATTTCGTTCCGGCACCTGTTCAGGCTGGCTGCGGAGCATGGCTGTTTGACCAACCCATCGAATGACCGCTGCGTCGTGCCGGCTCTTCTTCACTGCGGTGGTGAATTGTTCTGCCGGGATGCCGGCGCTCCATGAAGCTGATTCACTCGGGCTTCATGGAGCTGGCAGGATTGCTGTCGATGAAACGGCCTTCTCTGCGTCATGGGCTTCCTCCCTGATGCGCAGAGTTGCCATGAAACAACGAGTCGATGGCCGCGCCTTACTTTTCGCCTACCCGAAGGTTACGGGGAGGAGTAGGGGCCACGTGATTGCGTACCAGATACGATGCCAGCGAAGAACTCCGGTAGTCGTCGGGCGTCACTCCTTGAGGTACATTGGGAAAAATATCCGTGGTTGCGTACGACCCACCAGGGTTGTTGGTGAAGAACCAGAGTTGTCCCACCCCCGGATGGCCGGGTGCCGGTGGAACCATGAAGATTCCTTGCGTCTGGATCGTGCCGGTTGTCGGATAACTCGTCGCGCCGCCCATCCAGTCGATGAGCGTTTGTATTCCCGCGGAGTTGCTATCGGGCACTGGGACAGGCTGGTTGGGGGCAAACCTTGTGATTCCGGCATGGTTCCACAGCGCCTGGAGCTCAGCGCCGTTGGCGTAACGAAAACCGTGGGTGGTGGCATAGCCCCCGGCGCCGTTCCGCACGTCTGAAATGGAAAGATTCACGGTCTTCGTGAGGCTCAACCATTCGAGGTTGGTATCGGTGTCGAACGTAATGAGCGAGTCACCGCTTGCAGGAACAAGATCCTGTTGTAACAAGGCCATGGTGTGTCTCCTATGAAAATGTCGGACGCGTCTGTTCCCGACGCGCAGGCGGAGCCGATGTCAACCATTAACCCCTAGGCTCTTCGTGGGACCGTCCGTCCTTCTTCAAGGTCCTGGAGGTCGGCCCAACTGGTGAGGTCGGTACGGGAGGGATCCACGGCGTCCCGATACTTATTAAATGAAGCCTGCTTCTCCGGCGTGGTGGGCCCCCGACTCAACATCATCCGGTTCCACTCATCCAGCTCGGTTTGGGCGTGCGGCGTGGCTATCCCGCGAAACCATCGGATGACGCCTTCGTCATTCGGGTGTTGCTTCACGGCTGCGGTGAACTGCGCCGCGGTGATGCCGGCGAATGCCATGAGCCGGTCATCCATGGGGCAGGGGTAGATATATTCGCCTTCGGTTCCCGCGAGCACGGCGCGGCACTTATCGATCATGCGCGCGAGGTGCACATATCCTTCCAGTGTGACGCGCATGCTGCGCGGGAACGTCGTGCGCAAATCCATCAGGCCAGCAACTTGTGGTTGGTGAACGTCAGGGTCCGAACCAGCACCGCCCCGTTTTCGTACGAGATGATCCGGCGTGTGGCCGGCAGATCCGAGCTACCGACCCGGACATGGGTGTCGGTAAAGCTCTCGACGTTGCGCAGCTTGGCGTCCTGCGGCGCGAAATAATACACCGTGTACTTGGTGGTCAGCTGCTTCTGGTCCTGGGTGGTGCTGCTTTCTTCCACGTTGATGGTGAACGCCACATGGGGCATCTTCCGGTTGATCTGCGTGATGCGGTTATCTTTGATTCGGTAGAAAGACTGCATGCCGTCGCCGTGGATGTCTAACCGACGGCCGAGCGGGTGGTCTTCGCCGGCTTCCATGGTGAGGCGGTGTTTGCCGTCCGATTCCTCGAACTTGCGGGGCGCGCGGTGCACGGCGATCATGCCGATCTGTTCCTGGGCCCACTTCTGAATGGTTTCGTCCGGCAACTGCACCGTGACCTCACGCGGTCCCTTGACCACCACGGTTCCACGCACCTGCTGGCCGTTGGTATTCACCGTAAGGTCGGCCGAAAATCCTCGAAAATCAGGCTGCCATCTGGCCGTGCTCTCGAAGGCCCGTTGGAGCAGGGCGCGGGCTTGGGGGTCGTCGGCTACGGTGGTTTGTGTATCGATCGCTGCAGTATGTTCCATCAGGTGCTCCTTTGTGTCGTGGTGAAGGCTAAAAGCTGATTATAGAGACCTCAATCCCCCCTCTACAACCCGAGGCCTGATCGGTGGACCGGATCGGCTCGAACAGGCCAGGGCGCGATATTTTCTCCCGGATGACCGATGTTTGTGTAGTACTGGCTAGGCCGAATCTGTTATACTGCGGGGCATTTCATCCGGCAATTTGGCGTATTTGGGCAGTGAGTTTCGGGCATCCTTTGAAAGGAGCGCTATGGAGCGGCGAGCAGCGTCTCATACTGAAGAAGAAGAAATGAATCAACGGCGGCGGCTTCTGGGACTGGCGCGCAAGGGCGACCCCAAGGCCATCAGCAAGCTGTTC
Organism: Nitrospira sp.; assembly: GCA_024998565.1. Classification (NCBI taxonomy): domain Bacteria; kingdom Pseudomonadati; phylum Nitrospirota; class Nitrospiria; order Nitrospirales; family Nitrospiraceae; genus Nitrospira; species Nitrospira sp. The sequence continues at coordinate 298,144 of JACOEM010000003.1, forward strand.
GAGTTGTACCAGGTGCGTGTTCTGAACGGCGACATGCTCAGCAAACTCAATAAATCCTACTATAAAGCGGCGGCTGCGCAGGAACAAAAGGCCAGTCAGGCGAGCAGCAAACCGGCGAAGGTGGCCAAGGGTGCGCATGGCAGCGCCAAGAGCAGTCCGAAGCCCTCCACATCCCAGCCTGTAGCAGCCGGCAAGCCCACAACCACCAAGGCAACAGGGGCAAAGAAACGAGCCAAGTAAAGTCGGTCTGCGTCGAGATCATCGGCGCAGACCAGCCCCGTTCCCTTCTCTACTGCACTCCGACCCGTAACCCTCCGGCCGCCAGTTTCTTCCCGATCTCCTCCGCCGCCTTTCGCTCTCCCGAATAGACCGTCGCCTGGCCCTCGTGGTCGATGCGCCACGCCAGTTCGAAGGCCCGGGAAGAGTTCATTCCGGGAATGCATTTGCAGAAGAGCGCGATGACCTGCTGATAGGTGTGGCAGTCGCAGTTGAACACGATGACTCGTGCTTCCAGGTCGTCGCCTGTGCCCACGTCGGTCGTGTCGAGGGCCTCAGGGGTCATGGCAGGGGTCAGTGTGCTCATGCGGTCGTCTCGCCAGGCGCGGAGTGTAGCAGGTGAGATAGGGCTGAATGCAACCGGAACCGATGCCAGCGGTCCATCGACGGTATCACGCTCCTTAAGTATTCCAACTCGTAGTTATTCATGCACCCTTGATGCGTGTTGCGACAACGGTGCTTCTACGGACGCGCCGATAGATTCGTGGGCGAGGTCGATCCTCTCGCGGGCCAGGGTCCGGCTCAGCAGGACATGGTGGGTGTGGGAGTCGGTGACCGGCACCAGGTTGTGCGCGCGGGCCAGGCGAATGGTATAGACCTGCGCGGCGGCGGTCTTCAACAAGGCCAGACCATATTCAAATTGATAGGCCTCGTCCAGCGTCAGGGTCGGTGTTGCGAGGCGTTGCACGAGGGCGACGTTGTAGAGCGCGGCTGCACGGTCCGGCTCAAGCAGTCGGAGCAACGCGGCCGGGCCGGGCACCAGCGACGATCCGATCCTCATCGCATGCGTCAGGTCGAAGAGCCCGCGTTGAAAACGTCGATCGTTTCTGAGCCCGTCATGGAACAGGGTGCGCCAATAGGAATCGCTCAGGTCACGATCGATACCCGCCGCGGCGGTCTCGTCCAACGGGCCGCTGACCGGATATCCCTGCACCAGGCGGCCGCTCGTGACGAGTGTCGGATGCTCGTCTCCCATGCGGTCCTGATAGGCCGTGGTGCCCATCAGCGGAGTGAGACGAAGCGCCATGTAGTCGCGGAAATGAACGGTATCGTACCGCGCGAGCAGCGCCTCAAGGGTGTGCGGGGCACAGAGGTGGAACGGGTGAAAGAGAGCGTTGCGGGAGGACGAGGCGTTCATGGATTGTATGATGGTCGATCGACGGTGAGATCGGGCCGGTGTGTGCACAACTGGTATGCGGGAATGGTCGAATCGATCCTTGCTGGTTGCGGCACTAAATCACCAGGTATCCATATCGATGACTTCGGTCGCGTCCCAGAGGTTTTTCAGTTCCGCTTCTGCAATGGCCTTTTCCCGATCGGCTTCGGTATCTTCTCCGAATTGCTTGGTCTGGCTGCTGTCCTGGTCGGCTGCGGCCGCAGCCTGTTCAACGGACTGACGTCGGCGCCGCTTGGCGGGGTCCATGTTCACTGGCATGACGGAGGCCTCCTTTCGGTTCGTCAGTCTCCCCTCTGTCGGGTCATGAAGTCAATGGCAGGAGGATAGTTAGGACTCCAGGCTTGCCAGCAGGGCTACTGCGACAGTATCCGCGTAGCGCCGGCCTCGGGCGGTGAGTCGCACCCGCTCGCCTTTCCGTTCGAGAATGTCGCCGCCGATCAATTCGTCTACTTTGCCGGTTAAGCCTGAAAATGCCAGGGCTCCCGTTTCCCTGAGGGTGATGCCTTCGGTCAGCCGGAGTCCGAACACCAGTCGTTCGCAGGCATCGTCGGCTGTCGTGAGGTGTTCGGATTCTGTGACGGGGAGGGTGCCGGTTCGGAGAGAGGCGTTGTAGGCGCGCAGATCACTCACATTTCCAAACCGCCGGCCTGCGACATAGGATTGTGCGCTGGGGCCCAGGCCGAGATAGTCTCCGCCGGTCCAGTGCAACTGATTGTGCCGGCTGGCAAATCCGGGACGACAGTAGTTGGAAATTTCGTAGCGGGTGAAGTCTGCCTCGTCCAGTATTTCCTCGGCCAGATCTTCCATCTCATTTTGGAGTGTCTCGTCAGGGGCAGGAACCGTCCCACGCCGGATCGCCGTCTGCAAAGCGGTGCCTTCTTCGACCGTCAGGGCATAACAGGAGAGGTGCGTCGGGGCGAGATCGACGATCCGGCGCAGCGAGGACGCCCAACTCTCGATGGTTTGTCCGGGGAGGCCATACATGAGGTCGAGGTTCAGATCGGTGAAGCCGGCCTGCCGCGCAGCGGCCACCATCTGTACGGTGCTCATGGGACTGCCGGGGCGTCCGACTCGATCCAATTCGAGCTGGCTCATGGATTCGGCGCCGAAACTCATCCGTGTGAATCCGGCTTTGCGGAGGTGTGACACGGTGTCCGCCGTCACCGATCCCGGGTGGGCTTCGACGGTGATTTCGGCCGCATCCTCGAGTCCGAACGTCTCCCTGGCCGCAGACAGGACGGTGGCGAGTTGCGTAGCGGTCAGGGTCGTGGGCGTCCCGCCGCCGAAGTAGACCGATTGCAACGGTTCGGATCCAAAGAGCCGCTGCTCACCGTAGAGGCGCAGTTCGGTCATCAGGGACCCCAGAAACTCCTCCGCGGCGCGCGCGTGATGGATTTCGAGATAGAAGGCGCAGAAATGGCAGCGCTGATGGCAGAAGGGCACGTGAATGTAGAGGCCGCGGCCGGTCGCCTGACGCATGGCTGTTCGTCCGGTTAGGGTGCGGGTGAAAAATCCCGGGTCATCGCGACTTCAATTTCTTCCGTCGGCGATTTCCCGCGATTGCGGACATGGGCCTTCCATGCGGGATATTCCCGTAGCGTCTCGAAGAGATTTTTGATGAGCACCGGTTTGATCTGCAGCTCCCATTCACGAAGCCACGCATGTTCATCGTGGGGACCTTCATAATCGTCGGGGAATTGCGCTTCGAGACTGATTCGAAAGACAAACGATTTATCTTCTGACCACATCTGTGGACTCCTATCGGCTGATGATTGCGAACAGGAACCGACCTTACTTATAATATTTTAAATCTCAAGGAGTACAGCACCATGCCCATATTCGAGTACGTCTGTAAGGAATGCAACCATCGGTTTGAACTGCTGGTCCGGGGCGACGTCGTGCCGGCCTGTCCCGCGTGCAAGGGCACGGGCCTCGACAAGCAGTTTTCCGCCTTCGGAGTCGGCGCAACCGGCGGATGGCCAGTCACCTCCAGTTCCGGCGGTGGCTGTGGTTCCTGCGGGGATCCTCGCGGCCCCGGTTCCTGTTCGATGAACTGATATTTTTTTATTTTACTGGATCATCCTCATCATGGACGAGCAGGAAGCGCAGGTGCGTCGTGCGATCGGGACGCTCTTACAGTCGGATCCGTTGATCAAGTTGCTGCAGGAAGTCAGGATGGGAAGGATGAAAGCCACCGACCCCGGCTTACGGGCGGTGACGGAATCCTGGATCGGCGTCTATGCGCAGGTCTTGAAATCCCAGCCGCTGCCTGCGGCCTCGTTACCCCGCCTGGATCCTTCACCACGGCTTCAGGTGCTGGTCGATATGGGCGTGTTGTCGTGGGACCATCCTGGAACACAAGACCTTCGCGACCTCTTTCAGCGGATGTCGGTACCCGCCGCCTGAGCCATGATTCGATTCGACAGAGGGGTGCGACTCCTCCTGACCCTCCTGCTGTGTGGATCTCTGATTCCAGGCACGGCGGAAGCCGAAGAATCGGCGGGTGTCAGGCCGTTGCGCAACGGCCTGGCTGCCGCTCTGGAGAGCCTTCCCGCTCAGACCCATCTCCTTCTCGATCAGCCATCGATTGAACAGTTTCTTGTTGAACTGGACGGTGCGCCGCCCGATTGGGTCACGGTCTATGGGCAGGGGCACCATGACCCGGGGCATGACGAACGGCTCTTTGCGCTCAACCGCGAGCGCGATGCCCGGCGTGAGGGGAAGGCGCCGCTGGAGTGGCTGATTGCCTTTGTCTGGCTCGGCGAACTGTCCGGGTTCGATGAGCAGGAGGGCGGATTCCGCGTCGTCCTGGGGCCGAAGTTCAATCGAACCGCATGGGGTGAGGTGCGGTTCAAGCATGAGGACCTGCCGTCCACGCTCATTGCCTTGGCCGGGCAGGAGACCGCCAGGCTCAGGGCGAGGATCCAGCGAGGAACGCCTGTCCCCGTTGCGGTGCTGATCACCGGTCGGCTGATCCCGGAGGAGTCGTTGATGTACGACTTCTCCCATGAAGCGGAGGGGCTGGGGCTCATCATGCCGGTAGTGCGTGTCGAGGCGGTGGACTTTGTGCTGGAGGGCGGAGAGGAAACTCAGCCCTAACCGGGACGTATTTATTTCAGGTGGGGATAGGCCTGATGCAGACAGGTGTCGCACACGGTTTCGGCGACTTTGGCGCGGGCCTGCCGGCGTAGGTAATCTTCCACGCGTTGCCAATGCGGGCCGTCGCTTTTGACGCGTTTGCACTTGGCGCAAATGTGGACCGTACCATGGAGCGTGGTGATCTGCTCGAACGCATGGTCGAGTTCCTTGGTTCGCTCAAGGAGTTCCTGCTCACGAAGTTTTCTGGCATCGATCTCCTGTTTGAGGCTCAACGCATTGGCCGCCCGGGCGACCAGTTCAGCCGGGATCACCGGTTTCCGAATGTAGTCTGTGGCGCCGGATGTATAAGCCGCTTGAATATCCTTCGCCTCCGTATGCGCTGTAATGACGATGATGGGCAGCCCCTGCAGGTGCTCCTCCATCCGGATGCGCTGGCAGGCCTCCAATCCATCGATCTCGGGCATTTCGATATCCATCAACACTAAGTCGATTCCGCTGGTCTGCTTTCCACGTTTCCCGACCCCCAGGAGTTGCAGCCCTTCTCGCGCGGTGCCGACCGGGAGGAGCGGGCCAAACCCCGCACTGTTAAGAATGGTGAAGAGCAGGTCCCGCTCTTCCTGGAAGTCGTCGATGATCAGAATGCTCATGGTCCCTCTGTTCCTTCGAAGGGTCTCCTGAAATCCCCTCAGGCGGCTTGATCGACACCGGCGAGGATGGTCGCCAGTCCGTCGAGTTCCCGGCGAATCGCCTCCCGATCCCGGGATCGAGCCGCCTGTTCCAGTCGTTGTCCTACCGCCCCGATGTCGGGAAACCCGAACGAGCCTGCGAGGCCTTTCATGCGGTGTCCCGTGGTGCGAATCGCTTCATAGTCTCCCTGAACCAGGGCATCCTGCATCAGGGTGAGATCCGTGCGGCGATTGGCGAGAAACGCGGGCCGGCGTCGCCGGAGCTCGTCGTCGATGCGCTCTGTCACGTCCGGTGTTCCCGCAGCTTGTGCCGGGGTGGTGTCGGTGACTGGAGAAGACCGGCGGTACTTGCGTAGGGTGCTGAACAAGTGCGCTTTTGTGATGGGTTTGATCAGGAAGTCCGTGCAGCCCACCGCCAGGCTCTGTGCCTGAGTGTCAGCCACGCTGCTGGCTGTTAGTGCCACGATTGTGGTGGGGGGGCGTTTGTGGGAGGCTTCCCAGGCACGCATCGCGCGGGTGGCGGTGAAGCCGTCCATCCCGGGCAGGTGCAGGTCGATGAGGACGAAGTCGAATCGGCCTGTCTGGAAGGTCGCGACGGCTTGCTCGCCATCCGAGGCGATCTCCAGGTCGTACGGGGTATTCCGGAAATAGAACCGCATCAGTGTATGCGACTCAATTGAATCGTCGACCAGCAAGACGCGGGTTTTCTGTTCTGTCGGTTCCGCGGGCACGCGCGGCAGGACCGGCTCCGTGGCCTGAGATGCCGGTCCTTGTCGCCGGGGATGGTCCGTGCCTGGGAACGCGGGTCGGCTGACCTCCTGCAGGCCGCAAGCGGCAGGCTGTCGATCGAGCTGATAGGCGATGATCCATAGACCAAGGATACCGATCGTGCGACTCACGAGCGCATTCGTCGCTTCGTCGGTCGGGAGGGGTGCGAGGCATCCGGCCGCCATCAACAGCGACCAGCCTCCCACGGCAAACAGGAACATGTGTCGGGGATAGAGCCGGGAGGCCGGAACGGGCAGCAGGAGATACGCGACCCAGGTGGCCAGTCTGAATTCAGTGTGCAGTTCGGCGAGGAAGACGAGGCTTGTCAGCAGGACAAGGATCCCGGTCGTCGTGAATCGGGCGGTGTGGAGTGTCATGGTGCGGTGCTCGAACGATCGGCCCCCGGCGACGCGGATGATGCGTCGCGCTCACCTGCAGTATAGCGGCGATTGCGTAGGGTACCTAGGATCTCCTGAAATTCGAGCAGGCAGAACAGGATAGCAGAGGGGCACTCAGCATGAGGTTTGAAGCGGCGACGGGAGGTGCCCCGATCAGTAGGCGTCCCGGGCACAACGGAACCCGGTTCCAGAGGGGCGGCTATCCATCGTGCCCCAGTCGCGATCAGTCGTGCGTAAGCTGATCGCCGGTTTGAGCCAGGAGCCGCCGCGCATCGATTTGATGGCCCCGCGTTCCGGGCCTTGGGGATTAGTCAGCGGTGCCGTGCGGTAGTCGTTGGGGTTGTACCAGTCCTGCACCCATTCGGCCGCATTGCCCGCCATGTCCAGCACTCCATAGGGGCTGGCACCGCCCGGAAAGCTGCCCACCGGCAAGGTCAGGAGTTCTCCCTTCAGGCCCTTTTCTTTGGAGATGGCTGCGCCGACGCCCTTGACCCAGAACGCGTCCCATTCCGTGCTGTCGGCGAACTGCACCGTCTGACGGGCCCAGTAGCTCGCGCTGTTGCCGTTTTCAAAGTTCCACTCGTTGCCCCAGGGGTACGTTCGCCCGTCTGTTCCCCGTGCCGCCTTTTCCCATTCAGCTTCAGTCGGGAGGCGTTTGTTCGCCCAGCGACAGAAGGCGACGGCATCAAGCCAACTGACGTTGACCACGGGATGTTGCTCGATGCCCGGCAGGGGCACATTGTGCTCCCACAACGTCAATGCCGGATTCGAGTTGGCAGGTGCCTGGTATCCGGTGGCCTGCACGAATTCCTGATAAGCCGCGTTGGTGACTTCGTGCCGATCGATCCGGAATGCGCTGAGGTAGATGAGCCGCAGCGGACGTTCATCCGGAAGCCCGCCGCTCTCCTCGGTCGCCCCCATCCGAAACTCACCGGCCGGAACGAGAACCATGTCATCGACCCGAAGGGCTCCGAGGGCTGATGGCAGAGAGCCGACGGCCGGAAAGAGGCAGAGTGTCAGCAGTAGCAACCGTGTCAGTCTCATCCGGGTTAGGCCTTCTTCAGCTTGCAGGCTTTGGCAATGCTGTCGCGGTAGGCCATCCACAAGGAGAGGCCTTTGGTGACGCAGGCGAGCACAGCGTTTTGTTGGCTTCTGGTTTCGGCGTAGTTGACGACCATCGTGTACGCGTCCTGTCGATGACCCGCTTCAACTTTCTGGTGGGCGCGAATCAAATCCATGTGCTGACGGTCGATCCCATGGTGACGAATAAGAGGATGGGCATCGATATAGGCTTCAATCTCCGTCTCGGTTTTCGGCTTGGAGGGCGCCTGGATCTCCTGCCGGTCCTTGATGCTACCTTCGACGAACACGGCGAGGGCGGCTGCCCCGACCACCCAGTCGCGACTGGCGGTGACCTTCTCCAGCCAGGTCCGATATCGCGCACTGGCCGGGAGGAGCTTTGCCCGGCGAAACATCTCGCCGTCGAAGCCCAGGCCGCGCATCATTTCGTTGAACAGTTCGGGATGGGATCGACCGAATGACAGCCCGCCGGTATCTTCCTCATAAATGTTCTCGGCCAACATGCGTCGCACATCGGGAGGCGGGTTCTGCCCGTGCACGCGCGCCAGGAGGACAGGAAAGTCGCGGACGTAGACCAGGAATTCCTGTTGATAGTGGAGTTTTAACTGGGCTTTTGAAATTCCCGGTCCCATGATGATCGGCCAGGCCCAGTGGTGTTTGCGGTCCATGATCGCCAACAACCGCTCCAGAAATTGCGTGCGGGTCAATCTCTTGTGTGCCATGCCTTGCCTTCCTTCTTTCTCACTGGCTACAATCAGCCACCGATCAGATGAAGCCTATCACGATTCAAGACTCCGACCAGATCCTCAACTTCCTCGCCGAAGTGGCCCTGCGTGGCAAGGGGTTTACCACCGACTGCCTGCTGGATTATGTCCTGGACGAGGGATTTACCGAACCGATCTATCTGAACGCCTCCGGTGAGGATCCGGATGCCTTCTATAAGGATCAGCCTCACGCCTGGGCCATCTACCAAGTTCGCGAGTGGAAGCGAGTACTGACCGTGTCGGGGGGCACCGGGAAGGAACGGCGCGTGCAGATCACTGAAACCCCCTAAGCCGTCCGTGCCGGGCCGCCGGGCCCTGGCTTCGAAGGATTCATGATCGCCTCGTTCACAGGGTAGCTGCCCGACCTGATGGAAGATCCTGCACTCACTCATCAGTCAGTGTATTGACCGACCGACAGAATTGCAACGAATCGCGCACTGTCAGCCGCCCGGCCTGCCGGTTCCAGACAAGCCTGTTCGGAATGTGGCTTCCAACCGCGGACCGAGAGACCGACCTTCATGCCAAGACACCACCCCGAACACTCCACGAAGCTGGTGCCCTTGTGCGAATCGGGAGACGTCGGTGAGTTGGCGCTGATCAAGAGCCTGCTCGACGGCAATGGGATTACTTACGCCGTGCAGCATGAACACGTCGGGGCACTATACCCCGGGGTTGCGCTGTTGGGCAGCCGAGTGATGGTGGAGGAGCGGGACAAGCAGCGGGCCGAGGTGCTGCTCAGTCGTCTGGCTCTGCAGATTCGTGACACGACCGGTGATGTGGACGGATGACGTATCGAGCAGCGGCCTACCGGCTGGATCGCCGGCCGCCTAGGGATGACCCTTCGGCTTGACCGGCTCCGGTGTCGTAGGAATGGGCAGACGAACATCTGATCCCGAAAAATGCCCGCCGATCAACTTGCCTTCCTCAAAATACAAGTAGCGGTGTTTCACCACCGCCGGACTCTCCCAGTCTTCAAAAATCCATTCTTCACGCCGCAAGCCGTCGCTGGTGTGCGTCACGTTCATCGTATTCGGGGAACCCCAGGAGTCGAGGACCTGTTTGCGATCCATGCCGACCATCACCCGGTGGCTTTCGATGTGCTTCGAAAAGTCCGGATCCAGCCAGCCCGGCACGAAACGAAACGCAATCAGGGCGACCACGAATAGGCCCAGAAACGTATGGATAATGATCCGGACCGGCCGCTGGCGGATGAAGGGCGTCGGCTCCGCCGCCGGGGGGAGGGAGGAAACGGGAGCTGCAGAGGTCGTCTGATCGGTCACAATGGTCCTTCCGTCATCGAATGGGGAGAAGCGTCACGGTACTCCTGCATGCTAAACAATCGTTTTTCGGTCCGTCAAGGGAGGGGGAGGGCATGAGGGGCGGGTGTCCCATCCGTGCGCCACGGTTTCGACCTGCTATGCTTGAAGGAGGACCGTGGAGGGCCGCGCATGAGGGGATGTGGTCATTCGATCGATCGATGTGAGAATTGGCTGATCCTGCTGGTGATTTTCCTGACATGCTGCGGCCTGGCGGAGGCGGGACCGCTCTATGTGTACACCGATGCCCAGGGACAGGCGGTGCTGACCGATAACCTCGAGCAGGTACCGGCAGCATTTCGCGGGCGTGTACGAACGATGGCCGCTACGGAGCCTTCGCCGACCGCTGCCCCCGCGCCGGCGGCTGGTGCAACCGTCAGCCGGTCACCGTCTGCTTCTGGAGTGCTGGAGAACCTTCTCACGGTCATCGCGGCAAAAGTCGGGTCCCATACGATCAAGGGCCTCACGGCCCATCAAACCGCCGTCATCGTCCTGGCCGGGTTATGCTGGCTGGCACTGCTGGTGCCGATATTTGTGAGTTCCAATCCCGGCATCCGGCTGCTCTGCAAGTTTCTCCTGGTGCTGGTCGGCGTCGCCGCCCTCTATCAGGTGGCGATCTCAGGCATGCCTTCCCTCGAGGCGGTGACCGGCTCGCCTCAGCAGGGATCGGAACAGGCCATGGAGAATGTGCTGGGGAAAATGAGAAGTCAGACTGAGCAAAGTTATCGCGCGCAAGACGCCCGCACGGCCCGCCAATTGGAACAGATCGAACCGCCCACTCAGTAACGATCTCGGGAGAACTTCGCCCACTATTTCGCAACGAGTGGGAAGGGAATGGACCCGTCCGGAGTTTGTCAGTCGGCGTACTTGGGCACCGGGATCTTTTTCACGGCCGGCGCGGGCGGCGGCTGTTGCGCGAAGGCCTTGGAGTAGGGGTTCAGGACCGGTTCGTGGGTGTTGCGTTGGCGGAGCTTGACCAGCGGTAAACTCTGCGTGCTGATCTCCAGTCGGTCGATCGGGGCCTTCGAGGTCAGCGGATCGGGGAGGCCCTGCAGGGCGAACATTTGAAAGGCGAGTGACCAGTCCAGGGCTTCCTTCCCTTTCTCTCGCACAAGAAAACGCGCCTCCGGCGAAGGGCTTCCGGAGAAAAACAACAACATGATGTTCGAACGGAAGACCGGCGCGTTGGCGTCTTCGGAAGGTTTGAACTCAGGGACGAGCTGGGGAACCTTGCTCAACCCGACCGGCGGCGTGAATTCGATATCCACCAGGCGCACGAAGAGCGGCCGTTGGTCGTTGTGGTCGTTCGGATCGAAGGTGTAACTGAATGAATAGCGCACGTCGATGCCGTCACGTTTGAACGTGTACACATCTTCTCCATTCTCCGGTGAGGCCACCTTCTTGAAGTACTGATCCCAATCGGTGATCGGATAATAGGTGAAGACACGCAGCGCAGATTTGCGGTCCCGGACGGCCTGCGGCAGGCCGAGTTTGTCGTGCAGTTCCGTTTGTGTGAGACCGAGGTAGCCGTCCTCAAAGTAGGGGCCCGCCCACAGGAGATCGAGTCTCAGCAAGACGATACCGATACAGAACAGGGACAAGATGAACAGGCGGGAGACTGTCTGATGCGCCATAGGATTGTCTCAGGCTCGGGCAGACAACGGTGGGCATCGTATCGGCCGGGGTAGTCAATGTCAAGGCGAAGACTGTGCAAGAGCTTGCTGAAAAAAGTCCGTTCCCGATATGATGGCCGTCCAATTGCCAGTCATCGACGCAGTCGTCGCACGCCTGACGTCCGGTGGCAGAAAGACATAGGTAGTCATGCCGGTACATGAAGTTCGCGACCTCCTGCGAGAGCGCATCCTGATCCTGGATGGGGCCATGGGCACCATGATCCAGCGGTATAAGCTGGACGAAGCCGCGTTTCGCGGGGAGCGTTTTCGAAATTGGACCAAAGATCTCAAGGGACACAACGATCTTCTGAATGTCACCCGGCCCGATGTCATTGAGGCCATTCACCGGCAGTACCTGGAAGCCGGCGCGGATATCATCGAAACCAATACATTTAACTCGCAGTCCGTGTCGCTGGCCGATTACGGCATGGACGACCTGGGATATGAGTTGTCGAAAGCCGGTGCCGAGTGCGCGAAGCGGGCCGTGGCACAGGTCGTCGCGGCGCAGCCCGCGCGGCGCTGTTTCGTAGCGGGCGCGATCGGCCCTACCACCAAGACCTCCTCGGTCTCGACCGATTCCAACGATGCGGCGGCGCGTGGCACGACCTATCCTGAACTGGTGCGAGCCTACGGGGAGCAGGTGCGCGGCTTACTGGACGGCGGCGTCGATCTGCTCCTGGTGGAGACGATCTTCGACACGCTCAACGCCAAGGCGGCATTTTTCGCGATCCAGCAGCTGTTTGCGGAAGGTGCCCGACAGGTGCCGATCATGGCTTCGGTTACCTTCATTCAGGCCGGAAGCAATCGGGGGTTTTCGGGACAGACGGTCGAAGGGTTTTGGAACTCCATCTCACATGTGCCGTTGCTCAGTGTGGGCATGAACTGCGCGTTGGGGCCGAAAGAAATGCGGCCCCTGATCGAAGAGCTGTCGCAGATCGCGCCGATTTTTGTGAGCAGCCATCCGAATGCCGGCTTGCCCAATCCCTTGCTGCCGACCGGTTTTCCCGAAACGCCGGACTCGCTGGCGCCGCAGTTGCGGGAGTGGGCGCAGAACGGCTGGCTCAATATCGTCGGCGGCTGCTGCGGGACGACGCCCGACCATATCCATTCGATCGCCACGGCAGTGAAAGGTGTGACGCCACGGCAGCCCTCCAAGGTCGAGCCCTACTTGCGGCTGAGCGGCCTGGAGGCCTTGACGGTGCGGCCTGAGTCGAATTTCGTCAATGTCGGGGAGCGCACCAATATCACCGGCTCACCGGCCTTTTCCAAGCTGATTCTGGCCGGCGATTATGACAAGGCGCTGACCGTCGCGCGTCAGCAGGTGGAAGGCGGGGCGCAGGTCATCGACATTAATATGGACGAAGGCATGCTGGACTCCAAAGCGGCGATGCAGAAGTTTCTGCGGCTGCTGGCGGCGGAATCGGACATCGCCCGGGTGCCGATCATGGTGGACAGTTCCAAGTGGGAGGTCATCGAAGAGGGCCTTCGCAACATGCAGGGGAAGGGCATCGTCAATTCCATCAGTCTGAAGGAAGGCGAGGCCAAGTTTCTCGAACAGGCGCGGCTCATCCGTCGGTACGGCGCGGCGATCGTGGTCATGGCGTTCGATGAACGAGGGCAGGCCGACTCGGTCGCGCGACGGATCGAGATTTGTGAGCGATCCTATCGCCTGCTGACGGAACAGGTCGGGGTGCCGCCGCAGGATATTATTTTCGATCCGAACATTCTCACGGTCGCGACCGGCCTGGAAGAGCACAACAATTACGCGGTCGATTTTATCGAAGCCACCCGATGGATCAAGCAGCATCTGCCGCTGGCGAAGGTCAGCGGCGGCGTCAGCAATATTTCGTTCTCGTTCCGCGGCAACAACGTCGTGCGTGAGGCGATGCACGCCGCGTTCCTCTACCATGCCATTCAGGCCGGTCTCGACATGGGGATCGTCAATGCGGGGCAGCTGGCCGTGTATGAGGAAATTCCCAAGGACCTGTTGGTGTTGGTCGAAGACGTGTTGTTGAATCGCCGGCCCGATGCGACCGAACGATTGGTGACGTTCGCCGACACGGTCAAGCAGAAGGGGAAGGCGGCCGTGAAGGACGACGAGTGGCGGACCAGGCCGGTCGAGGAGCGGTTGGCCCATGCGCTGGTGAAGGGACTGACCGATTACATCGATCAGGATGTGGAGGAGGCACGACAGAAATCCACCCGGCCGCTCGACGTGATCGAGGGACCGTTGATGGCGGGCATGAACATCGTCGGTGATCTCTTCGGATCGGGAAAAATGTTCCTGCCGCAAGTGGTGAAGAGCGCCAGGGTCATGAAGAAAGCCGTGGCCTATCTCATGCCGTTTATGGAAGCCGAAAAGTTACGGTTGGGCACCTCCCGCGCGAACGGCAAGGTTCTGCTCGCGACCGTCAAGGGCGATGTGCACGATATCGGCAAGAACATTGTGGGCGTGGTGTTGGGCTGCAACAACTATGAGGTGATCGATCTCGGGGTGATGGTCTCCTGCGAAAAGATCCTGGCGACGGCCCGCGAGCAGCAGGTGGATATGGTCGGGTTGAGTGGCTTAATCACTCCGTCGTTGGATGAAATGGTGCATGTGGCCAAGGAGATGACGCGACAAGGCTTCACGGTGCCGTTGCTCATCGGCGGCGCCACCACCAGCAAGGCTCACACGGCCGTAAAAATTGCCCCTTCGTACGGCCATGCAACGGTGCATGTGCTCGACGCCTCCCGTGCCGTCGGTGTCGTGGGGAGTTTGATCAACGACGAGCAGCGGGAGGGGTTCTCGGCCGGCGTCCGTGCTGACTATGACCGTATCCGGCAGGCGCATCAGGATCGTGGGCAGAAAGTCCTCCGTAGTCTGGACGAGGCGCGAAAACACAAATTGCCGACTGATTGGGCTGCTGCCGATATCCCCGTGCCGTCATTTACCGGCGTGCGCCGGATCGATCGCATGCCCTTGCGCGACCTGGTGCCCTACATCGATTGGTCGCCGTTCTTTCACACGTGGGAATTGCGCGGCCGGTATCCGTCGATTCTGGACGATGCCACGGTGGGACCGAAGGCCAAGGAACTGCTTGCCGATGCGCAGGCCTTGCTGGAGGAGATCATTCAGGGTGAGTTGCTGACCGCTCGCGGCGTTTACGGGTTCTTTCCGGCCAATAGCCTGGGCGATGACATTCATCTCTATCGGGATCAGGATCGACGTGAGCCGCTGGCTACCTTCCACACGCTCCGGCAACAGATGGAAAAGCCGGCCGACCAGTTCAACCTGGCGCTCGCCGATTACGTCGCCTCCAAGGAGTCAGGACGAGCCGACTACGTGGGTGCGTTTGTGGTGACAGCCGGCATCGGCGTGGAGGCGCTCTGTGCGAAGTATGAGAAGGATCATGACGACTACAATTCCATCATGGTCAAGGCTTTGGCGGACCGGCTGGCGGAGGCCTTTGCCGAATGGCTGCACAAACAGGCGCGGCTCGAATGGGGATATGGGAAGAGCGAACAGTTGACGAATGAGGACATGATTCGCGAGCGGTATCGCGGGATCCGTCCGGCTCCCGGTTATCCGGCCTGTCCGGATCACACGGAGAAGCGAACGCTCTTCGATCTACTCAATGCCGAGGCTCAATCGGGCGTGACCCTGACTGAATCCTATGCCATGCTGCCGGCCGCTGCGGTCAGCGGCTTGTATTTTGCGCATCCGGAGGCGAAGTATTTCGCCGTGGGCAAGATCAATCGCGATCAGGTGGAGGATTACGCGACCCGCAAGAAACTATCGGTCGGCGAAGTCGAGCGGTGGCTGGCTCCCAATCTGAACTACGATGCGTAATTGCGAAGAGCCGATGGCAGATAGCATATAGCTTATGGCGGACAGAAAAGACGAGGAAGGCTCCGGGCTAGGCTATCCGCCACGGGCCATAGGCTCTTACCTTCCAATCAGTTCTTGACGGCTTCGAGGGGCGAGGGAATGGCGGAGGAGACGGATACGCCTGCCATGACACTCGTGAGCGAGGACTTAATCCAGTGATACCGTTCCTCCGCCCAGGTATTGAAGTCTTCTGAATTCTCAAACACCAGTTCCCAGGCTTTGGCGGCATCCAGCAGTAAGAGCTGGTGCGGCTGATTCTGCCCCGGGAAATACACCACCAGCACTGCCGATTTTCCGGTGAGGCTGATATCCGTGAAGACGTGGATCATGGCTGCTGCGGGAATCGGGATATCGCGCGTGGCGGCTTCGACCAGCGGTTGATACAGCCGGTGCAGCAGGTGCGTCGTATCCTCATAGGGGCAGGCGGTTCGCAAGAGCCGGGGGTTGGGCTTGTCGCCGAACAGGTTGTCGGTCAGGTAGGTGGCGGCTTCCCAGGTCGGCATCATGCCGGAGGAGGCGAGGTTCTCGCACAGATACGCGATCCAATTGCGTGATGCGCGGGTCATGCGACTTCCCCCTGGTCCTGCGTAATGGTGCGGTGGCGGGAGGTGGACAACCACGTCGGATCGGCAAATTGATCGTAAATGCGTGTGATCTCCTCCATCGAGTCGAAGAAGATATCCAGCAGTTCCGGATCGAAGTGCTTGCCTCGCTCCTTGAGCATCAGTTCCTTCGCGTGATCGAAATCATAGGCCGGCTTGTAGACGCGTTGCGTCGTCAGGGCGTCGAAGTTATCGGCGATGGCGGTGATCCGACCCTCGAGCGGAATCGTCTCGCCTTTGAGTCCACGCGGGTAGCCGGTGCCGTCGAAGCGTTCGTGGTGCGTCCAGGCGATGAGCGCAGCGACTTTCAAGAGTTCCGAATCGGACCCGGCCAGAATCCGATACCCGATTTCCGTATGCTGGGTGATCACCTTGAATTCTTCGGGGGTGAACTTGCCGGGTTTGAGCAGCACATGGTCCGGGGTGCCGATCTTGCCGATGTCGTGCATCGGACTGGCGGTGCGGATGAGATCGCATCGCTCGGGTGAGAGCCCGTAGCGACGGGCCAGCAGTTCGCAGTAGTGGCTCATCCGTTGAATGTGCTGCGCGGTCGAACTGTCGCGGTATTCGGCCGCGATCGCGAGCCGTTGAATGGTTTCTTCGCGGGAGAGGCGCAGTTCCTTCTCGCTCCGCTCCAGCCATTCAAGTGCTTGCTGCAGGGCAATCGTCCTGGTCCGGACGACTTCTTCCAGATTCTCCCGGTGCATGGCGTTTTCAATTTCCAACTTGCGTCGTCGCAACGCGTTGGCCACGTTGATCAGGACTTCGTTCGCTTCGAACGGCTTGATGACGTAGCCGAAGGCGCCCATATCCAAGGCCGCATTCGCGAGGACGGGGCTGTCGAGACCCGTAATCATGATCACGGCGGTGCTGGGGTATTGCGTCAGGATGTGGCGAATGAGATCCATGCCGGATTCGCCCGGCATGTTCACGTCACACAGCACCAACGCATAGGAACCGCTCTCCATCCGTTGACGGGCTTCGCGTGCTTCTCCAGCCAGGGTCACTTTGTAGCCGTGGGGTTCGAGAAGGTAGCCCAATAATCGACGGATAGGCTCTTCATCGTCCACGATCAGGATGTTGCGGTTTTCGAGGATCGCTTGCTGAGTGGTGACTTCGGTGACGCTCGGAATGCTCATATGGTTCGCCGGGCTAGGTTAATCGTGGTGGCCGATCAGCAATAGAGTCAGTATCGGTCGTTGGGCGTAAAGTCTGAAGTGCATGATGGATTGAGGGGAAAAGCACCTTTTATGCCACTCAAGCCGCGGTGCGACCAACTGTCTCGTGCCGCCCGCCCATTGCTGCATCAATGCTGGGAAATCTGTTCTCTCGGGACAAGATCCGACGAGTGGCGGTTTCCGGCCGCTCTGCCAGGCCCGGGGCGCTGATCGTCAACTCTGACGCTCGTTCGTCGGCTTTCGAGCAGGCGACGTTCCCGAGGAACCAGCAACCTGCGCCATCACGCTGAATTATACAGGGGGCTTTCCCGATTGCCAGCCGAAACGCAGTTTGAGAAACCAGTCACCGGTTGCGCGGCTGGATTTGCTCTTTGAAGCCCCGTTCACTATAATCCGCTCTTTTAGATTTGCTGTGCAGGAAGGAGTGCGACTCAATGGCGAGCGGAGCAGGGCTAGGTCGAATCGATGGCCGTCGGCGGGATCAGATCCGTCCGGTCAAAGTGACGCGCAATTTTACAAAACATGCCGAGGGCTCCGTCTTGATCGAAATGGGGGACACCAAGGTCATTTGCACGGCGTCGATTGAAGATAAAGTTCCGCCGTTTTTGAAGGGTAAGGGCGCCGGCTGGGTGACAGCCGAATATGCCATGTTGCCTCGCGCCACGCATGATCGTTCGCCCCGGGAATCGGTCAAGGGTAAGCAGGGCGGCCGCACGTTGGAGATTCAGCGGTTGGTGGGACGTGCCCTCCGCGCGGTTATTGATACATCGCGTTTGGGCGAGCGGACCATCTGGATCGATTGTGATGTGATTCAAGCCGATGGTGGAACCCGCACGGCTTCTATTACCGGCTCCTTTATTGCCCTCGCGGATGCCGTGGGAGTGCTGAAGAAAAAGGACTTGATCAAGGTTAATCCGTTGACCGATTACCTGGCGGCCATCAGTATCGGCAAGGTCGGGGGGCAGGTCATGGTGGACCTGGCCTACGAAGAAGACTCGCATGCCGAGGTGGATTTGAATCTGGTGATGACCGGCGCCGGGCAGTATGTCGAGGTGCAGGGGACGGCTGAAAAGACGCCGTTCAATAAGAAAGATATGGATGAGTTTCTCGACCTCGGTTGGGGCGCGATCCGTGAATTGGTCGATTTGCAAAAGTCGTTGATCGGCGCGCTGAGTTAACCATGCAGATCGTGCTGGCGACCAGGAATCAGCATAAGAAGCAGGAGCTGGTTGCCCTGTTAGGCGGTATGGACATCACGATCCGTACCCTGGACGATTTTCCCGACGCGCCGGACGTGGTGGAGGACGGCGAGACCTGTGAAGCCAACGCGATGAAAAAGGCGGTCGAGATCGCCCGGTATACGGGTTTGCCGGCGGTGGCAGATGATACCGGCCTCGAAGTCGATGCCCTTGGCGGGCGTCCCGGTGCCTTTGCCGCGAGGTATGCTGGAGAACATGCCAGCTATGAAGACAATTGCCGGAAGTTATTGAACGAGCTTCAGGGTGTTCCGGTAGAAAATCGAGGTGCCCGCTTTGTGACCGTGGCGGCCATTGCGTTTCTTTCCGGCAAGACCATCTCGACTAAAGGGGTGTTAGAGGGACGCATTGCCGAAGAGCCGGCGGGCTCCCGTGGTTTCGGGTATGATCCGGTCTTTTTTCTGCCGGAGTATCATCAGACTCTGGCCCAACTGTCGCCGGATGTGAAAAATCGAATCAGCCATCGAGCCCGGGCCTTTACCCAAGCCAGGACTCTTCTTGAGCAGATGATGACGGAACAGAACTCAGTCGGGGCGTAGCGCAGCTCGGTAGCGCGCCTGGTTTGGGACCAGGATGTCGGAGGTTCAAATCCTCTCGCCCCGACCAAATAAATCGACGTGAGGCGTGGAATGTAGGGGGTGGTCGCTAGTTTCTTGCCTCATGGTTCGCCCTTCCCTCGGACGCCTGACCCCTCACGAGTTTCTCAGTATCGCGCCCGTAGCTCAGTCGGATAGAGCATCAGCCTTCTAAGCTGAGGGTCGTTGGTTCGATTCCAACCGGGCGCACCACAAAATCAACAGGTTGTGAAGCAGTCCCTCCAAGTTTACTTAGACCACTCCCGGTTTTACTCCCGGTTCGCACTTCGGCCTGACTTTCTAGCGGCGAAGTAAACAAGCTGCCCTTGGCTACGGTCTCCTGCATGAAGCCGGGCGTCAGATGGCTGTACCTCGCCGTCGTTTTGATATCGCGGTGTCCTAAAAGCTGCTGTACCCCGTAGAGACTCGCGCCGGATAATACCCGCCGGGTGGCTGCCGTATGCCTCAGGGAATGCCAGCTTGCGCCAACGATTCCGGCTCGCCGTAGCATTGGGTCAAAGTGCCATCTGACAAATGAGCGCGCGTCCAGGGGTTTGAGAGGGTCTTTTGCGGGAAACACGAAAGGGGACTTCGTGAATGAATCCCACCTGGAGAGTAGCGCACATACCCCGTCGGTCAATGGCACATAACGGCTTTTCGAACCTTTGGGCATCGGTAAGCTGAGGACTCGATTCTCCATGTCGATCTGCGACCATCGGAGATTAAACTGTTCCGATCGCCGCAACCCTGTTTCAATCGCGAATGCGACCATTTCCCAAACTCGCGGCTCCATCAAGTGGCGGAGGCGAGCAATTTCGTCGTCTGTGAGAAACCGGGTCTTGATGGCCTCTGGAAAGAATTTCACGCCGCTCATCGGGTTGCGGTCAATCTTGCCGTCATTCACCGCCAACGTGAGGACATGCCTTAGATAGGAGAAATATCTATTGATAGTCGGTGGAGCCTTGCGCCGGGTTCCGTTAGCCTTCTTCAAGTCGTAACGTGCCTTCAGTTGTGCCTGAATCCGCCGTAGGTCTTCCGTAGAGATGTCCCGCAGGGTTCGATTCCCAAGCAACAGTGACCAAAAACGGCCATGCCGTCGTGAATTAGCCACGCTTCGATTCGAACAACCCTCAAGATGGCGAGCAATCCATGCTCGTAACGTGACCTGTTTTGTCTTCTTATATTTCTCTGGGAAGTACGTTTCTTCTCGCGCTTCTGCCTTGAGTCGACCATACAGCGCTTTCGCTTGGCTCTTGTTGGTGGCACGGAACCATTTTTCCCGGCCGTTCATGATTAGCCGTACCCACCACTTCCCCGAGCCCGCGGGCTTTTCGACGATGCCTCTATCCTTTCCCGCTTTTCTTGCCAAGGTGGCTCTCCTTTCGTTCCCCGCTCTTATTGGACTCGCGCCACTTTCTCGCTGCGACGCGGTTTTGGCAGCGCGGCTGACAGTATAGCTGGTCGCGTCGGATCGCGAAAAAGATCGTGGCGCATTCCGGACAGCGCCGAATGTAGTCCCCCGTTTGGGCCAGGAGGTGGACAAATCGGTATTCAAACTCCTTCGCCTTGCGTTTCGCGCTCACGATGACCGTCCCGGCCTCGTCAGAGCCCTCACCCGGCGACACCACGACCAGCGTCATCTGTGGAAACGTGAAGGCGGTGTATCCTTCATGCCAATAGAGCTCTAACTGCTCCAAGACGGCAGCCTGAATGTCCAGGGCTTCTTTGCGACTGGGTATCGTCTGATAGTTCTTCGCGTTAGGCACGCCTTCCACGCTCCAGCCACTCTCAGGGGCCACCATCCCGCCATACCGCTCCCCCGTCTCATCGACAAAGGCCGCGACCTCAAACGCCACCAGCGTCCATTCCGTGGGCGTCAAGGTCTCCAGATCGGTCTGTAAAAACCGGAGCACCCACCCCACGGCGCCATCCGGCATCGTCTGGATACGCTCCATCGCCTTCTGATACTCCAGTTGGAAGTCCTGCTCCGCGTGTCCCTGTGCGCTCATGCCTTCGCTCCTTTTTCATGCCGACCCCTCCCTAGGTTCCTGATCCCAACACCACCGAAAAATGTGTCGTGCGAACGGGCCGTTTCCACCGGAATGTGTTTGGCAAGTGTACCTCCGCCTTGCTAATGGGTGTCAAGAAGAATCACGGCTCACGAATATCAGCCGTGATCATTTTTGAACCATTCTTTCAAGGAGGTGCCCGATGGTCCCGAGTACAAAATTGATCACCATTCGAGAAGCGGCGAACCGGTTAGGGCTCAAAGAAAGCACGATCAGGAAATACATCCTGAAACGGCAGATCGCTTATGTGAAGCCGTCGGTGCGCGCTGTGCGGATTCCCATTGAGGAACTGGAACGGATTCTAGCTGTCGGTCTGAGGCCGGCCATTCCTCAGGCGGAAGGTGCCCTATGAGCCGCTGGAAGGAGTTCCGGCGGGAGCCAGTCGCCGGGGAATGGACCAGGAAGCAGAAACGGGGCTATCACCGGGTGCGGTCGTTGCTGTGGTTCTGGGAATGCCACCAATTCCAAGTCCTCTGGGTCACTCTGTCTACGGCAGAAGGCGGGGATGCGGAGAAGCTGACGTACCATCACAAGCAACTGCGGCAGCGAATCGAACGCCAGCTGGGCTTTCAGGGGTTGGAGTATTACCAGGTTCGCACGGAAGAAGGACATGGCGTCCTCCACATCTTCTGGGCCTGGCGGGTGCCGGATGGGGAACGTGCTCGCCGGTTCTGGATCTCCCAGGAATGGCTCTCGTCTCAGTGGAAAGCCCTCCACGGGGCTCCGGTGGTCTGGATCAAGGCCTATCAGCCCAGCCATCGTTCAAGAAACCGTCTCAGCCGCTATGTCATCAGCCAGTACGTCCAGGATCAATGTGGCTACGTGAATATGTGCTGGTCCTGGAAGCGGTCCTTGGGCTTTCCTATCAGTCGGTTGTGGGAAGAAATGCGGCACCAATGGTCGACTCGGAATGCCTATCGCCGGATTAGGGGTGAGATTGAAATCCCGCGCATTGTGTTTCTGAAGACCTGGGAGGATCTGCTCTCGGGGCATCCGATTTGGTTCAGCGGCACGATTCTGCAATTGGTGCTGGGAAAGGGGCTTGTCTATCAGGAGGTGTGAGGATGATCTGGCATCAATGCGATCTTAAGCTGCCGAGTCTATTTGGACCGACCTGTTGTGGACGAGAAGCGACCACGTACGACCGGGCACGAAAAGCTTGGCTCTGTCCCGAACATACCAAGGAACGGCTCTGCGAATTCTGCCATTTCGAACGAGCCTGGGCACGCTTCTGTTATGCGGAGAACGACGTGATGTGCGAAGTCTGGCTTTGTGTGGAGTGTGCAGGGCTGACGGGGCGACGGTGAAGCCATCAAATCAATTTCTCCCTGTCACCCGTCCACCATCCGCTACGGGTGAGAGGGAACGATGCTTCCTCCATACACAAGGCGGCGATGCGTCAGCTTGGCCGCCATTCTGTTGGATCGTTGCTTATAAAGACAGAAGAGAGAATAGGGATACTCAAACCATGGGGAGATTGGTCACGCAAAGATCCGCCCAACGAGGCCGCCCGGCCGTTCCGGACCACTGGACCGGACGGCCGGGGGGATCGGGGGCGCAGCCCCCGCTTCACTTGATATATATGGTCAAAGTAGTATCGCAACGTAAGCACACAGAATCCAGGAGTTAGAGGGGGCATTATGAAACTGTTAACATTCTTTCGTAGCTCCAGAGCTACGTCGAATTCCTCAAGGCTAAAGGTGGGCTCGATGAATGAGGGCAATCTTCTTACTGTGGCGAGCATCAATGCGACAATCTTGGCGATCACAATGGCCGCATTTGGCATATTCATTTCCTTGCTTAGTGATCGCAATCTAGCAACTCTCGAACGAATATTTCTCGCCTATCGGCAAATTGAACCTTTGTTCCCGGGGACCCTCAGCATAAAAGCGGCTTTGCAACCCGAGTACGACACAGGTGATAAGACTAAACGACAGGAGATTTCCTCTAGGCTGTTGTTGTTAGGGATGGAAAATCCCCATCATTCACTGCCTGGGCCTAATGAGGCAGCTAAGCGTGGTGTACTCGTGATGGAGTCCTTGGTAGCTATCGTGCATCATTATCCATTTATTCCTCGGACAGAATCCCTCCCGGATGGTTCCCTTCGGCCGATTCGATTGAGTGAGGGGGAGCAAAGTGTGGAAGCTTACAGGACGTGGCATAAAGAGTTAGAGGATTCAGTGTCTTTTCTTTTGTGGATTGAGAAATTGCATGGCCAGAAATTGTTAAGGATGGTTGAGGCTGCCGACAACGAAGGTGAGGTGTTGGCATCCTTGAAGAAGACTCTAGGCGAATGGGAAATTCGCCTTCGGGAATTAGAAAAAGGCCACCTCGAAGACGCTTCCTCCGATAGTTTTTTAAGAGATTCAAATAAACTTAGTAAGGATCTGGAAAAAGAAAGCCTTGTGAGTGGAATTAGGAGTTTTCGCGAAAGTATCTCGCACGTAGAGCACATGTTCGCGGACTCATTCAAAGATATTTGGGGGAGGATTCAGAAGGCGCAAAATCTTTTGAGCGAAATGCGGGCATCTTTCGCTATCTACGATCATTATCAAAAAATGCGTAGCCCACGAACAAAGAGGATTCTCATAGTCTCAGTGATTGCTTTCACCCTATTCCCAGGGATTATTTTTCCTATGAACCACGTGTGGTGGGGCCTCTCTGATACGAGATGGTATATGCATTCCGCTTATATCGTCATTCCGATGATTGGTCATATGATCACTGTATATTGTATCTACCTATTGGTAAGTGTGTAATGCGTCGAGTTACTTACTTGCACTTTTAAGGGTTATCCTCGGTGGCAAAGCTGTATCGTCTGGTAAGGATTTGAAATAAAAAAACATCCCGCATTATGCGAGCGTGCGATTAAACGATTGTGGCAGAGGTTCAGAGGGGGGTGGTGGTGCCGACGTCCCCCCATCTTGAGTAGCAGCTACGTTTGGAGTCCGGGTTCGACTGT